>NZ_JARESQ010000009.1:0-321595 GCF_046028085.1 Paraburkholderia sp. RL17-380-BIE-A
TCTCACCGTGTGGGATTCGACCTCGAGCCGCATAACGTTGCAGATCATGCTGATCGCCGTGATCGTGTTCCTGCCGATCATCCTGATCTATACGAGCTGGGTGTATCGCGTGATGCGCGGCAAGGTGACTGCGGCAGCGCTCGAAGAGAATCACCATTCGATGTATTGATCGCCAATACGCTTAACAGGAGTTTGTGATGTGGTATTTCAGTTGGATTCTCGGCATCGGCGTGGCGTTAGCGTTCGGCATGATCAACGTGATGTGGCTGGAATCGCGCCGGCCGGTGGAAGCAGGCAAGCATAAGACTCATTGATGCATGTTCGACCGGCCGCGTGCCGGTCAAATAGGCGCGCAAAGAGAAACGGCACCTCGAAATTCAAGGTGCCGTTTTTTTGCGTGGCTAGATGAGAAGCGGCCCCGCCCGCTCTCACGCCGCCCACATTACTTCATGAACAGCGCAGGTGTTCGTGTCCCGTCGCGTGAAGAGATCTGAATCGTGCGGCCAGTTGCGTTGCGAATGCACACGCCGATTTGCGACGCCCCCGCAGCGACTTGCGATGCAACGTATCGCGTGATGTCGTTGATGCGCGGCTGCAATGCACTATCCAGGTAGATGCCGCCGATTCGCTGGTTCGTGTTGCAGGCGGCCGCCGTTGGCAGGTTGGCGACATCGTCCCAGTTCGTGGAAGCAGCGTAGATATCGAGCGTCACCGCACTCGTGTCCGTGACGTTCTGCGCAAGCGTCTGCAGATACGAGTTGGTGTACGGATAATCCTTCAGATTGGTGGGCGTCGGGACTTTGATCAGCACGACACTTCCTGCGTCCGAGGTCATCGTGCTATCGCTCGCATGCGTGACGCCGCGGCCATCCACCCACACATCGGCGCTGGCTTTCGAGTAGTACGTCGGGATGCTGTTGCTGCACGCAATGTTCGCATTCGAGCAGTTGTCCACGGCGTACTGCAGCGAATCGGTCTTCCACGCGTTGATGAAGTCCGCATGCGCGGTATACAGGCTTCCCCATTGCGGCACCCACGTGCCATTCACGAAAATCGGATCCATCGACAATTGCGCGGTGGAGAGGTCAGGATCCTGCCCCAGGTCGTACGCAACATTGAGTTGCAGTTCCGGAATCTTGACGGGATAGGCGGCCGGACATTTTCCGTCCGCCTGCCGGTAGGCCATGTTCATGATGTGGCTGGCCATGTTCGGCACAAGAGTGCGGCCGTCCCAGCAATCCGGAAAATGGACCGAGATATCGAGCTGCGCGTAAGTGCCGCTGCTGTCCGTTACGACCGGGCAGTTGGTCGGCGCGATCTGGGTGTAGGAGCCGCCGCGGCACAGATAGTTGATCTGCGGTTTGGGCACGGATGAACGGTGATCGCCAGCCAGCATTTCCAGGCCATCGGGAATCGTGTGCAGCGGCACCACCGGCTGATCGTTCTTGTAGTAGGTCTTCTGATAGCCCGGCACGACAATCCCCGACGCGCGTTTCAATTGCGGAACCCAGTACGAGGAAGGGTCCGCCGCGACATTACAGGTGGTGACCTTGTTGTCGTTCAGGGAGTAGTAGGTACTGTATGCATCGGCGCCCGTGTTGCCAAAAAAGTCGTGCACCATGGCCCTGCCAGGCTGCCCCGGAAAAACGATCGCATCGTCCGGCAGCGTGTGCGAATATGCGCATTGAACATTGAACTGGCCACCGGCGTACGCAGCGCCAGCTGGCAGCAAGAACAAGAGGCAGATTGCCGCTCGCATTGACATGGGTAACTCCTGAGCTTGAACGAAAACGCCTTGCCGGCATGACAAGGCGCTCGAATGTCATTAGTTAGCTTACCCAATTATTTTCAGAATAAACCGTCTCTGCGCTACTGCGCCGCACCGCTGTATATCGGTAACTGCCGTGCATAGAAAAAGCCTCCGGGGTTAACGGAGGCTTACCGAACATCGTGGCTTGCGAACCGAACCGCCCGATAGACCGAAATCAGCGCGGTTCGAAGCGTCGATAAAATTACGCGGGCAGCGGCGCCGCACCGGCGCCCGTACCCGGCGACAGACGCGTCGCCAGCTTTTCTGCGTAGCGCTGCGCGGCATCGCCGACGACGATATGGAATGTGTCCGCCGCGACCCATGCCGTGTCGAGCGTCGCCAGACGTTGACGATCGACCGCCGACGGGTCACGCACGACGATACGCAGACGAGTTGCCGCCACCGCATCCAGCGACACTACGTTGCCCGCGCCGCCGAACACGGCGAGCCAGCGCAACGGATCCGGATCGAGCGGGCCGCCTTGCGCGCCCGATGCCATAGCCGGCGTAACCGGCGCAGCCGCCATAGTAGGAGCCGGAGCAGCAGCCACCTGCTTCACCGCATCGCCGCCACCTTGCGCGATCACCGTGCGGATTTCGTCCGCGATGATGTCCGCTTCCGGTCCGATGATCACCTGCACATTGGTCGACCCGCGCTTGAGCACGCCGCGTGCGCCAATCGTCTTCAGTTCGTTTTCGGAGACCTTGTTCGAATCCACTACCGACAGACGAAGACGCGTCGTGCACGCATCCACCACCGACAGATTCGCTGCACCGCCGAGCGCGGCGATATAACGCTGCGCGCGCGGCACGGCCGCACCGGCGACCGGCGAAACGAAACCGCCAGCGGCAAACGAGTCGGCCTGTTCGTCGGCTGCGGCCGGCTCGCGGCCCGGCGTCGCCATGTTGAACTTACGAATGAAGAAGCGGAACAGGCCGTAGTACACCACCATATACACGAGGCCGATCGGAATCGCCCACCAGCCTCTCGTCGACAGGCCGTAGTTCAGTACGTAGTCGATTGCGCCCGCGGAGAAGGTGAAGCCGAGGTGAATACCGAGCGCCGAACAGATGGCGAGCGAGAGACCCGTCAGCAGCGCGTGGATCACGTACAGCACCGGAGCGAGGAACATGAAGCTGAATTCGATCGGCTCGGTCACGCCCGTGAGGAACGACGTGAGCGCCATCGAGAACAGCAGGCCGCCGACCACCGCGCGGCGCTCCTTCGGCGCTTCATGGAACATCGCAAGACAGGCAGCCGGCAGGCCGAACATCATGATCGGGAAGAAGCCCGTCATGAAGGTGCCCGCAGTCGGGTCGCCCGCGAAGAAGCGATGCAGGTCGCCCGTCACCGCGGCGCCGCCCGGCGGCGTGAAGGTGCCGAACACGAACCATGTGAGCGAATTGAGGATGTGATGCAAACCCGTGACGAGCAGCAAACGGTTCAGCACGCCGAACACGAACGCGCCGAGCGCGCCCGCGGTGGTCAGCCAGTGGCCAGCCGTATCGATCACGGCTTGCACCGGTTGCCACACGTAGCCGAACGCTATGCCGAGCACGAGGCACACTACCCCCGTGACAATCGGCACGAAGCGTTTCCCTCCGAAGAAGGCGAGGTAATCGGGCAGCTTGATGTCCTTGTACCTGTTGTACAGCAAGCCCGCGACGATACCCGCCACGATCCCGGACAACACGCCCATGTTGAGCTTGTCGTTGATGTCCTTCATCACGGCGACTTCGATCAGATAACCGATCGCGCCAGCCAGACCCGCCACGCCGTTGTTGTCTTTCGCGAAACCGACCGCCACGCCGATCGCGAACAGCAGCGGCAGGTTGTCGAAGATCGCGCCGCCGGCGTCGGCGATCATCTTGATGTTGAACACATCGGGCTGGCCGAGTCGCAGCAGCAGGCCGGCAACCGGCAGCACCGCGATCGGCAGCATCAGCGCGCGTCCCAGCCGCTGAATTTTCAGAAACGGATTCCCATCCATTGATACCTCCAATCCTTTGTCTCTTTGTTGAACGTCGTTGTCGAACGTCGTTGTCGAACGTCGTCGTTGAGTCTTGTAGCTCGGGTTAATAATTGAGCGAAGCCGGCTGCGGACCGTGTGGGGTTCAGTCCAAGGGCCAGGTTTCGCGACTTGCTGCTCTTACCGCCTGCGCCGATTCGAGCGCCAGTGCATCCTGCGCGCGTTGACGGCACAGCTGATAATCGAGGTTACGCACGCGCGCCTTGATGCCCGGCACCGACACCGGGTCCACCGAAAGCTCGGTCACGCCAAGGCCGATAAGCAGCGGCATGGCGAGCGGATCGCCCGCCAGCGCGCCGCACACACCGACCCATTTGCCGTGCTTGTCGGCACCTTGCACGGTGGCTGCGATCAACCGCAGCACAGCCGGATGCAAGCCGTCCGCCTGGGCGGCGAGGTCGGCCTGGCAACGATCCATGGCGAGCGTGTACTGCGTCAGATCGTTGGTGCCGATCGAGAGGAAATCCGCGTGTTGCGCGAGTTGATCGGCAAGCAGCGCCGCCGACGGCACTTCGATCATCACGCCGACTTCGATTGGCTCCGTGCGGCCCGATTCGCGAGCGAATTCGTCGATGCGTTTGCGGATCCGGATCAATTCGCCGACGTCGGTCACCATCGGCAGCAGGATGCGCACGGCGCCGAGAGGCTGGACCGCGAGCAGACCACGCAACTGGTCGTCGAGCAGGTCCGGGCGCACTTGCGCGAGGCGGATGCCGCGCAAGCCGAGCGCGGGATTCGGCTCGGGCGGCAGCGTCAGATAGTCGACTTCCTTATCCGCGCCGACATCCAGCGTGCGGATAATCGCGGTGCGACCGCTCAACGCGTCGACGATTGCCTGGTAGCTCTGACGATGTTCGTCCGTGGTCGGCGCAGCGGCGCGGTGAATGAACAGCAGTTCGGTGCGCAACAGGCCGACGGAATCGGCGCCGTTTTCGACGGCGGTCTTCGCGTCGTCGAGCGTGGCGATGTTCGCGGCCACTTCGATCGCGCGGCCATCGGACGTGACGGCGGCTTGCTGCGAGGTACGGCGATTGGCTTCGCGCACGCCGGCGAGACGGGTGCGTTCCAGACGTGCGCGTTCAACGTCGAGCCCGGTCGGCGAGAATTCGAGGCGGCCGGTCGTGGCGTTCACCACCACTTGCGTGCCTTCGGGAATCGCATGCAACGCGTCGCCGACTGCCACCAGTGCGGGAATGCCCGCCTGACGCGCCAGAATCGCCGCGTGCGAAGTCGCGCCGCCGCGCGCCATCACCAGCGCGGTAACGCGCGAGCGATCCAGCGTCGAGAGATCGGAGGGCGTGAACTCTTCCGCCGCGAGCACGGCTTCTTCCGGCAACGTGCGCGCCGCGGCGTTCGTATAACCGAGCGCGCGCAGCACGCGCTTCTCGATGTCGCGCAGGTCAGCAGCGCGTTCCGCGAGCAACGCGTCTTCGATTTTCGAAAGGATCGCGATCTGCGCACGGATCGCTTCGCGCCATGCAAAGCCGGCGCTCTTGCCGAGGCTGATCAGATCGCGCGCCGCGTCGAGCAGCGTGGGATCTTCGAGCAGCACGCGGTGTACCGCGAAAATGCCCGCTTCGCCGACCGCGCCGCGCTGCGATGCGTCACGCACGGTCGTGCCGAGGTCCGCATCGACCGTGGCGATCGCCTTGTCGAGCAGGCGGCTCTCCGCAGCGGACGTACCTGTCGCCTTCTCCGGCGGATCGATGTCCGCGTCGTCCCAGCGCACCAGTTTGCCGACCGCGATGCCCGGTGCGGCGCACACGCCGGCGAGCGTATTCGGAGCGAGCGCTTCGCCCGCCGGACGCACCACGGCTTGCGGCGCCGGCGAACTTTGGCGTGCCGGTTTTTCTTCGACTTCGCCATGCGCTTCGCGCGTCAGTTCGTGAGCAATGGCTTCGATCGCGGCTCTCGCTTGCGGGCCGACGCCGAGCAACTCGACGGTCGCGCCCTCACCCGCGCCGAGTCCGAGCAAACCCACCACGCTTTCGATCGCCGCCTTGCGCCCTTCGTAACGCACTTCGACGCGTGCGTCGAAACCGCGCGCCGCTTCACGGGCCCGCGCCGCCGGACGTGCATGCAGACCGCCTGCGTGGACCAGCGTGACTTGCTGACGGGCTTCTTCCGTCACGTTCGTGACACCGGCCTGGCGCGACGCCTCGGCCGCCGCGCCACTGCGCGCGCGCAGCACCAGCAGCGGCGTTTCACCGGCCTTCAGCAGGCCGCCTTGCACGCGCTCGACGATCTCGAACGCGTCGGAATTGGCAATCGCCACCACCGACACGAGGCTCGGCGCTTTGAGCGCGACCTGGTCCTGATCGAACTCGATCAGCACGTCGCCGGCGCGCACGTGAGCGCCTTGCGCGACCATCGGCGCAAAGCCCTTGCCGTTCAGCGCGACCGTGTCGATACCGATGTGCAGCAAAATCTCGACACCTTCGGCAGTGGCCAGCGTCACTGCGTGACCGGTGCGCGCGAGATGCGTCACCGTGCCGTCGCACGGCGCGACGAGTCGGCCCTCGAGCGGATCAATACCGATACCGTCGCCGAACATACCGCCCGAAAACACAGGGTCGGGCACGTTCGCGAGCGGCACGACCGGACCGGTCATCGGCGCGAGCAAAACAATATGGCCTTCAGAATGGCTCATCAAGCGGGACTCCTCGACACGTCGCATCTGATTTCTCGTCAGTGAGTTTCGGTGACTTTGTTGAGATGGCGCGGCGCATCGGGATTGCGCCCGCGCGCGGCGGCAAGGCCGGCGGCCATCACGTAAAAGGACAGGATCGCGGCGATCGGATCGAGCGCCGCATGAGCGGTGGTAGCGAGAGGCAGCGTGGCTTCCGGCACGTCGGCCGGCGCCGCGAGCAGGACACGGGCGCCGCGCGCCTTCATGTCGCGAGCGAGTTGCAGCAAGCCCGCCTGTTCCGGACCGCGCGGTGCGAACACCAGCAGCGGGTAGTCGCGGTCGATCAGTTCCATCGGACCGTGACGCACTTCCGCGCTCGAAAACGCTTCGGCCTGAATGCCGGAGGTTTCCTTCAGTTTCAGCGCGGCTTCCTGCGCGATGGCCAGACCCAGACCGCGGCCGATCACGATCATGCGCTCCACGCCGCGCAATTCCTCCACGGCATTCGACCAGTCGAGCTTGCCCGCGGCTCGCAGGGCTTCGGGGAGTGTCTTCAACGCCGCGAGCAGTTCGGCGTCTTTCTGCCAATGCGCGACGAGTTGCGCGGAAATCGACAGCATGGCGATGTAGCTCTTGGTGGCCGCAACGCTCAGTTCCGGACCGGCTTCCAGCGGCAACTCGAATTCGCACGCATCGGCCAACGGTGAGCCCGACACGTTCACGGCAGCGACCGTCAACGCGCCTGCCTGGCGCAATGCTTCCATCGTGCCGACCAGATCCGGACTCTTGCCCGATTGCGAGAACGCCAGCGCGAGCTGATCGCGCACCTGCAGCGGCGCTTGCTGGAGCGTCGCGACCGACATCGGCAGCGAGGCAACCGGCACGCCGAGTCGGCTCATCGTCAGGCATGCGAAGTAACTCGCCGCATGGTCCGAGCTGCCGCGCGCGACCGTCAGCGCGACATGGCGCGGCTGCTGTGCAAGCTTTGCCGCGAGGGCCTCGACGCGCGAGGTATCCGTGAGTTGCGCAGCGACCGTTTCAGCGGACGCCAGCGCCTCTTTAAGCATATTCGACAATTGCTTCTCCTTCGACGTAAGTCGCGCTCAACGCCAGTTCACGATCGAACACGACCACGTCAGCCCATGCACCGCGCGCGATGCGGCCGCGGTCCTCGATGCCCAGGTAGTCGGCGGCGTAGCGCGACAAACGGTTCGATACATCGGCGATCGGCAAGCCGATCGACACGAGATTGCGCAGCGCCTGATCCATGGTCAGGGTGCTGCCGGCGAGCGTGCCGTCGGCGAGACGCACGCCGCCGAGGCACTTCGTCACATGCTGGCTGCCGAGGCGATATTCGCCGTCGGGCATGCCGGTGGCCGAGGTGCTGTCCGTCACCACATAGAGACGCGGAATCGCGCGCAATGCCGCGCGGATCGCACCAGGATGGACGTGCAGCAGATCGGGAATGATTTCGGCGAACTCGGCGTGCGCGAGCGCCGCGCCGACGAGTCCGGGATTGCGATGGTGCAGCGGCGACATCGCGTTGAACAGGTGCGTGAAGCCGCAGGCGCCGTGCTTGAGCGCGGCGACGGCGTCGTCGTAGGTGCCGAGCGAATGGCCCAACTGCACACGCACGCCGCGCGCCGCCATCTCGGAGATGATCTCCATGTGGCCGGCAATTTCCGGCGCCAGCGTGACCACGCGAATCGGTGCGATGGACAGATACTTCAGCACTTCGTCCATCACCGCCGAGACCGCCGCGTCCGGTTGCGCGCCGAGCTTGCCGGGATTGATGTACGGCCCTTCCAGATGCACGCCGAGCACGCGCGCGCCGCCGGGCGTGCGAATCCGCGCGTTGTTGCCCAGACCCGCGACGACGCTCATCAGTTCATCGCGCGGCGCGGTCATGGTGGTGGCGAGCAGGCTCGTCGTGCCGTAACGCGCATGCGTGCGGGTGATGGTTTCGATCGCGTTGTCGCCTTCCATCACGTCGGCGCCGCCGCCTCCATGCACGTGCAGATCGATGAAGCCAGGCAGGATGTAGGGCGCGTCGTTGGTCGACGGGTCGACACGTTCGCCGGTGAGCGCCGTGATGCGGCCGTTTTCGAATTCGAGCGTGCCGTGAATCCACCCATCGGTGGTGAGTATGTTTCCGGTCAGCATGAGTCTCTCTGGTAAGGCGTGATACGGGGCGTGACTGAATGAGGCCTGACGGCGGCCGTGCTCCTGAACTCGCGGACTTCGCGCGTGGCTCAGTCGAGCCGCTCAGGTGCGCAATTCAGCGACAAAGTCGTAGTAATCATCGCGGCAATAGGTGTCGGTCAGCTCGATCGCGCGCTGATCGGCGCTATAGCCGATACGGGTAATGACCAGCAGCGCCGAGCGCGGTTCGATATCCATCAACGCTGCGATCTCGCTCGACGCGTTGACCGCGCGAAAGTGCTGCAAGGCGCGCACCACGGCCGCGCCACGATGTTCTAGATAGCTGTAAAGCGAGTCGCCGACGGCTTGCGGGTCGGGCACGATGGCGGCCGGCAGCGCGGAATGCTCGACTGCCATGACAATGCCGTCCGCGCGCCGCAAGCGCCGCAGACTCGCCACCGCCGCGCCTGGCGAGAGTCCGAGATGCACCAGCTCTTCGCGGTTGGCGGCGCGCATATCGCGCTCGAGCCACACCGAATCTGGCCGGAAGCCGCGCTGCTGCATCTTCTTCGTAAAACCGGTGAGACGCGAGAGTGGATCTTCGACGCGCGGCGTGATGAAACTGCCCGCGCCACGAGCGCGCCGGATCAAGCCTTGCTCGACCAGCAACTCGATCGCCTTGCGCGCCGTAATGCGCGACACGCCGATCGCGTCCGAGAGCGTGCGCTCCGAGGGCAGCGCCTCACCCGCTGACCACACGCCGCAATGAATCGCCGTCGCGAGATTGCGCGCGAGCTGCAAATAGAGCGGCGTGACGTTGCGGGCGTCAGGCATCAGTGCGGACCAGCGAGTTTCCATGGGACTCCGGCGGCCGACGCGGAAAGGTAGGCCTACGAAAAATGAGAGCCCATTATATAACCAACATAATACCAGTCAATCGACTGGTTCTATACTGGCATGACGAGGCGCAAAGCCTTGCCGGATAAGGCCGGAAGGGATCTGAGGAGCAGTTGGAACGCGGTTTCTGGAGCCCAGGACTTACCCGTATCCGAGCGTGAGAAGGCGGCTGGGTGGCCGGAGCACCGTCTTTTCCGCGTAAGAAACAGGACCCTATCGATACCTTTTTAATACCAGTTCAATCAACCCTTTACCGGTGTGGCTTTTGCAAAAGAGAGGCGTTCCAATATAGTGCTGGGAAGCAAGCCATAACATTCCCCCGGGGAGCAGCATTTGACCGATTCCGAGGCGCTGCGGCGCGCTCAGGCCGTCCGCCATTTCAACCGCTTCTACACCCAGCACATTGGCGCACTCCACGAGCACCTGGCAAAGAGCGCGTTCTCTCTGACCGAGGTGCGTGTGTTGCACGAACTCTACCGCGGACGCGCGCAAACGGCCTCGGTGCTCGGGCGCGCGCTCGGTCTCGACAGCGGGTATCTCAGCCGCCTGTTGACCAGTTTCGAACGGCGCAGTCTGATCACGCGCCGCCCGTCTGAAACGGACGCGCGCCAGTCGCTGATCGCCCTCACCGACAGCGGCCACGCCGCCTACGCGCCGCTCGATACCGCGGCGATCGAAGAAGTGTCTGCGTTACTAGCCGGCCTCCCGGCGCTCTCCCAGGATCAGTTGATCGCCGCGATGAAAATCATCGAACGGCTGCTCGGTAAGGAGCCTAAGCACGAACTCGTGATGCTCCGCCCGCCACGCCCAGGTGAATGCGGCTGGCTCGTGCATCGGCAGGCGCAGTGGTTCGCCGCGCAATACGGCTGGAATCAGTCGTTCGAAGGATTGCTCGCGCGGGTCGTCGCCGACTACACGCAACGCAACGATCCGGTGCGGGAGATGTGCTGGGTCGCCGATCAGGAAGGGGTCGTGGTCGGCTCGGTCTGTGTCGTCGGGGTGTCGACGACGGTGGCGGGCGTGCGGCTCTTATGGGTCGAGCCCGACGTGCAGCGCCTCGGCGTCGGCACCCAATTGCTGAGCGAATGCGTGCGTTTCGCGCGGCGCGCGGGCTACACGAAGCTCACGCTAACAACGGCCACCTCGCTGGAACAACCGCGGCGCCTGTGCGAGCGCGCCGGTTTCAGGCTTGCCAGCGCGGCGGCTGAGTGCCGCTTTGGCAAGGATCTGACGATCGAGCGATGGGAACTGGAACTGTAGAACGCGTCGCTCTTAAAACGACGGCACCACCGAACCCTTGAACTGCGTCTTGATGAACTGGCGCACGTCTTCCGACTGATACGCGGCAACCAGCTTCTTCACCCACGGCTTGTCCTTGTCCTGCGTGCGCACGGCAATCAGGTTCGCGTACGGGCTATGCACGTCTTCGAGCGCGATCGCATCTTTGGTCGGTTGCAGGCCGGCGGCCAGCGCGAAGTTCGTGTTGATCGCGGCGGCATCGACGTCCGACAGCGAGCGCGGCAGTTGCGCGGCATCGAGTTCGACCAGCTTGATCTTCTTCGGATTCTCGGCAACGTCGAGCGCCGTCGCGTTATTGCCGTTCGCGCCCGCACCGGCCTTCAGCTTGATCACGCCTTGCGTTTGCAGCAACAGCAGCGCGCGATTTTCGTTCGACGGATCGTTCGGCACCGCGACCTTCGCGCCTTGCGGCAGGTCCTTCAGCGACTTCAGCTTCTTCGAGTAGATGCCGAGCGGCGAGATGTAAGTGAGACCGGCGCTGACGATCTTGTAGCCGCGCTGCTTGATCTGGCTATCGAGGTACGGCTGATGCTGGAAGCTGTTCGCGTCGAGGTCGCCTGCGTCGAGTGCGGCGTTCGGCTGCACGTAATCGTTGAATTCGACGACCTTCACGTTGAGGCCTTCGCGCTTCGCCACTTTCGTGACGACTTCCCAGATTTGCGCATCCGGGCCGCCGATCGTGCCGACCTTGATCACTTTGTCGTCGGCGTGCGCGCCGAAGCTGGTAACGATCGCCGCACCGGCGATGACTGCCGAGAGGGCTTTGAGGATGTTTCTGCGCTGCATGTGATTCTCGCTGTTTCTAATCAATGACCTGGCCGACGATTTCATCGACGACCTATCGAGTTCTGATCGATGTCAGATTCGGTTGGAAGCCGGCGGCAAAGATTGCTTCTGGCAATGCGCCGCCAACTGGACCTCAAATGGTCTCATATGCCCGGCGAGATGGGAAATACCGCGATCGCATATGGTTATGCGCGTTGAACGGCGTTGGACCGCCTGCGCGTGAAAGCGGCAAACGGTCGGCGGCGCATGAAAATCAGAAGGTGGTCCATTCATCATCGCGCGGCGTGGCCTTGGCTGCTTCGGCCGCTGCGCGCGGCTTGCCAACCGGCTTTGCGCTCGCAACGGCGGCTGCTGGTGCCGGAGCCGGCGCCGGCGCCGCAGCCGCTTTCACTGGCACCGGCAGCTTCGGTTCTGCGCGCGACGATGCCGGCGCAGACTGGGCAGCCGCGCTGACTTCGCGAGCAGCCGCCGTGTGCGTCGTAGCCGTCACTCTGCGCGCCGCGAGCGCAGCCGAACTCTGCGAACCACCGTCCGTGCCGCTCAAGCGAAATGCGCTCACCGTGTCGCGCAAACGTCCCGCCTGATCCTGCAACGAAGCCGCCGCAGCCGCAGCCTGTTCGACCAGCGCCGCGTTCTGCTGCGTCACTTCGTCCATTTGCGTGACGGCGCGGCCGACCTGGGAAATACCGCTGCTCTGCTCTTCGGATGCCGCCGCGATCTCGCCCATGATGTCGGTGACGCGCTGCACGGCTTGCAGAATCTCGCCCATCGTCGTGCCGGCCTGCTGCACGAGCGTCGAGCCGTTATGCACGCGCTCGACCGATGCGCTGATCAATTGCTTGATCTCCTTGGCCGCCGTTCCCGAGCGCTGCGCGAGGCTGCGCACCTCACCGGCGACGACCGCGAAACCGCGCCCCTGCTCACCGGCGCGCGCAGCTTCCACGGCGGCGTTCAACGCCAGAATGTTGGTCTGGAATGCAATGCCTTCGATCACGCCGATGATGTCCGCAATCTGCCGCGAGCTGTCGTTGATCTCGCCCATCGTGCCGATCACGCGGCTCACCACGACGTTGCCACGCGTTGCGATTTCGGACGCGTTATGCGCGAGTCCGCTCGCCTGCCGCGCGTTGTCGGCGTTCTGCTTGACCGTCGCGGTGAGTTCTTCCATGCTCGCCGCCGTTTCCTGCAGCGACGCGGCCTGCTGCTCAGTGCGCTGCGACAGATCACCGTTGCCCGCGGCGATCTGCTGCGTAGCCGACGCGATAGATTCCGCCGAGCGACGAATCTCGCCGATGGTTCGCTGCAAACGGTTCTGCATTTCATGCATGGCCGCCATCATGCTGGTCTTGTCGTGCGGACGAACGTCGACCACTTGGGTCAGATCGCCTTGCGCGATACTTGCCGCGAGCCGCGCCGCCTGGTCCGGCTCGCCGCCGAGACTCGCGCGCACGTTGCGGATGATCAGCACCATCGCAAGCGAGATGATCGCGCCGATCACCAGTACGACGACGAGGTGGCCGAGCAGCGTTTCGTAGTACGCCGTATCGATGTCCTTGATGAACACGCCGCTCGTGATGTTCCAGTCCCAAGGCGCGAAGCGCACCACATAACTGAGTTTCGGCACGGCGGTTTCGGTGTGCGGCAGGCGCCCGCGATACTGCGCGAAGCCGCGGCCGCTTGCCTTGGCCGCGTCGACGATCGCCACGTACAGGAGCTTGCCGTCCGGATCCTTGAAGTCGCCGACCGCCTTGCCGGTCATTTGCGGCAGCGTGGGATGCATCAGCACCACCGGCTTCGAATCCATCACGAACAGATAGCCGGACTCGCCGTAGCGCATGGTCGCAAGGCGGGCGAGCGCTTCGCGCTGCGCATCGGCCGCACTCATCTTGCCGCTCTGCGACAGCGCGTAATAGCCGTTCACGACGCCTTGCGCGGCATCGACCAGATTCACCATGCCGGCCTTGCGCTCGGCCAGCATCGTGCTGCGCGTTTCGACCGCGCTCCACAGCCCGACACCCAGCAGTCCCAGCCAGACGAGCGCGAGCGACAGCCATAGTTTGCGATTCAAACTCATCCTGCTCATTGTTGTGGTCTCTCTTCGTGTGATTCGTGTTTCGTTCGCAGTCGCAAGCACACGGTTTCGCGTCGCGCGCAAACGATTGCTAGCGAGATAACGGCATGATTTACCGACAACTTGAGAGACGTTGTAAGGGGAGCGCCGGCAGGGTCCGGCGGTCTGCACGCAGGTTGATCGCGCGCAACGAATCGTGCTCTGAACGATAATCCGAAGCTGCGATCGCGTTCTGGCGGCGCATTCCCTTGCTCGAGAAGACACCATGTACGTTATCGACCTCATCTACACCGCATCGCTCGAACGTATCGACGACGCATTGGAAGCGCATCGCGCATTTCTGGCGCGGCAGTTTGAAGCAGGTGTGTTCGTCGCCGCCGGACCGAAAGTGCCGCGCGACGGCGGCATCATTCTGGCGGTGCGCATCGAGCGCGATAAGCTGGATGAGATTCTCGCCAGCGACCCGTTCGCGCAGCAGAAGCTGGCGCGCTACGAGGTGACGGAGTTCAAGACGACGCGGCTTGCGCCGGGGTTGAATCTGCCGATTCCGACCTGAGAGGAGTAAAGCGAGGGGCGTTGAAAACGGGCGCGATGTGGCGGGCGCCCGCCATGGATCGGTGCGTCAGTCGAGCAGCAGCTTGATATCGTGCACCCACGGCGTTGCGCCCTGGCCGTCGCGCGCGAATAGGCGCAGCTTGCCGTCCGTGTCGAACACATAGCTTGCTGCCGTGTGATCCATCGTGTAGCTATCGGGCGTCTTGCCCGGCACCTTCGCGTAGTAGACGCGAAAGTCTTTCGTGATTTTGGTGAGTTGCGCCTGATCGGCCGGGCGCAAGCCGACGAACGTCGGATTGAATGCCGGCACGTATTGCGCGAGCAGAGCCGGCGTATCGCGCTCGGGGTCCACGGTAACGAACAGCACCTGCACGCGCTTTGCGTCTTCCGGGCCGAGTTGCTGCAACGCTTGCGACAATTCGGCCATCGTGGTCGGACAAACGTCCGGACAATGCGTGTAGCCGAAGAACAGCACCACGACCTTGCCCTTGTAGTCCGCCATGGTGCGCAAATGACCAGACGTGTCGGGCAGCGAGAAGTTGCTCCCGAACTGCGTATTGCCGGTGATGTCGAGATTCTGGAATGCCGGCGGCTGCTTGCCGCAGCCTGCCACCAGCAAGGCGCCGCCGAGCGCGCAAGCTATCACGGCAGCACGCGCCGTACGCGCGAAGCGGTTATTGAGCATGGTTTTACGCGCCGATCACGACGCGCGCATAGTGGTCGATCAGCAGCGCGGCGAACAGCAGCGACAGGTAGACGATCGAATAGCGGAAGGTTTTGCGCGCGAGGTCGTCCGAGTACTCGCGGTAGATCTTCCACGCATAGGCGAGGAACACGGCGCCCAGCAACACGGCCGCCACGAGGTACACCACACCGCTCATGCCGGAGACGAAGGGCATCAACGTGACCGCGAACAGAATCACCGTGTACAGCAGAATATGCAGGCGCGTGTACTTCTCGCCGTGCGTGTTCGGCAGCATCGGCAGGCCGGCGTTTTCGTAGTCTTTGCGGCGATACAGTGCAAGCGCCCAGAAATGCGGCGGCGTCCACACGAAGATGATCAGCACCAGAATCCAGGCATCGCCCGGCACGTGGCCGGTGACCGCGGCCCAGCCGAGCGCAGGCGGCATGGCGCCCGAGGCGCCGCCGATCACGATGTTCTGCGGCGTGGCAGGCTTGAGCAGCAGCGTATAGATGACTGCATAGCCGACAAACGTGGCCAGCGTGAGCCACATGGTGAGCGGATTGGCGAACGTATAGAGCGTCCACATGCCGAGGCCGCCGAGCACGGCCGAAAACAGCAGAATCTGCGCGGTGGTGATTTCACCGCGCGCGGACGGCCGCCACGAAGTGCGGCGCATTTTCGCGTCGATTTTCTGTTCGACGAGGCAATTGATGGCGAACGCCGCGCCGGCCAGCAACCAGATGCCGACGGTGCCGCCGATCAGCGGAGTCCAGGGCACCATGCCGGGCGTCGACAGGAACATGCCGATGACGGCGCAGAACACGGCGAGTTGCGTGACGCGCGGCTTCGTCAGGGCGATGTACTGGGAGACCCGGCTACCGGGCGTTTGGGAAAGTGTTGTGCTGTCCATGTGGAGTCACGCTGGCGCGGCATCGCGCGCAGGGAACACGGCGCGGCCGCGACGGCTATAAGCGATCCGAAAGTTTAACATAACGAGCAGAAGCAGCAGGATTGCGGCCCCACCGTTATGCGCCACCGCAATGGGCAACGGCCATTGCAGAACGATGTTCGACAGCCCCGTGATGAACTGGATCAGCACCACCAGCAGCACGCCGTTCGCCGGCCGCCGCAGCGACTCGAAGCGGCGTAGTTTCAACGCCAGCCAGACCAGATAAGCAACCACGACGATCGCGAATGTGCGATGCGTCCAGTGAATCGCCACCAGCGCGTCCTGGGTGATCATGTCGCCGTTGCCGGTCATGCCGAGCGCGCGCCACAAATGGAAGCCGTGCGCGAAGTCCATGGGCGGAACCCATTGGCCGTTGCAGGTCGGGAAATCCGTGCAGGCGAGCACCGCGTAGTTCGTGCTGACCCAGCCGCCCAGCGCGATTTGCGCGATCAGCAGCACGAGGCCCGCGAGCGCGGCCGCGCGCCAGCGCGCGGCTTCGGGTTCGAACGCGGGCAACGGCGTCTGCCGCGCGGCCAGCCAGCCGAGCGTGCCCAGCAGCGCGAGGCCGAGCAGCAAGTGCGTCGTCACGATGATCGGCTGCAGCTTCATCGTCACCGTCCACGCGCCGAACGCGCCTTGCACCAGAATCAGCAGCAACAGCGAGGTCGGCCACCATGGCGACACATGCAGCGGACGCCGTTTGACGCGCGCCGTCCACGCGATGATGGTCTGCGCGATGATCAGCACGCCGATCGCCATCGCAAAGTAGCGGTGGATCATTTCGATCCACGCCTTCGTCATGCTGACCGGTCCGGTAGGCATTGCCTGATGCGCGGCCGTGATCGCCGCGTGCGCGATGAACGGCGACGACGTGCCGTAGCAGCCCGGCCAGTCCGGACAGCCGAGCCCGGAATCGGTGAGCCGCGTGAAGCCGCCGAACATCACCAGGTCGAGCGTGAGGAAGGTGGTGAGCCAGACCAGCTTACGGAATTTGTTGTCGTCTGCCTTGACCCACACGTAGGACAGCGGCAACAACGCGATACACAAGCCGATCAGGGCCAGTTGCAGTACGAACATCTCTCTTACCTATGTTGCGGCATCAGCCGATGCTCGACCATTTGAGCAGCTTGGTCACGTCGCCCTTGATCTTGCTGGGGTTCGGATCTTTCGGGAAACGCATCATCAGATTGCCGTTCGGATCGACCATGTAAATGTGGTCGGTGATTTGCGTGCCGTTTTCCGTGGGCAGCCACGCGGACACCTGTGCCGGATCGGCGATCATCATGTTGGTGTCGGGGTAGGCCTTTTGTATCACGTCTGCGACGTTGCCCGCATCGGTACGCAACCACACCTCCACGACGCGTTCGCGTTCCGGGCCCTGAGCTGCGCGGATTTGTCGCATGAAGTAGAGCTTGGTGGCGCACGCTTTGTCGCACGCGCTGTTGTCGACCGAGATCAGCAGCCAGCGGCCGCGCAGCGTTGCGAACTTGATGGGCTTGCCATCTTCGCCCGTCACCACGAGCGAATCGGGAATCGGGCGTTGCGGTTCGACCAGCGTGCCGTAACTCGTGCTGCCGCCGGTCGGCTTGATCACGTAGTACGTGAAATACGACACGGCGATCGGTGCCGCGCAGATGATCGCCAGCAGCAGCAGAATCCAGCGGCCGCGCTCCCACGATCCTTTGCCATTGGGTTGGCCAGGCATGGGCTTGGGCGCTGCGGGTTTGCCGGCTTGCGGCGAACGGGGAGATTGCGTCGACACTACAGGACCTCTTTCAATGATTACGCGGCGCCACGGCCCTGCTCGGGCCACGACGCCGCATGTGCTGCGTTACACGCCCGGCGCGTGCTCTTTCTTCGCCGCACGGCGCGCGGCGTAAAGGCCAAAGACGAGCGCCGCGGCCGCCATGCCCCACCACTGGAACATATAGCCATAGTTGCGCTCGACACCGTTGGTGGGCGCGGGCCAATCGCGCACCAGCTTGTCGCCGTCGTCGCTCAACTGTTGGATCACGAACGACTGCAGCGGCAAACCGGTTTCCGCGGCGTACGCGGCGGTATCCAGATTCTGGCGGATCAGTTGATGCTCGGCCGAACCACCCTGCCCCAACTCGTATGCGCGCGACGCGTCGGCCCGCGCAATGCCTTCGATCTCGATTTCACCTTGCGGCGTCGTATACGGCGCGATGGTCTCGCGATTGTTCATGTTGCGCGGCAGCCAGCCGCGATTGACCAGCACGTAGCCGCCGTCGGCCAGTTTAAAAGGCATCACGACGTAAAAGCCCGGCTGGTCGTTATACGGACGATTATCGAGGTAGACGACTTTATCCGCGACGAAACTGCCGCGTGCCTTGACGCGATGAAACTCGATGTCCTTCAATGCGACCGGCGCGGCGCTCACCGGTTGGGCGGGTGCGTTCTCGAACTGCGTGATGTGCGCTTCGAGCGCTTCTTTCTGATGCGCGCGGTCACGTTGCCAGAAACCCAACCGCACCGTCACCACGATCACCAGCAGAATCAACAGCGCGGGAACGAGGCGGATCTTCATCGGGCACGCTCCACCACCACTCGCGGCGCGATGGGGAACGTGCGGCAAACGCCGGCGCGCGGTGCGATAATAAATGTCTTGCCCCTGCGCTTCCTGATTTCAGCTGGTTCCATGCACATTCTCGTTCCCATCGCCTTCGTCCTGATCATCGCCAGCATGGTGTCGGCGCTGTACTTCATGATGCATGACAAGGGCAAAACCAAGCGGATGGTCTGGTCGCTCGCCACGCGGGTGGGCCTGTCGATTTCGCTATTCCTGTTCATCCTGTTCGCTCACTGGATGGGTTGGATTCAATCGACCGGCATTCCTTACGGGCGCTGAGCCCGGCGGAAAGATTCCCACGCCGCCAAACAAAACGCCGCCCTGACAGGGTCGAGGGCGGCGCTGCATAAGCCTTGCATACTGCTCGTGCGCCGCGTCCCGAAGGACGTTGCGCGAACGGCCTGCACATTCCGGGTTGCCGGTCGGCGCAGGCCAGACTGCGTTACAGCCAGTACACGACGACGTACAGCCCGAGCCACACGACGTCCACAAAGTGCCAATACCAGGCCGCGCCTTCGAACGCGAAGTGATGGTCCGCCGTGAAGTGACCGCGGATCATACGCACCAGCACGACTGCCAGCATCGTGCCGCCGAGGAACACGTGGAAGCCGTGGAAGCCCGTCAACAGGAAGAATGTCGAACCGTACACGCCCGACGACAGCGTCAGGTTCAGTTCGTTGTACGCGTGGAAGTACTCGAAGCCTTGCAGGAACAGGAAGCAGACGCCGAGCACGAGCGTTGCAGCCAGCCAGACGATCGCCTTCTTGCGATGATTTTCACGCAGCGCGTGGTGCGAGACGGTCAGCGTCGCGCCCGAGGAAAGCAGCAGCGCCGTGTTGATGGTCGGCACCGGCCACGGTTGCATCGACTTGAAGGTCGAGACCAGCGCTGCCGGACCGTTGTTCGGCCACACGGCCGAGAAGTCCGGCCAGATCAGCTTGTAATCGAGGCTGCCCAATTGATGCAACGCGATTTCACGCGCGTAGAACAGTGCGCCGAAGAACGCGCCGAAGAACATGACTTCGGAGAAGATGAACCAGCTCATGCTCCAGCGGTACGACTTGTCGACATTCTTGCCATACATGCCGCCTTCCGACTCGGCGATCGCGTCGCCGAACCAGTGCCACAGCGTAAAGAGCAGCCACAACAAACCGGCGACGACGCCGATCGGCGCCCAGTCATGTTCGTTGATCCAGGCCGCAAGCGATCCGAGCATGACCAGCAACCCGGCGGCGGCGCTGATCGGATGCCGCGACGGATGCGGTACGAAATAGTACGGGCTCTCGTTTTGACCGCTCATTCTTGATTCTCCACTTCAGTCCAGTTGTTCCGGAATCTCCGGCTGTATCTTCGGCGGCGCGTCGATACCGCACCGCTTCGCTCTAATTGTTGGGCGCTGCTTCGCCCGGTGCTACGTGTGCGCCCGCTGCGTCAACCTACCACGGCACGCACGATCAGAATCAACGCCACGATAAAAATGGCCGCGCAGATCAATGCTGCCGCGATCACGTGCAGCGGGTTCAGCTGCGTGGCGTCCGCCTCCAGATCGCGGCGCTTGCGCACACCGAAAAACGACCAGAAGACCGCACGCATCGACTGACCAAAGCTGCTCTTGCGCGGGCTGCCGCCGTTATCGCTCATCTTGTTTCGTCTTCCTTCGTCTGCGGCACGAGCCGTCAGGCGGGATTGCCGGTGGTGGCCGCCGTATTGGCCGTGGGTGCTGCGTTTCCGGCCTTTGCCGCCGCCGGCGTATTCAATTCAAAAAACGTGTACGACAACGTGATCGTTTTGACGTCCTTCGGCAACTTCGGATCGACCACGAACACCACCGGCATCCGTTTCGTCTGATTCGCCGTCAAGGTTTGCTGCGTGAAGCAAAAACACTCGATCTTCTTGAAGTACTCGGTGGCCTGCTTCGGCGCGTAGCTCGGAATGGCTTGCGCCTGGATCGTGCGCGCCTGTTCGTTGCTCACCTCGTACATCACCGTTGTCACTTCGCCAGGGTGCACGTCGAGACTACGCTGCTCCGGCTTGAAACCCAGCGGGCCGCGCGCGTTCGCATCGAATTCGATCGAAATCGTGCGGCTCATGTCGACCTGCGTATTCTTCGCCTCGCGCGCCGTGGCATCACGCTGCACGAGGTTGTTGATGCCGGTGATCTGGCAGATCGCACGGTACATCGGCACCAGCGCGAAGCCGAAACCGAACATCATCAAGGCGACGATGAACAGCTTGATCAGCATCGAACGGTTAAAAGAGCGGTCGGCCTGAGCCGGCGGTTGCGTCGACATCTCAATCCTCAACAAAACTGCAAACTGACTCGAACCGCTTTGTCAGGAGAACCACTTCTGATGAATGATGACGCTCGCGAAAAAGACCGCGGCGATCAACAACATCACGAAACCGATCCGCCGATTACCTGCGCGAATCTGCTCGGGCGTACGTCTTTCTTGAGGATTGCGCGTCATGCTCGACTTTCTGAATACTTTTCGTGACTACGGATGCCGCCACTACCATCGTGATCGCCAGCTCAGGTAACCAACTGCTGCGCTGCCCGAGCCGGCAATCTCACCAACTTATCGATTACTCGACGGTCGGCGGGTTTTCGAACGTGTGGAACGGAGCCGGGCTCGGCACGGTCCACTCGAGACCCGTTGCGCCGTCCCACGGCTTGTCGCCAGCTTTTTCGAGTTCGCCGCCGCCACGGTAGGCCGGCAGCGCAACCGCGAACAGGAAGTAGACCTGCGCCAGACCGAAGCCGAACGCGCCGATCGAGATGACCTGGTTCCAGTCGGTGAACTGCGCCGGGTAGTCAGCATAACGACGCGGCATACCTGCGAGGCCGACGAAGTGCATCGGCAGGAACGCGAGGTTGAAGAAGAACATCGACGCCCAGAAGTGAATCTTGCCGCGCGTTTCGTTGTACATCCAGCCGGTCCACTTCGGCGCCCAGTAGTACCAGCCGGAGAACAGCGCGAAAAGCGAGCCCGCCACCAGCACGTAGTGGAAGTGCGCCACCACGAAATAAGTACCGTGATACTGGATGTCGAGCGGCGCCATGGCCAGCATCAGACCCGACAGGCCGCCGAACGTGAACACCAGCAGGAAGCCGACTGCGAACAGCATAGGCGTTTCGAAGCTCAGCGAACCGCGCCACATCGTCGCGACCCAGTTGAACACCTTCACGCCCGTCGGCACGGCGATCAGCATGGTGGCGTACATGAAGAACAACTGGCCCGTCACCGGCATGCCGGTTGCGAACATGTGGTGCGCCCACACCATGAACGACAGAATCGCGATCGACGAGGTTGCGTACACCATCGAGCTGTAGCCGAACAGCGGCTTGCGCGAGAACGCCGGAATCACCTGCGAGACGATCCCGAACGCCGGCAAGATCATGATGTACACCTCGGGGTGCCCGAAGAACCAGAAGATATGCTGGTACATGACCGGGTCGCCGCCGCCTGCCGCATTGAAGAACGACGTGCCGAAGTGGCGATCGAACAGCACCATGGTGATCGCGCCTGCCAGAACCGGCATCACGGCGATCAGCAGGTACGCGGTGATCAGCCACGTCCAGACGAACATCGGCATCTTCATCAGCGTGAGGCCGGGCGCGCGCATGTTCAGGATCGTCACGACGATGTTGATCCCGCCCATGATCGACGAAGCACCCATCAAGTGGACCGCGAAAATCGCGAAGTCCATGCCCGGGCCCATCTGCGTGGACAGCGGCGCGTACAGCGTCCAGCCTGCGGCGGTCGCGCCGCCCGGCGAGAAGAACGAACCGACCAGCAGAACAGCCGCCACCGGCAGGAGCCAGAAGCTGAAGTTGTTCATGCGGGCGAAAGCCATGTCCGACGCGCCGATCTGCAGCGGCACCATCCAGTTCGCGAAGCCGACGAAAGCCGGCATGATCGCGCCGAACACCATGATCAGGCCGTGCATGGTGGTCAACTGGTTGAAGAACTCGGGACGCATGATCTGCAGACCCGGCTCGAACAGTTCGGCACGGATCATCAGCGCCATCACGCCCCCGGAGAGGAACATGGTGAACGAGAAGATCAGGTACAGCGTACCGATGTCCTTGTGATTGGTTGCGAACAGCCAACGGCGCCAACCATGCGGCGTTTCGTGGGCATGGTCGCCGTGCACGTGCTCGTGGCCCGCGACTACATCGTGTCCGATGCTAGACATGACAATCTCCTAAAGCGAATACTGCGGTGCTGACCATGAACACGTCAGGCAGCCGGGCTGATCTGAACACGCCGGGCTTCTTTCGCGTCGCTGCCGCCCGTGATCGTTTCCGGCTTCTTCAAAATAATACGGTCTTCGGCAATGCCGGCTGCTTTCAACGCGTCGCGCACGGCTTCGGCACGGCTCTTCGCGAGTTTCGCGTTGAGGTCGGCGGAGCCGGTGGCGTCGGTGAAGCCCGACAGCGTGAATTTCGCGTCCGGATGTGCTTTCGCATAGGCCGCAGCTGCGTCGACCGCCGCTTTCGCGTCGGCCGGCAGCGTGCTCTTGCCGGTGTCGAAGTAGATGCTGGCCGGAAGTGTTGCCGGCGATGCCGCGCTGTCCGCTGCCGCACCCGAGGCGCCCGAAGCCGCCTCAGCGCCGCTCGCAGCCGCGTCTGCGTCGGCCAGATGGTTGCCACCTTCCGGCAGCTTGCCGTTGCGCGCGTCCGCAACCTGCTTCGGCTGGAGAATGTCGCCCGTGTGGTTGCCCCACGAATTACGTTCGTACGTGACGACCGATGCGATTTCGACGTCGTTCAACGTAGGCGCCCACGAAGGCATCGCGTTCTTGCCCTTCAGCACCAGACTGACGTGCTCGGCAATCGCGCCGTTGGCGATCTTGCTGCCGTCGAGCGCCGGGAATGCGCCCACGCCCTTGCCGGTCGGCTGGTGGCAGACCGCGCAGTTCGCCGCGTACACCTTGCCGCCGCGCTCCATCAGCTCGGCCATCGTGTAGGTCTTGTTCGGATCGTCCTGGCCTGCGGCCATTTTCTTCTTCTGGGTGTCGACCCACTTCGCGTAGTCGTCGGCGGACAGCACTTCGACCACCACCGGCATGAACGCGTGCTCCTTGCCGCACAACTCGGTACAGAAGCCCCGGAACGTGCCGACCTTGTCAGCCTTGAACCACGTATCGCGCACGAAACCCGGAATCGCGTCCTGCTTCACGCCGAAGGCCGGCACGTACCAGGAGTGGACCACGTCGTTCGCGGTGGTGATGATGCGGATTTTCTTGTCGACCGGCACGACCAGCGGATTGTCCACTTCCTGCAGGTACGTGGTGGAAATCGGCTGGCGGCCATCGGTTTCCGCACGCGGCGTGGTCAGCGTGGACAGGAAGTTGATGCCCTCGCCCGGGCCCTTCACGTAGTCGTAGCCCCACTTCCACTGATAGCCGGTGACCTTGATGGTGACGTCGGCGTTGGTGGTGTCTTTCATTGCCACGACGGTCTTGGTGGCGGGCAGCGCCATCAACACGACGATGATGAACGGCACGATCGTCCAGATGATTTCGACGGTGGTGCTTTCGTGGAAATTCGATGCCTTGTGGCCTTTCGATTTGCGGTGGGCGAAGATCGAATAGAACATCACGGCGAACACGCCGACGAAAATCACCGTGCAAAGCACCAGCATGAACATGTGGAGGCTGAAGAGCTCCTCAGCGATTTTCGTCGCAGGCGGCTGGAGATTGATCTCGTTGACGGCAGGGCCGCCCGGAACATCGCCCACTGCCAGGGCGGCACCGGCGAAAAGCAGTCCGCTCATCGCCAGCACGCCCATGAGGGCTCGCTTGATTGTTTTCATAGCTTCCTTACCCAAAATTTCCATTCAAACCCTCGACCCCGCTGGCAGGTAACCTCGCGCTCCCCGTGAACGCCGCGCTTCTCAACACGTCTAACAACGTGTGAGCCACATACGCAATTCGCCCGCGAACTGCGCGCGCCGATACTGCGCGAGATGTTGCCCGATCATGATCGTCTGGCCGCGTGAGACCAGTTTGATCCGGTCACGTGGCGTTGCGCCTGCCTCGATCCGCACCCAGCGCGGATTGAACTCGAACTGCGTGAGCTGCTCGGCGCTGACCTGCTCGACCACGAGCCGGTTCTGAAACAGCCGGATGCGCTCGTAGTCCACAGCATGACGCGCATATATGGCAAACGCGATGCCCACCGCCAGCAATTCGACACCGGTGAACGGCAACACCAGCCAGGCGCCGACCAGAACCAGCATGAATGCAATTGCCAACGAGAACAACGCAAGCGACACGTAGAAACAGACGAACTGCCGCGGCGATATCGAACAGTTGCGTTTCATCGTCCAGTCTTTGAGAACCGGTTCTGAATCCGCCAGCAGATCTGATGCTTCCATCGCTGCCTCCCGCCGATTGTCTCCAATCGCCGCCTGCGGCCATTTCTTGCGACCGCTAATCCGGTCACCCGATCACCGCCGCGTCATCTTATCTTGCTGCCCTATGCCTCGGGGCTGCCGCCCCAAATGTGGGAACTCCGGGCGACAAACTGACGCATTATAGGCGCGATCCATAGCATCCACAAGCAAGCGTCAATTGGCCCACAACCCAGGCGTGACAAGCCTCCGCGCCGTTTTGACGCAGCTTTTGCGCGTCTTTTGAAGCGGTAATTTCAGACATAACAGATGTCCTCTTTACCGCCTCACTGATTCCTCAACGATTCCTCGCCGAACCTCGCCCGATGTCCTCGATCCGCACGATCCCATGACCTTCGGCAGTCGTGCGCGGCACGGCTTTCCATGCGTGCCCGTAGATCACCTCGAAGGTCAGCGCGATCGTGCCGTCGGCGCGCCGACGGGCTTCGAGCGCTGCCAGCAAAGCCTTGTGCAGCCTGCGCGCGACGGCGCCCGACGAGGCCTCGCGCTCGAACGGATAGGCGCCCCAGCGGCGCACGTCGGCGAGCAGCGACTCGGGCGACTTATAGGTAATGGTCAGCACTTCCTGGTCCATCACCGGAATCTCGAAACCGCTTTCCACCAGCATGTCGCCCAGGTCGTGCATGTCGACGAAATCGATCACATGCTTGCGCGAGGCAACGCCGTGCGCGGCTTCGACTTCGGCGTAGGCGCCGCGCAACTCCTTGAGCGAGTCGGGGCCAAGCGTGCTGAACATCAAGAGGCCGTTGACCTTCAGCACACGCTGCCACTCGGGAAACACGAGATCGGGCCGCGAGTGCCAATGCAGCGCAAGATTGGACCAGATGAATTCGAAGGCGCCGGCCGCGAACGGCAGCGCCGAAAAGTCGGCTTGCGCAAAGCGCGGCCCGCGGGCGCCGAGCGCTTTGCCGAGCGTGGCCGGCAGAAAGCGCCGCCAGCTCGTGTCACCCGAATCGTGCTGCAGCGCGCGCGTGAGCATGCCGTGCGACAGGTCGGAGCCGAACACCGGCGCCTCGGGAAAGCGCTCGCGCAAAGCGGGGATGTCTTCGCCCATCCCGCAACCGGCGTCGAGCACGCTCGCCGGCGTGACCTTGATGTAGTCGAGACGCTCGCGCATGCGCTGCGCGATTTCGCGCGGCAGGAACGCGACGTCGCCAAAGGTCGCCGCGCGGCGGTCGAAGATCCGCTGGAGGCGCTGGGAATCATAGGCCGGACGGCCTGATTGAGCGGAAGTTGAGGACATGAGTGTCGTACTGGCGTAGAGCCCGAAGTATACTCGCTCGCTCCCCTCCATTCAGTGTGAAAGGCCTTCGCGGGCGGTCCAGCCATGCCACTCCGACCCATTTCGTCATCTTCCGGCGCCCGGTTCGCGCGTTTCGCGCGTGCTGTCAATTCCGCATGGCCGCGGGTGGCGCAGGCTGCGTTGCCGAACCTGTGCGCGTTGTGCGGCAATTTGTCGCACGCGACGCTTTGTGCCGGTTGCGACGAGGCCTACTGGAATGAAGGCCGGTTGCGATGCACTGTCTGCGCGGTACCGTTATCCACCACGCGATCGCCGATCCACGCGCAATACCGGTGTGCGGATTGCATTGGCGAGCCGCCACCGTTCGACGCCACGTTCGCCCTTGCGGACTACCGGGCACCGCTCGACACGCTGGCCGTCGGCCTGAAATTCCGCGCCCGGCTGATGCTGGCGCGCGAGTTCGGGCAACGCCTCGCGCGCCTCGCTCGGGATTCCTGGCAAGAGCTGGCTGAATGGCCCGATGTGATCGCACCCGTGCCGCTTGCCAAAAAACGTCTCATTGAGCGCGGCTACAACCAGGCCTGGCAGATCGCGAGGCCACTGGCTCGCACGCTCAATGTACGCAGCGACGCAACCCTGCTGCATCGAATGATTCACACCGCACCGCAGTCGCGGCTCGATCTCTCCGCCCGCCGTCTGAACGTAGGCCGCGCCTTCAAGGTCGCCGGATCCGTGCAAGGTCTGCACGTCGGCATTGTCGACGACGTGATGACCACCGGCGCGACACTCGAAGCGCTGGCTCGCACGCTCAAGGCCGCCGGAGCAAGGCGCATCACCAACTTCGTCGCGCTGCGCACGCCGAAAAACTAGTCTCAACCTGAGCTCACCATGTTCAATGTCGTTCTCGTAGAACCGGAAATCCCGCCGAACACCGGCAACGTGATCCGTCTGTGCGCCAACACCGGCGCGCGCCTCCATCTAATCGAACCGCTCGGCTTCCCGCTCGACGATGCCAAGCTGCGCCGCGCCGGTCTCGACTATCACGAGTACGCGCAAATGAACGTGCATGCCGACTGGGCAGCGTTTATCGCCAGGGAATCGCCAGATCCGGCGCGCATGTTCGCCTTCACCACGCGCGGTTCGGGCCGCTTCCACGAGCACGCGTTTCAGTCGGGCGACTGGTTCGTGTTCGGCGCCGAAACGCGCGGCCTGCCCGACTCCGTGCTCGACCAGTTCGCCAACGAGCAGCGCGTGCGCCTGCCCATGCGGCCCGGCAACCGCAGCCTGAACCTGTCGAATACCGTCGCGGTCGTGGTGTTCGAGGCCTGGCGTCAGACGGGCTTCGAAGGCGGGGCCTGACGGCGCTGCAATTCCGCCTCGCAGCGCGCGAACATGGTGTCGTCGAAACAGGCGAACACCATCCGCTCGTCCAGCGTGCAACGATTGAGACGGAGCATGGGAACCTCGCTGGTGCGAAGCGTCGATAAAAACGTGGACAGCGACAGCGGGCAGCCGTTCAGCGCTTTGGCGCGCTAAACGGCTGAAAGACAAGGCTTATTCAGCTTTTGAGTCGCGCCGCAGCAGGGCGCTGACGGCGTCGCGAGGCGCCACGCCGTCGAACAGCACGGCACAGACCGCCTGCGTGATCGGCATGTCGATTGCATGAGCACGGGCGATCGCGAGGACCGCTTGCGCACAACGCACCCCTTCGGCCACATGACCGAGGCCGCCGAGAATATCGTCGAGCGTGCGGCCCGCGGCGAGTTGCAGGCCGACCGTACGATTGCGCGACAGATCGCCGGTTGCGGTCAGGATCAGATCGCCCAGACCGGTCAAGCCGGTGAACGTTTCCGCGCGCCCGCCGAGCGTCACGCCGAGGCGCGACATTTCAGCGAGGCCACGCGTGATCAATGCCGCGCGCGCGTTCAGACCGAGCCCGAGGCCATCGGCAATGCCCGTTGCAATGGCGAGCACGTTTTTCACCGCGCCGCCCACTTCCACGCCGACGACGTCGTCGCCGGTATAGATGCGCATGGCGCCGTGATGGAACGCAGCGACCGTGCGCTCGCGGCACGCCGCCGAAGCACTCGCGATGGTCAACGCGACCGGCAGGCCCTGCGCGACTTCGCGCGCGAAGCTCGGACCGGACAGCACACCGTTGCTGCCATGTTGCGGCAACTCGGCCGCGACCACCTGATGCGGCATCAATTGCGAATCGGCCTCAAAGCCTTTGCACAGCCACACCACATGCGCCGGCACTTTGCCCGCATCGCGCATGGCCCGAAAGAGACTACGCAGTCCGGCCACGGGCGTTGCCACGACGCATAACGCGTCGCCGGCGAGCGCATGCTCGAGCGCTGCGTTGAGATCCGCCTCGTAGCGCAGCGCGGGCGGCAAAGCAACGCCCGCCAGATAGCGGGCGTTTTCGTGCGAAGCGCGGAGATCGGCGATGAGCGCGGGCTCACGCGCCCACAATACCGTGTCGTGCCGTACGGCCAGATGGCCGGCAAGGGCGGTGCCCCATGCGCCGGCGCCAAGGACAGCAACCTTCATAGCCGGCACTGCTGGCGACACGTTAGTGCGTGACACCGTTTTGCGCCGCGCCGTCCTGGCCGCCCATCTGCGCGAGGCGTTGCTCGTACAGTGCCTGGAAGTTGATTTCGGCGAGATGGATCGGCGGGAACCCGGCGCGGGTGATCGCGTCGGCGATGTTCGAGCGCAGGTACGGGAACAGAATGGTCGGGCAAGCAATGCCGACCAGCGGGTCGATCTGCTCAGCCGGGATGTTGCGGATGTCGAAAATGCCGGCTTGTTTGGCTTCGATCAGGAACGCAACCTTGTCCGACACCTTGGCCGTGACCGTGCCCGTAACGAGGATTTCGAACACGGTGTCCGCGAGGCGCTCGGCCTTCACGTCGACTTCGACTTCGACCGACGGCATTTCCTGCTCGAGGAAGATGCCCGGCGAATTCGGCTGCTCGAGCGACATGTCCTTCAGGTAGATACGCTGGATGTTGAAGAACGGCTGGTTATTCTCGTCGGACATGATGAAGTGATTCCCTGATAGGTATGCATGGCGGCGGCCCATGGTTGCATGGGCCGCCAGATCGTTGCGGCGCGCCGCCCGCCCTGATGAGGCGAGACCGCGCCGGCTTGGTGTTCAGCCGCCCTTATCGCGCACCCGCGGGCGCGCGAGTTCAGGCGGTTGCTTCGAGCAGCGGCATCAACCCGCCCGCGCGATCGAGCGCGGAGAGGTCATCGTACCCGCCCACATGCGTCTCGCCGATGAACACTTGCGGCACCGTGCGGCGACCGGTCCGGGTCATCATTTCCTCACGACGGGCCGGGTCTTTGTCGATCAGTACCTTTTCAACGTGCTCGACGCCGCGCGACTTTAAAAGACGTTCGGCCATCTGGCAATACGGGCACACCTGGGTGCTGTACATGATCACTTTGTTCACTTGGCTGCTCCTTGTTTCACAACCGGCATGCCGGCTTTCTGCCAGGCGTCGACACCGCCTTCGAGAACATGGACTTCCGCATACCCTGCATCCTGCACGATACGCGCTGCCTTGTTCGACTGCTGGCCGGTCTGGCAAACCAGCAGCACCGGGTTGCTCTTATTCTTCACGAGTTGTGCGACTTTCGCCTGCAACTCCGCAAATTCAAGGTGCCGGGCCGCGGGCAAATGCCCTTTGGCGTAGTCGGCGGACGAACGAAGGTCGATGACCGCCGCATTGCGCCGGTTGATCAGTTGCGTGGCTTCAGCGGCCGACAGGCCACCGCGGCCGCGCCGGCTGATCGTCGGCCACAGCAGCAACCCACCGGAGATGAGGACGATCGCGATCAGTACAAGGTTTGTGTAATCAGTGAAAAACTTCACGGAAAATCCGCCGAAAAAGAGAGAAATCGAAAAGGGCAATTCAGCCATTATAAAATAACCGTCTGACGCGATGGCGGCGCTCCTCCAGAGGACCCCCGCAACGCTTTACCGCTTCCTCACTACCGACCGGCAATCTCATGTACAAACTCGTTCTCATCCGCCACGGCGAATCGACGTGGAACAAGGAAAACCGCTTCACGGGCTGGGTCGACGTCGACCTCACCGAGCAGGGCAACAGTGAAGCGCAGCAAGCCGGCGTGCTGCTGAAGGAATCGGGCTACACGTTCGACATCGCCTACACGTCGGTGCTCAAGCGCGCGATCCGCACCCTGTGGCACGTGCAGGACAAAATGGATCTCATGTACCTGCCGGTGGTGCATTCGTGGCGTCTGAACGAACGCCACTACGGCGCGTTGTCGGGTCTGAACAAGGCGGAAACGGCCGCCAAATTCGGCGACGAGCAGGTGCTGGTCTGGCGCCGCAGCTACGACACGCCGCCGCCCGCACTCGAGCCGACGGACGAACGCGCGCCCTACAGCGATCCGCGCTATGCCAAGGTGCCGCGCGAGCAACTGCCGCTCACCGAATGCCTGAAAGACACGGTGGCGCGCGTTCTGCCCCTGTGGAACGAGTCGATTGCGCCGGCGATCAAGTCGGGCCGCAAGGTCGTGATCGCCGCCCACGGCAATTCGATCCGCGCGCTGGTGAAATACCTCGACAATATTTCGGACAACGACATCGTCGGTCTGAATATTCCGAACGGCGTGCCGCTCGTCTATGAGCTCGACGAAAATCTCAAGCCGCTCAAGCACTACTATCTGGGCGATCAGGACGCGATCGCCAAGGCGCAAGCCGCAGTCGCCAAGCAAGGCAAAGCCGGCTGATTCCGCCATCGCGCCGCCATGCTGCCGCCATCAATACAGCGCAACGGCGGCTACTGGCGCAGATTGGTGACACATGGCGGCTAATGGCCGCGCCGACCGGCAAGACATACCGGTCGGCGCGGCTCGCGCCTGTCAAGTCTGTCAAGCGCGCCATTCTCGCGCCATCAATCCCTTACCGCACATTACTTCAGCGTCGCGGGCCGCATCTCACGAACCAGGCCCGGCTCGCGCTGTCGAATCACGATTGCCTGCGCTACGCCCTGACTCGGCGGGTGTGCAGTTATACTTGTCCGTCCCCATCTCTATCGACGCTGCCACGCGCTTCCGACCGCAACAGACTCTATGCGAAAGAACCTGAAAAATATCGGCCTGATTGCCGCGGGCCTTGCTACCGGTGTATTTGCCACCCTGCAACTTTCCGCTTCGGCGCAGCAACCGGCCAGCGCAGCGTCCAACGCTGTCGCCCCGCTGCCGCTGGACCAGCTCAGGCTCTTTGCCGAAGTGTTCGGGCAAATCAAGCACGAGTACGTCGAACCCGTCGACGATAAAAAGCTTCTCACCGCCGCCATCAAAGGCATGGTGTCGAGCCTCGACCCGCACTCGTCATATCTCGACAAGACCGATTACGAGGAACTGCAGGAGCAGACCAAGGGTCGCTTCGCCGGACTCGGTATCGAAATTTCGTCGGAAGACGGCCTGATCAAAGTGATCTCGCCGATCGAAGACACGCCCGCGTTCCGCGCCGGCATCCGTCCGGGCGACCTGATCACGCGTATCAATGACAAGCCCGTGCGCGGCATGACGCTCGACCAGGCGGTCAAGCAGATGCGCGGCGAGCCGGGCACCAAGGTCACGCTCACGATCTTCCGCAAGACCGACGACCGCACCTTCCCGCTCACCGTCACGCGCGCGGTCATCAAGGTCCAGTCGGTCAAGATGAAGATCCTCGCGCCAGGCTACGCCTATGTGCGGATCACGAGCTTCCAGGAACGCACCACGCCTGACCTCGCCGCGAAGCTGCAAGATATCGCGCGTCAGCAGCCGAATCTGAAGGGTCTCGTGCTCGACCTGCGCAACAACGGCGGCGGCCTGCTGCAAAGCGCGGTCGGCGTGGCTGGCGCGTTCCTGCCGCCGAATTCGGTTGTGGTGTCCACCAATGGCCAGATTCCGGATTCGAAGCAGGTCTATCGCGACACCTACGACAACTACCGCCTGCAGTCCTTCGACAGCGATCCGCTGAAGGACGAAGCGCCGATCTTCAAGACCGTGCCGATGATCGTGCTGACCAACGCGTACTCCGCGTCGGCGTCGGAAATCGTCGCGGGCGCGCTGCAGGATCAGCATCGTGCGTTGATCGTCGGCAAGACCACCTTCGGCAAGGGTTCGGTGCAGACCGTGCGACCCATGACGGCGGACACGGCACTGCGTCTGACCACGGCGTACTACTACACGCCGAGCGGCCGTTCGATCCAGAACAAGGGCATCCGTCCTGATATCGCGGTCGATCAATACGCGGAAGGCGATCCGGACGACGCACTCGTGACCCGCGAAGTCGACTACTCGAATCACCTTGCGAACACGCAGGATCCGAACGAGAAGAAGGAAGCGGAACAGCGCGAGCAGGAACGCATGGACCAGTTGCGCCTGCTTGAAGAGCAGAACGACAAGAAGACGCCGGAACAGCGTCAGAAGGATCGTGAGCGCAAGCCGGTGGAATTCGGTTCGACTGACGACTTCATGCTGCAACAGGCGCTGAACAAGCTGGAAGGCAAGCCGGTGCAGGAATCGAAGTCGCTGACCGAGCGTCGTCTCGCGCAGAACAAGCCGGCCGCGTCGGCGTCCGCGCCGGTCGCGGTCAAGCCGACGCAACCGGTGCCGGGCGCGTCGGGCCCTGCGCCGGCCTCGACGCCTGCTACGCAAAGCAAGTAAGCATCAAAGCGTGTCTTCGCAGCGCAAGCTGCTGCGAAGACACGCTGCCATACCGGGCATCAGCCAGAACACCCGCTCCCCGCGCGATTAAAATAAAGAAACCGCGCACGGCAGACCCTTCGGTCCTGCATCTCAACGCGCGACACACTCACGCGCCCCGCCATGAACGACGATCAACTGCTTCGCTATTCCCGCCACATCCTCGTCGACGAAATCGGCATCGAGGCTCAGCAGCGCTTTATCGACGCTCACGCGATCATCGTCGGCGCGGGTGGCCTGGGTTCGCCGGCCGCGATGTATCTCGCTGCCGCGGGTGTCGGCCGTTTGACGCTGGTTGATGCCGATACGGTCGACCTGACCAATCTGCAGCGCCAGATCCTGCATGTGACCGCATCTATCGGGCGCAAGAAGGTCGAGTCCGGGCGCGAGGCAATCGCGCGGATCAATCCCGAGGTGGTGGTGAATGCGGTGGCCGAGCGCGTGGACGACGCGTGGCTCGACGCACAAGTGCCGCATGCCACGGTCGTGCTCGACTGCACGGATAACTTCGCGACGCGCCATGCGATCAACCGCGCGTGCGTGAAGCACGGCGTGCCGCTCGTGTCGGGCGCGGCGTTGCGCTTCGACGGCCAGATCAGCACCTTCGACTTCCGCGACGAAGCGTCGCCCTGCTATGCGTGTGTGTTTCCCGAAGACCAGCCGTTCGAGGAAGTCGCGTGTTCGACCATGGGTGTGTTCGCGCCGACAGTCGGTATCGTCGGTTCGATGCAGGCCGCCGAGGCGCTCAAGGTGATCGGCGGAATCGGCACGCCGTTGCTCGGCCGCCTGATGATGCTCGATTCGCTGCGCATGGAGTGGAACACGATGCGTATTGCGCGGCAGCCGGATTGCCCGGTATGTGGGCAGACGCACCCGGCTTGATCTGCTGCCGTAAGGCTAAAAAAACGCCGCCCGTGAGGCGGCGTTTCTCATTCAAAGACGTGAACTCAGGCCAGCGACACGCGCTTTAACGCAGCCTGCACTTCTTCGGGTTCGAACGAAGCCAGCACATCGGCCACCGGCTTCTCGAGCGTCTTCAAATGCGCGCGCAGCACTTCCTGCTTGACCACCAGCAGTTGGCTCGGATGCATCGAAAACTCGGTGAGACCCATGCCGAGCAAGAGACGCGTCAACGCCGGGTCGCCGGCCATCTCACCGCACACCGAGACGGGCACGCCCGCGCGCTTCGCCTCGCGCAGCGTGAACGCGATCAGGTGCAGCACCGCCGGATGCAGCGGGTCGTACAGATGCGCGACGGAGTTGTCCGCGCGATCGATCGCCAGCGTGTACTGGATCAGATCGTTCGTGCCGATCGACAGGAAATCGAGCCGCTTGAGAAACAGCGGCAAGGCGATGGCGGCGGCCGGAATCTCGATCATCGCGCCGACCTGCACGTTCGGATCGTAGGCCATGCCGGCGTCGTCGAGCTGACGTTTGGCTTCGCGAATCAGGTCGAGCGTCTGATCGATCTCCTGCGCATGCGCGAGCATCGGAATCAGAATTTTCACCGTACCGAACGCAGACGCGCGCAGTATCGCGCGCAACTGCGTGAGAAACATCTGCGGCTCGGAGAGGCTCCAGCGAATCGCTCTCAGACCCAAGGCCGGGTTCGCGGCGGTTTCATAACCATCGCCCCCGCCCATCGAATCGAGCGGCTTGTCGGCGCCCACGTCGATCGTGCGAATCGTGACCGGCAGGCCGTTCATCAATTCGACCGCGCGACGGTACGCGGCGAATTGCTCTTCCTCTTCGGGCAAACGGTCCTTGTGATTCATGAACAGGAATTCGGAGCGGAACAGACCCACGCCCATGGCTCCCGCGTCGAGCGCGGCGCTCGCGTCTTCCGGCAACTCGATATTCGCGCACAACTCGATACGCGTGCCGCACAGCGTTTGAGTGGGCGAAAACTTAAGCCGTTGCAGCTTGCGCTGCTCGAGCGCTTTTTCGCTTTGCCGGTACGAATACTCCTCCAGCACGATCGGCGCGGGATCGACGATCACAATGCCGTGATCACCGTCGACAATGATCAGGTCGTCCTGGCGAATCAACGCGCTCGCGTGCTGCACGCCGACCGCGGCCGGAATACCGAGACTGCGCGCGACGATCGCCGTATGCGACGTGCGGCCGCCCAGATCCGTGACGAAACCCTGAAACGTTTGCGTTTTGAACTGCATCATGTCGGCCGGCGCGATGTCGTGCGCGACCACGATCATCTCGTCGCAGGCGCCGTGCACGCCGTCCACGAGCGCCACCGACGCGCCCGCGAGCGCCTTCAGCACGCGCTCCACCACCTGTTCGATGTCGGCTTTGCGCTCGCGCAGGTACTCGTCTTCGATATCGTCGAAATGGCGCGACAGGCGCTCGAGTTGTTCGGTCAGTGCCCATTCCACGTTGTAGCGGCGCGTGCGGATCAGGTCGATGGTTTCCTGCACGAGCATCGCATCGTTCAGGATCATTGAATGAACGTTGATAAACGCGCCCATCTCGCTGGGTGCGTCGACGGCGAGATCGGCGCGCAACGCGTCGAGCTCGTGATGCACGTGTTGCTGGGCCGCGCGAAAGCGCTCGACCTCGCCTTCGATCTGGGCGGGCTCGATCAGATAGTGGTCTACGTCGAGTGCAGCCGGGGCGATCAGATAAGCCCGCCCGATGGCGATACCGCGTGACACGGGAATTCCATGCAGCGTGAAGGACACGCGCACCTCCTCTAGTTGTGTGATGCCGCGGCAAACCGCTGCAATGCTCTCAGACACTCTGCGCCATTATAAATTCCGCGCCCTTCGCCGGTATGTCGGGCCTGTGTGCAGCGCAGCACGAATTACCGTAAGCGAGCTGCCAACGAGCCTTCATCTGACTCGCGTTCCGGCAACGTGAACCGTATGCGAATGTCGATGTGCGCGCCCTCACGCGCTTTCGCCCGACCATTGTCACGCGCTAAAAAAAACGCCGCGGACAGCCGCGGCGTTTGCGCATATCGCAACGTGGAGGCGCTCACTGACCCTCGCCGAATTTATCGGCAATCAGTTTCAGCAATGCGTCCATCGCTTCTTTTTCGTCAGCGCCTTCTGTTTCGATCAGCACCGTGCTGCCGATGCCCGCAGCCAGCATCATCACGCCCATGATGCTCTTGGCATTGATACGGCGGCCGTTACGGCTCATCCAGATTTCCGCCTGGTAGTTGCCTGCGAGTTGCGTCAACTTGGCCGACGCGCGCGCGTGCAGCCCCAGCTTGTTCACGATAGTCGTTTCCTGTTGCAGCATGTGATGGTCCGAAGCGCGGGTAAGTGTGGTTATGAAAGGTGAATCTGCAAACCAGTGGCATTGCGGGCGAAAACCCGGCAACCGGGCGATCCGCTTACAAGCCGGCTGAGTCGGCTTTTTGCGTCAGATCGGCGTCGACCGGCAAGGCCGGCAAACACGCGCCGCCGGATGCCGCATCGGGCGGCAGTGCGGGCAAACAGTCGCCGGACTCCGCGGTGGGCGCGACGGGTGCCGGCGTGGCCGGTCCGATGGCGTGCACGCCCTTGGTGGCGCCGGCGAGCGCCTTGTCGACCAACGTGTCGAGCGGTGTGGCGCGATAACAGACCGCGCGCACCAGCATCGGCAGGTTGACGCCGCACAGCACGCGCACATCCGGTATTGAAGCGAGCCGGCCGGCGATATTCGCCGGCGTGGCGCCAAACATATCCGTAAGGACGAGCGCGCCGTTTTCTTCCTTCAGACGTTCGATCTCGGCGTGCGCGAACGCAACCTGCTGCGCGGGATCGCAATCCGGCGATACGTCGATCACGCCGATGCGCGCCGGCAAGCCACCATAGATGTGCGAAATGCAATCGCGCAACGCGGTGGCGAACGGAGCGTGCGCAATGATCAGAATGCCTGCCATGTCAGCCTTACTGCAAAAGAACGGCCCCAACCGTGGACCGGGACGAAGCCCGGTTCGTCAGCGCCCTCGACCGGCCGTGGGCCATGAGGGCCGGAACGCGTGAATCGACGAGCGCCCCGCCGCGCGGCACAGAGCCGACGCTAGCGAAAACCTGCCCGCTCATTGCCCGCGATCCATCTCCATGACACCGTCGAGGTGCCATCGAAACGGCTTGGCGCGCGAGAGCGGGCATTGTATCAGGCTCATTTTCGCGCCAAAGCCGGCGTGCTGCCTGATGCGGATTTAATACACAGTTTGGGGATCATGGCGGCCATTCAAGAGCGCAAATCGGCCCAGATCATCAACCTGCCGCCCGCTCCAATGCGTCGATGAACATGGCGGCGACGTCGAAACCGGTCTGATCCATGATCTCGCGGAAACATGTCGGGCTGGTCACATTCACTTCGGTCAGCCAGTCGCCGATCGCGTCCAGCCCGACCAGCAGCAGACCGCGCGCGGCGAGCACCGGCGCCAGCGTATCGGCGATCTTGCGGTCGTGCCCGGTCAGCGGACGCGCTACCCCAAGGCCGCCGGCCGCGAGGTTGCCGCGCACTTCATTACCCTGAGGAATACGGGCCAGCGAATAAGGCACGGCTTCGCCACCGATCAGCAAAATACGCTTGTCGCCCTCCTTGATTTCAGGAATGAATTTCTGCGCCATCACCGAACGCGCGCCGTCGTGGCTCAGCATTTCGATGATCGAGCCGAGGTTCATGCCGTCGGCTTTCACGCGGAACACGCCCATGCCGCCCATGCCGTCGAGCGGCTTCAGGATCACGTCGCCGTGTTCCTCGTGGAAGGCACGTAAGCGGGTCGCGTCGCGCGTGACCAGCGTAGGCGCGACGAACTGCGCGAATTCGCCGATGGCGAGTTTTTCCGAGTGGTCGCGAATCGATTGCGGCTTGTTGAAAATGCGCGCGCCGGCGCGTTCGGCCATTTCCAGCAGCCAGGTCGACGTGACATATTCCATGTCGAACGGCGGGTCTTTGCGCATCACCACCGCGCTGAATGTCTTGAGCGCGCGCGGGGTGGCCGCTTCCGCGTCGTACCAGACGTCGCGATGGAGATCGGCGCCGTCGCCGACAATCGCCACGCGCTGCACGTTCGCCTCGACGTCGCCGCCCGTCCACGCCAGATGCTTAGGCTCGCACGTGTAGACCACATGACCGCGGCGCGCCGCCTCGGCCATCATCGCGTAGGTCGAGTCTTTGTAGATCTTGAATTGCGAGAGCGGGTCGGCGATGAAAAGAATGTCCATGAAGGTCCCGGTGCGCCCTGATGGGCTTGGCGTTGATCGTAAATATAGTCGTTGAAAATGGCGATGGCGGCACGCATGCCGCCATCGACCACCCAAGGTTGCTTAGACCTGAATCGCTTCCGGATCGGTCTTTTCCAGTTCGACCGAGGCGGCCAGCAGCCCCAGCCGCGCCACCACACCGTACATATAGAAGCGGTTCGGCGGCGCCGCGCCGGGTTTGGCGTGCGCGTCGGGCAGCGCCGTGTGCTCGAAGCCGAGCGGCACGAAGTGCATGCCGGGTGCGTTCAGATTCTGATCGCGCTCGCGGCTGCCGTGCACGCGGTAGAAGCCGCCCACGACATATCGGTCGATCATGTACACGACCGGCTCCGCCACTTCCTCGCCAATGCGCTCGAAGGTGTACACGCCTTCCTGCACGATCACGTCGTGCACTTCCAGGCCGTCTTTGGTCGCCGCCATCTTGGCGCGTTCGCGCTTGGTGAGCGCGGCAACTTCCGACGCGTCGTGCACGGTCATCACACCCATGCCATAAGTGCCCGCATCCGACTTGATGACGACGTACGGTTTCTCGGAGATGCCGTACTCGCGATACTTCTTGGCAATCTTCTTCAGCACGCCGTCGATCGCATCCGCTAGCGCTTCCTCACCGGTGCGTTCCTGGAAATCGACACCTTCCACATGCGCGAAATACGGATTGATCATCCACGGATCGATCTCGACCATCTTCGCGAACTTCTTCGCGACGTCGTCATAACAGGAAAAATGCGTCGATTTGCGGCGAACGGCCCAGCCGGCATGCAGCGGCGGCAGTAAATATTGTTCGTGCAGATTTTCGAGCACAGGCGGAATGCCGCCCGACAGATCGTTATTCAGCAGAATCGAGCACGGGTCGAAATTCTTCAGACCAAGACGACGCTGCGAGCGCTCGAGCGGTTCGAGCACGAGCTTCTGCCCGTCGGAAAGCGCGATCGTGACCGGCCCGTTGATGGTTTCGTCGAGCGTGCCGAAACGCACGTTCAAGCCGGCCTGGCGCATGATCGCAGCGAGACGGGCGACATTCTCGAGATAAAACGCGTTGCGCGTGTGGCGCTCGGGAATCACCAGCAAATTCTTGGCGTCCGGGCAGATCTTTTCGATCGAGGCCATGGCGGCCTGCACGGCGAGCGGCAGCACTTCCTGCGGCAGATTGTTGAATGCGCCAGGAAACAGATTGGTGTCGACCGGCGCGAGCTTGAAGCCCGCGTTGCGCAGGTCGACGGAACAGTAGAACGGCGGCGTGTGCTCCTGCCATTCGAGCCGGAACCAGCGTTCGATGGCGGGTGTGGCGTCGAGGATCTTCCGCTCAAGATCGAGCAGCGGGCCGTTTAACGCCGTAACTAGGTGCGGAACCATTGATCACTCGCAGACTGGAGAAAAAAGATTGTAGAGCAAATGCTTTGTCCATTTGGGGACGGTTTCTCCATTCGCAAGCGGACGCGAATGCATTCTCGCTATCGCCATGATAGGCAGGGAAAACTACCGTTTACAAGATAGCGCGCAAGAAAAAAGCCCGCCATGAAGGCGGGCCAAAGTCGCTGTGCTTATTTCTGAACCGGCGAGCCCGGGAGCGCGGGCTCGCGATACGTTGCTTACTCGACGTGTTCGCCGTGCAGGCTCACGTCCAGACCTTCGCGTTCCTGTTCTTCCGTCACGCGGATGCCCATCACCATGTCGATGATCTTCAGCAGGATGAAGCTCACCACGCCGCTGTAGATCAGCGTCGTCAGCACGCCCTTGGCCTGCAGGATCACGCTGCCGTCCGCGCCGCCGATGTCCTTGACCGCGAACACGCCGGTCAGGATCGCACCCACGATACCGCCGATGCAGTGCACGCCGAACGCGTCGAGCGAGTCGTCGTAACCGAGCTTGTGCTTGAGCCACGTTGCCGACCAGAAGCAGATCACGCCTGCCGCGATACCGATCACCAGCGAACCCGCCGTACCGACGAAGCCCGAAGCCGGCGTAATCGCCACCAGACCGGCCACGGCACCCGACACGATACCGAGTACCGACGGCTTACCCTTGGTTGCCCATTCGGCGAACATCCATGCGAGTGCTGCTGCTGCGGTTGCCACTTGCGTTGCGAACATCGCGAAACCGGCACGGCCGTCTGCCGCCACTGCCGAACCCGCGTTGAAGCCGAACCAGCCCACCCACAGCATGGCGCCACCGATCAGCGTGAGCGTCAGGTTGTGCGGCGCCATGGCTTCCTTGCCGTAGCCGACGCGCTTGCCGAGCACCAGCGCGCAGACCAGCGCCGCGATACCGGCGTTGATGTGCACCACCGTGCCGCCCGCGAAGTCGAGGACGCCCGCGCTAGCCAGCCAGCCGGTCGGTTCCCAGACCATGTGCGCGATCGGCGAGTAGACGATGATCGACCACAGCGTCATGAAAACGAGCATCGCCGAGAACTTCATACGGTCGGCAAACGCGCCCGTGATCAGTGCCGGGGTGATGATCGCGAACGTCATCTGATAGACGACATAGACCGTTTCCGGGATCGTCGGCGCGAGGTGGCTGACGGTCAGCGTCGTGGCCTTGTCGCCCTTGATGTAGTTCATGCCCGCCATGAAGAAGCGCGAGAAACCGCCGATGAACGAATTGCCCGGCGTGAAGGCGAGCGTATAGCCCACCACGACCCAGATGATCGACACGAGGCAGGTGATCGCGAAGCTTTGCATCAGGATCGCGAGCACGCTCTTCTTGCGGACCATGCCGCCGTAGAACAGTGCCAGACCCGGGATCGTCATGAACAGCACGAGCGCGGTGGAGGTCAGCATCCAGGCGGTATCGCCGGAGTTGATCTTCGACGAATCGACCGAGAACGGCGCGGTCGGGGCAGCCGGCGCAGCGTCCGATGCTGCAGGTGCGGCGGCGGCCGCGCTGGCAGCCGGTGCGGCGGACGCGTCCGCGGCCGGTGCCGAAGCCGCGGCGGCAGCGGGTGCGGCCGAAGCGTCCGGCGCCGGCGCACTCGCCGTCGTATCGGGAGCAGCGGCCGAAGCGGCTGCGGGGGCGGAAGCGTCGTCCGCGAGGGCGGCGCCGATACCGCCCGCGAGCAGCGAACCGGCCATCAGCAAGGACATCATTAATTTGCGCATCTTTCGTTTCCTCTTGTCGCTATCTGTGTCGCTATCTTTTGGTATTACAGAGCGTCCGCGCCGGTCTCCCCGGTGCGAATCCGAATCACTTGCTCGATCGGCGTGACGAAGATCTTGCCGTCGCCGATCTTGCCGGTGCGTGCCGCGCGCTCGAGCGCCTCGATCGCCTGGTCGACGATGTCGTCCGAGACCGCAGCCTCGATCTTCACCTTCGGCAGGAAATCGACGACGTATTCAGCGCCGCGATACAGCTCCGTGTGGCCTTTCTGGCGACCAAAACCTTTGACTTCGGTCACCGTGATGCCCGAGACGCCGATGGCCGACAAGGCTTCGCGCGCCTCATCGAGCTTGAACGGCTTGATGATTGCGGTAATGAGTTTCATGAAATCCCTCGCTTAGTTGCGTAACCCGTTGCGTAACCCGTTTTGCGTACCCGTAACCCGTTCGCGTGGTCTCGTTTCGCTGCCGGCAAACAGGTGCCGGCAGAGCGCGCGGGGCAGTAACAGCAACTCGCATGCCATGTTGTGTCAGACTCCGCACCGCAGGCCTCGCAAAAGGGGCGCAAAGGGCCCTGGCCGGAAGGCCAGCGCTGGCGGGGCAAGCTGGCGCGGCTTATGGATCGTTGCTAGAGTGTTCGAAGGTTCTGAACGCATGGGCGCGCACCAAAGGGGCCCATACGGCCGCGGCGCGCAACGGGTCATGCACCAACAGCGCCCATTTAACGCGACAAAGCACAGACGCAACGAAACATGCACACTTTTTGTGCAACAAAGGGAACACCATGAAACAACCGAATGATGTTTTTAACGACTTTCAGGCCCGCATGAGCGAGCTGTTCAAGAACTCGCCGGCCAAAGATGTCGAACGCAACGTGAAGGCCATGCTGTCGCAGGGCTTTTCGAAGCTCGACCTGGTCACCCGCGAAGAATTCGATACGCAGACCCAGGTGCTGGTGCGCACCCGCGCGCGCCTCGAAGAACTGGAGCGGCGCGTCGCCGAGCTCGAACAGAAGCTGCCGGTCACGCAAACACCCTAAATAGGTCTGCTCGCGGCTCATCCGCCGCGCAGTGCTGCACATCACAGGCAAGCGAGCCGTGACGTCATCAGCGTTTTAGGGGACTTGCGCGCGCCGCTGGCGCGCCGTCCGACGGGAGAAAACATGTCGCTTGCCGTGGTGCGCAGTCGCGCGCCGGCCGCTGGCCGCGCGCCCGAAGTAACCGTCGAGGTCCACCTCGCGAACGGATTACCCTCTTTTTCGATTGTCGGCCTGCCTGATCTGGAAGTGCGCGAAAGCCGCGAGCGCGTGCGCGCGGCGCTGCAGAACTGCAACTTCGACTTTCCTGTGCGGCGCATTACCGTCAATCTCGCGCCGGCCGATTTACCGAAGGAATCCGGCCGCTTCGATCTGCCGATCGCTTTGGGCATTCTCGCGGCGAGCGGCCAGATTCCCGCGGAGTCCTTGCTGCATCGCGAATTCGCGGGCGAACTCTCGTTGACGGGCGCGCTCCGGCCAATGCGCGGCGCCTTCGCCATGGCCTGCGGAACCGCGCGCGGCGGCGTGGCTCACGCCGGAGCAACTTCGTCTGGTATGTCTGGCGAGCTTGCTGCATCCGGGCCGCCTGCTCATTCCACTCCACAGCTCTATCTGCCCGCCGCGAGCGCGGCGGAAGCGGCGCTCGTGCCCGGCGTCGACGTCTACGGCGCCGCCGATCTGCCTTCGCTGTGCGCTCACCTGGCCGGTGCGCCCGACGCGCGGCTTTATCCGCTCGCCGCGCCGGATCTCGCCGAGTGCGCCACCGCCGTCGTTCCGGATATGGGCGACGTGATCGGTCAGCGCGGCGCGCGCCGGGCACTCGAAGTCGCTGCGGCCGGCGGGCATCACGTGCTGCTGGTCGGGCCGCCCGGTGCGGGCAAATCGATGCTCGCCGCCCGCCTGCCGAGCCTGTTGCCCCCCATGACCGACGACGAAGCGCTCAGCTCCGCCGCTTTGCTGTCTGCCAGCCGGGCCGGTTTTACGCCGTCGCAATGGCGTCGACGGCCGTTTCGCGCTCCGCATCACTCGTCTAGCGCCGCAGCGCTGGTGGGCGGGCGCAATCCGCCGCAGCCCGGTGAAATCACGCTGGCGCACCTTGGCGTGCTGTTTCTGGACGAGCTACCCGAGTTCCACCGCGACGTGCTCGAAACGCTGCGTGAGCCGCTCGAAGCGGGCCGCATCACGATTTCACGCGCTGCCTTGCAGGTGGACTTTCCGGCTGCCTGCCAGTTGATCGCCGCCATGAATCCGTGTCCGTGCGGCTGGCGCGGCGATCCCCAAGGCCGCTGCCGGTGCACACCCGAGATCGCCGCGCGTTACTTGCGCAAGCTCTCCGGGCCCCTGCTCGACCGGATCGACATCCAACTCGAAATTCCGGCGCTCACACCGTCGGAACTGTCCGCCCGTTCGACAGCCGCCGGGGAGACAAGCGCGGCCATTGCCATGCGCGTGAACCGCGCACGCGAGCGCCAGTTGAGCCGCCAGGGCAAAACCAATCGGGAATTGGGAGGACGGGAAGTAGACGAGGTCTGCCGCCCCGACGCAGCGGGCGAAGGTTTGCTACGCGAAGCCGGAGAGCGCTTCGGATGGTCCGCGCGTGCGTACTACCGGGTTCTGAAGGTGGCGCGCACCATTGCCGACCTTGCCGGCACAGCCATGCCGAACGCCGCGCAGATCGGCGAAGCGATCCAATATCGGCGGGCTTTTGGCTCTCTATGAGGCGAAAAACTTGCTGTCAAGACTTGACTTATGCACATGCTCACGTTCCAGACAGATTTTGATACATCTGAAAGGTCCACCGCGAGCAGCATCCAAAAGGCATTGATTTGACTGGCTTTTTTCAGCGGCGTCGAACCGGGCGAATCTGACAGAGTGCCCATAGAATGGGCATCTCCGAGCGATTCGGGCGAGTTCTCAACAGAGTTATCCACAGGCTCTGTGAGTAATAGAAAAACTTCAACGTAAACCGTGAATTAGCGTGCAATTCTGCGAAGGAACTTTCACTGTGCGGCGCGCATGCACCGCGATCCATCAGGCGCCGAATCGGCCAAAAATACCGCTCTCAATACAGTTGAAACGACGAAAAAAATTGGTCGACCTGTTCCTGCTGCATCGGCTTGGGTGAAATGATGGCCGCCTGGTAGACATGCCGCCCGCGCGCCACCAGCCGGGCGTAGACAGTGCGGGCTTCATGCTGCGAGCCCGCCTCACCGCTCAACTTCATTTCCAGACCGAGCACCTGGCCGCCGGCCGCCAGTGGGATCTGCACCGCGCGAGCTTCCGGCGCGGCGCCCACGTTGCGGGCAAGACCGTTGCGCAGGAATTCGAGTGCGGCGCGCTGGGTGGCTTCCTTGTCGTTGGGCAACATCACCGTGCCGACCGCGAAGACAGCGTCGCCGGCTTCGGCCGTCTGCATCGCCATCTGCATCGGCGTACCGTCGATCTGGACGGCACGCTGATCGTTGCCCGGTTTCGCCGGCAGGTCGACGGTGTAGCCGTTGTCGTTGTTCGTGATGGTACGCCAGTCGAAGGTCGGCGAGCATGCGCTCAACGCGCAGCCCAACGCGATACTGCAAGCCAGCGTGCTCAACACTGCCCGCGCGCTTTGCGTCCGGGAAGCGTCAACGGCCGCAGCTTGGCTCGAAAGCCGGCTCAGCGAGCGGCCCGCCCGGGGACTGCGAGACAGAATTCGTGCAAGGAAGGGACGGATTTGATCAAGGCAAAAAACGGTTTGGAGCATGGGGACAGAAGATCGGACGGACGGGGACGTAAAACCCTATTATCCGCTCCCGGCGCGGCTCCTGCCGTGCCGCCGGAATGGGGCTACAATAGCGACGCTGTCGCGCCGCCTCCAGCACAGGGCCGAAAGCCCGAAGCGACGCACTGTTCCGCGCGTTCCGCGCGACTCTCGAGGTTCCGTTCATGAGTTCCACTCCGACCACCGCAGCGCGGCGCGCGAATCCGCTTCGCTACCTCATCATTGCCGCCGTGGCCCTTGCTATCGCCGTCGCCGGTTATTTCGCCTTTGCCGGCCAGCAGCGTGTGCCCGATGCGACCTTCACGTTGCTGTCCGGCCAGAAAGTCTCGACTGCCGACCTGAAAGGCAAGGTCTACCTCGTCAACTTCTGGGCGACGAGCTGCGATACCTGCATGAAGGAAATGCCGCAGATGGTCCAGACATATAACCGCTTCAAGGACCAGGGCCTCGAATTCGTCGCCGTGGCGATGAACTACGACGCGCCCATGTACGTGGCCAACTACACGCAAACCCGCCAGTTGCCGTTCAAGGTTGCCATGGACGACGGCTCCGCCGCCAAGCAGTTCGGCAACGTCCAGCTCACGCCGACCACTTTCCTGATCGACAAGGACGGCCGGATCCTCAAGCGCTATGTCGGCGAGCCGCAATTCGCGGAACTCGACCAGCTGCTGGAAAAGGCGCTGAAACCGGCCTGAACGCGCGGCGTCGCCCGACCGGATTCATACTGATTCAAACACGCCGGCGTCGCACTTCGACGCCGGCGTTTTCATATCCTCACCGCTCCGCTTCCCCTTTGGCCGCGAGGCCATATCGCTTGATTTTCTCGTAGAGCGTGGCTTTGCCGAGCTGCAGCTTGTCTGCCGCGACCGCGACCGCGCCGCCGGCCTGCTCCAGCGCCTCCGCGATCACCGCCCGCTCGAATTGTTCGACGCGCTCTTTCAAAGGCTGCGTGGCCGCGCCGTCGTCGCCGAAAGACATGACGGGATCGTCGGCGACGCCGAGCACGAAGCGGTCGGCGGCATTGCGCAGCTCCCGCACGTTGCCCGGCCAGTCGCGCTGCATCAGGCCGGCGCGTTGACGATCGGTGAGGATCGGCGCGGGACGCTGATAACGCACCGCCGCGTCCAGCAGGAAGTGTTCGAAGAGCGGCACGATGTCCTCGCGACGCTCGCCGAGCGGCGGCAGTGCGATCGTCACCACATTCAGCCGATACAGCAGGTCGCGCCGGAACGAGCCGTCCGCGACGTGCTCGGCCATGTCGCCCTTGGCGGCCGCGACCACGCGGCAATTCACGCGAATCGGCTGATTCGAGCCGAGCCGTTCCAGCACGCCGTCCTGTAGCACGCGCAGCAGCTTGACCTGCAACGCGAGCGGCATGCTTTCGATTTCATCCAGAAACAGCGTGCCGCCCGACGCATGCTCGAGCTTGCCGATGCGCCGTTTCGCAGCGCCCGTGAAAGCGCCCGGCTCGTAGCCGAACATTTCCGACTCAAACATTGGCTCCGGCAGTGCGCCACAATTCACCGCGATAAACGGCTTGTCACGCCGCGGCGACAGTTCATGCAGGCTGCGCGCGATCAGCTCCTTGCCCGCGCCGGTGTCGCCGTTGATCAGCACAGAGGCATCCGTCGGCGCGATATTGGCGATTAGCCGCCGCACCTGTTCGATAGCCGGACTTCTGCCGATGATCCGCGGCGCCACCGAGTTCTGCTCCGCCAGTTCGCGGCGCAACGCGAGGTTCTCCAGCACCAGCTTGCGGCGCTCCAACGCGCGCCGCACGGTTTCGATCAGACGTTCGGACGCGAACGGCTTTTCGATGAAGTCATACGCGCCGTCGCGCATGGCCTGAACGGCCATTGAAATGTCGCCGTGACCCGTCACCAGAATCACCGGCACATCGGGCGCGCGCTCGTGGCATTGCGCAAGCAGTTCGAGGCCGCTTGCGCCCGGCAAGCGAATATCGCTGACGATCACGCCGGAGAAGTCCGCGCCGATCATCTTCGCCGCGGACTCCGCCGACGCATGGCCGATCACGTCGAAGCCCGCCAGTTGCAGACTCTGCACGCTGGCGCGCCGCACCAGTTCGTCATCTTCGATATACAGCACTTGCAGGCCGTGGTTCAGCATGGCGTTTTCCGTGTGATTCAGGAGCCCGTTGTCAGCGGGTCCGGTGTGTGGCTCGTCTGCACGCGCGCGCGGCGCAGCGTCAACACGAATAATGCACCGCCGTGCGGCGCGTTGCGCGCCACCAGCGAGCCACCGCAGTCGCGCGCGATAGACGACGATATCGCGAGGCCAAGCCCCAAACCCTGGCCCATTTCTTTGGTGGTGAAGAACGGCTCGAACAGCCGCGGCAGAACATCCTCGGCAATGCCGGGGCCGTTGTCGCTCACGGCGAACGACAGATTCGCATCGGCGACTTCGATCTCGATCGAAATGCGCGGCGCGCTGATGTCGGCCGTCGCATCGAGGGCGTTGCCGAGCAGGTTGATCAGCACCTGTTCGAGCCGCAAATCGTCGCAATGCGCAATCAGTTCCGGATGGTCGTCGGCGAGACTCAGCGGCGTGCGCGTGCCGCTTTGCGCGTCGAGCAGAGCGAACTCCACCTCGACGCCTGCCAGGCGCTTCTGCAACAGCGCGACCACGTTGCGCAACGCCCGCATGATCGGCGCTCGCGCACTGCGCGGCCGCGCGCGTCCGACGAACAGCTTCAATTGGTTGGTGATCTTGCCCATGCGCTCCGTGAGCGCCGCGATCGCTTCGAGATTTTCGCGCGCCGACGCCTGGTCGCCGCGTTCGAGCAGCACTCGCGTGTTGTCCGAGAAACCGCGCAACGCGGCGAGCGGCTGGTTCAGCTCATGCGTGATGCCGGCGGCCATCTGACCGAGCGCGGCAAGCTTGCTCGCCTGAATCAGTTCGTCGTGCGCCGCGCGCAATTCCTGTTCGGCGCGGGTTCGTTCGGCCACTTCCTTTTGCAACTGTTCGTTCGCCTCTGAGAGATCCGCCGTGCGCTCGGCGACCCGCCGGTTCAATTCCGCGTAGGCTTTTTGCAGCAGCGCCCGGCTGCGCATCACTTCGCGCACGCGAGCCCGGCGCATTCTCCAGTAGAACGCCAGCAACACGAGCGACACGTAGCCGAAGCCGGTGACGATGGTCGCCTTGCGCGCGTCGGCGTCGACCGGATCGACGGGCGACATGGTGATCAGATGCCAGTCCGGCTCGCCCATGCCGCGGCGCGACGCGAGATAGCGCGGTGCATAGCGGCCGCCGCCGATGCGCACGATCTGCGCGTTGCCTTCGAGCGTGCGTTCGATCGTCACCGGCAGCGGCGCGATCGGCTGCTGCGCGTATTGACGCGCCTGGTAGATCGAATCCGCGACCGGCCCCGACAGCGGCCGGATCGTGTGGTATTTCCACGCCGGCATCGACGACAGGAAAATCACGCCGTGGTCGTCGGTCACGACAAGCGGCTCGGACGCATCCGCGCCCTGAAACCATTCGAGATCGAGTTTGACGACCGCCGCGCCGACGATCTTGCCGTCGCGCCGCACCGGCTGAGAGATGTAATAACCCGGCGCTTGCGAGATCGTGCCGATGCCGAAGAAGCGGCCCACGCCGCCTTTCACCGCGTCGAGAAAATACGGCCGGAACTGATAGCCGGCGCCAATGAAACTGCCCGGCCCGCGCCAGTTGCTCGCCGCGACGCAAAAGCCGTCGAGTGGAATGATGTAGGTGACCGTGGCGCGCGCGTGGCGGTTCAGGTCTTCGAGATAAAGATTGGCGCGCGCAACATTGGCCGCACTGGGATTGACCAGCACGTCCTGCACGATCGGATGTTCCGCGAGCAGATAAGGTAGCGATTCGTAGCGTTCGAGCGTGCTCTTCAGCGCGCTGGTCGTACGGTCGACCCGCACTGAGGCGTTGCGCCGCAAATGGTCGATGCCGCTTTGCCAAGCGATGCTGTACGTGAGCCCGCATGCTGCGACGAGCCCGGCGACGAGCGCGAAGAGGATCAGCAGGCGTCGCGTCACGTTGGCAATATCCGATCGGTAAGGATCGTTTATTGTGGCATAAGGCGACGCGTCGCCGGCGTCAGCCTCGTCGGCCGACGAGGCGGGGGTTTGGCGCGCGGACACCGGTTTCATACGCTGGTGTCCGCGGCTGTGAGGATGACGTTAAAAGGCGTTGCCGATGCGCGGTTCAGACGCCGGCCGGCTCTTTGATCGCCACGTCGCCACGCAAGGCGGCGTTCAGCTTGTTGCGATCCAGTTCCTTTTCCCATGCCGACACGACCACCGTCGCCACGCCGTTGCCGACAATGTTCGTCAGCGCGCGGCATTCGCTCATGAAGCGGTCGATACCGAGAATCAGCACCATGCCCGACAGCGGAATGGTCGGCACCACCGCAAGCGTCGCGGCCAGCGTGATGAAGCCCGCGCCCGTCACGCCACTCGCGCCCTTCGAGGTGAGCATGGTCACCGCCAGCAGCGTGAGCTGCTGCGTCCAGGTGAGGTCGGTGTTGGTGGCTTGCGCGATGAACAGCACGGCCATCGTCATGTAGATGTTGGTGCCGTCGAGGTTGAACGAATAACCGGTCGGCACCACGAGGCCCACCACCGAGCGCGAGCAGCCGAGCTTTTCGAGCTTCAGCATGAGTTGCGGCAGCGCGGCTTCGGACGAGCTCGTGCCGAGCACGATCAGCATCTCTTCCTTGATGTACGCAACGAAGCGCAGGATGTTGAAACCCACCGCACGCGCAATGATGCCGAGCACGACCACCACGAACACGATCGAGGTCAGATAGAACGTGCCGATCAGCTTGAGCATCGGCAGCAACGAGCCGATACCGTACTTGCCGATCGTGAACGCCATTGCGCCGAACGCGCCGATCGGCGCCAGCTTCGTGATGATGCGCACAATGCCGAACAGCACATGCGAGAGCCCGTCGATGAAGCTCGTTACGACCTTGCCTTTCTCACCGGCGGTCGCGAGCACCGCGCCGAACAGCAGCGCGATCAGCAGGATCTGCAGGATTTCACCCTGCGCGAACGCTGACACGAGCGTGTCCGGAATGAGGTGCATCAGGAAGTCGACCGTGGTCTGCCCGTGCGCTTTCGCGGCATACGAGGCGACCGCCTTGCCGTCGAGCGTGGCCGGGTCGATGTTGAAGCCGACGCCCGGTTTGAGCACGTGCGTGGCGATCAGGCCGAGCACCAGTGCGAAGGTCGAGACGATTTCGAAGTACAGCAACGCCTTGCCGCCGACGCGCCCAACCTTCTTCATGTCCTCCATGCCGGCGATACCCGTCACCACCGTACAGAAGATGATCGGTCCGATCACCATCTTGATCAGCTTGATGAAGCCGTCGCCGAGCGGCTTCATGTCGACGGCGAGATTCGGATAGAAATGTCCGAGCGCGATACCTATAAGGATCGCCACGATCACCTGGACGTACAGTACTTTGTGGATAGGTTTCTTCACGATGGTTCCTGCGATGTGGATGAGCTCAATGGCCTGCCACGCTGCGCATCATGCGAACGAATAGTCGTCACGCCTGAGCACGGCATTAGGCCGCGACAAGGGACGAATTCAGAAATACCGGGAAGGGAAATCGGACATCGTTGTCTCCTTGCTTTAGTTGTCGGACCGTTGCGGCCGCGATATCTATTTCGCAAGGTCGATGCCAGCTCAAAGCCGGGCTCGGGACTTTGATTTATATGGGTTTTTTGGCGCCACACGGGATGCGCCGTCCGGGATTCCGGAAATCCGGACGAGGGGTGTCGGGGAATCCGGAATCGAACGCGGCGGCGGCTACGGGATAACCCGTAAGGCTTTCTACGACGACGCGCGCTGGCCAGAAGCCTGCGCGCCGTCCAACGTGCGGCCTCTAAACTGCGCCCTCTTCCAACACCAGCAGATTCTCGTGCGAGAACCCCAGCGACACGGGCTGCCCGCGTTCGGGCAAACCGCGATTCGGGTCGTTGAACACGTCGAGAGAAATCACGGCGTCTTTCACGCGCGTTCTGATGCGCACCACCGCGCCGAGGAAATTGACTTCTTCGACGGTCGCGTTCAACGTGTTGCGGCCAGGCGCGGCCGGCTCCAGCACGATGGCCTCGGGACGCAGCGCGAGCAAACGCTTCTTGCCCGCATCGTCCGACGGCAACTCCTGCGTGGTGATCAACTCCTGACCGTCCACCACCATCTTGCCGGTCGCCGGATCGACCACATGTCCGGCCAGAATGTTCAGCGTGCCGACGAACGACGCGACAAAGCGGGTGCGCGGATAGTTATAGATTTCGGACGGCGTACCGATCTGCTCGACGCGGCCCTCGTTCATCACGACGATGCGATCGGAAATGGACAGCGCTTCTTCCTGATCGTGGGTGACGAAGATCGACGTGATACCCAACTCGCGCTGCAACGCGCGAATATCCTGGCGCAACGAAATGCGGATCTTGGCATCCAGCGCGGAAAGCGGTTCGTCGAGCAGCAACACTTGCGGCTTGCCGGCAAGCGCCCGCGCGAGCGCCACGCGTTGCTGCTGGCCACCCGACAATTGCCACGGATAACGGCCGCCCAGGTGCGGCAGCTTGATCAGTTGCAGCATCTCGTCGACGCGCTGATTGATCTCCGCCTGCGGCCGATGCGTAATCTTCAGCCCAAAGCCGATGTTCTCGGCCACCGTCATGTTCGGAAACAGCGCATACGACTGGAACACCATGCCGACCTTGCGTTGCCGCGTGCGAAGGTGCGTGACGTCCTTGTTGTCCAGCCGGATGATGCCGCGCGTGGGCGTTTCGAAGCCGGCGATCATGCGCAGCACCGTCGTCTTGCCGCAGCCGGACGGCCCGAGGAAAGTGATGAACTCGCCCCGTTCGATCTTCATATCGAAGTGATGCAGCGCCGTGTTCGCCCCGAAGGACTTATGCAGATTTTCGATTTCCAGGAATGCCATGATTCGCTGCCCCAGTCCGTCAAACTCATTGGATCAAACTTATCGGCCAAACTCGTTGGTCACACTTTCTGGCCGCTCATGGCGCGGGCCGAGCCGAACACCTGTATCAAACCCATCGACGCCCACGTGATCACGAACGCGATGATCGCGAGCGCCGAGGGTTCATACGCGCGGTTCGCGCCGATCAATTGCAGATACGGGCCGAACGCCGGACGGTCCAGCAGACTCGCCAGCGTGAACTCGCCGATCACCACCGCAAAGGTGAGAAACGCGCCGGACAGAATGCCCGAGCGGATATTCGGGAAGATCACTTTGAAGAGAATCGTCGGCCAGTTCGCGCCGAGACACTCGGCGGCTTCGGTGAGCGACCGCACGTCGACCGCGCGCAAGCCGGCGTCGACGGCGCGGTACATGTACGGCAGCGAGAGCGTGACGTAGCCAAACACCAGCAATAGATCCGTGGCGCGCTCATTGCCGGTGAGCGGCAGAATCGAACTGCTGTTATAGATGCGCAGATAACCGAATACGATCACGATGGCCGGCACGACCAACGGCAACAGCGTGATGAATTCGACGACCGGCCGCAGCTTCGGCAAGCGCAACTGCACCCAGTAAGCCGTCGGCACCACCAGCAGCACGCCGACCACGATCGTCAGCAGCGCCATCAGAATCGAGTAGCCGAACGAGGCCTGAAAGCGCGGATCGCCGAGTACGACGCTATACGCTTCGAAACTGTAGGTACCGCGCTTCATGCGCAGGCTGAATTCGAACGTCGCGATCAACGGAATGAGAAAGTACAGCGAACCGACGATCATCGCGGTCCACGCACCCACGCGCGATTGGCTTTTCATCGACGCCCCCTTTCAGCGCGCGAGCGCAGCCAGATGTAGCCGCCATTCGACAGACCGGTGACGAGCACCATGCCGAGCGCGAGTGCATAACCGAGATTCTGGTTATGCATGACGTCGCCGCGAATCTGCGCATACAGCAGGATCGTGACGATGTTCAGCGAACTGCCGGTCAGCGCATAAGCCGTGGCGACCGCACCGAACGAATTGGCGAACAGCAGCAGCGCGGCGCCGAGCACGCTCGGCCACAGCACCGGCAGCGCGACGTAGCGCCAGTATTGATACGAGGTCCCGCCGAGGCAGTCGCAGGCCTCGCGCCACTCGCGCTTCAGACCGTCGAGCGCGGGCGTGACGATCAGCACCATCAAGGGAATCTGGAAATACAGATAGGTCAGCGTCAGCCCGGAAAAGCTCAGGATGCTGAAACCCGTCGAGTACAGATTGAAGCCGAGGTATTTCTTCAGCAATACGGTGACGAGCCCGACGCGTCCCAACGTGCAGATGAAAGCGAATGCGAGCGGCACGCCGGCAAAGTTCGACGCGACGCCGGAAAACGTCATCAGGGTCGGGCGAATCCAGCCGGGCAGCTTGCCCTGCACCGCCGCCCATGCGAGCAGCGAGCCGATCACCGCGCCGCCGAGCGACGAGGCCGCGCTCACCTTGAAGCTGATCCAGTACGCGTCCAGCACGGTCGGCTGGAGCAGGTCGCGAAAGTTGGCGAGCGTGAAGTGGCCTTGCGAATCCTGAAACGCGCCGACCATCAGGAAGCCGGTCGGCAGAATCAGGAACAGCAGCGCAAAAGTAAAAAACGGCACCACGCCGATCCAGGCGAGGAACTGCGACGCGCGGCCCGGACCGTCGACGCGAGGCGTTGGGGTGGGTACAGGCGGAACCAGCAATTCCGGCTGCACCGATCCAGCATCCGATGAAGCGCTCATAGCTCACCCTTGGGGCAATCTGGCAAACGCACCTGGCACGCCGCGCTCATGACGAAGAGCGGCGCGCCGGAGCGGCAAAACTTCACGCTACTGTTCGGCGTCGCGGCGCGCGTGTTCCCCTGCGGCCGCGACATCCACTACGCCGCTTACTTGACGTTCGCGCCGACCGTTTCGTCCCAGTGCTTCGTAATGGTTTCCTTGTACGCGTCCTGTTGCGAGAGCGTCGGGAACACGACATTCTTGTACGACGAAGGCGGCGGCAGCTTGTCCAGCAATGCCTGCGGCACTTTCTTGCCGGTCACCAGTTCGTTGTAGCGCATCGGATGGCAGTAGCCCTTCAGCCAGCCAATCTGACCTTCGTCCGAGTACAGATATTCCATCCACAACTTGGCTGCGTTCGGATGCGGCGCATACGCGCTGATCGCCTGAACGTACACACCCGCGACCACGCCCGTTTTCGGAATCACCACCTGCACCTTCGGGTTGCCCTTCAGCGTGTCGCGATCGGCCAGCGCGTTGTAATCCCAACGCACGACGATCGGCGTGGTGCCTTGCGCGAGCGAGGCGGCCTTGCCGATCACCGGCACGAAGTTGCCGTTCTTGTTCAGGTTGGCGAAATAAGTGAGGCCGGCCTGTCCGGCTTTGCTCGCATCGCCCTTGCTTTGCGAGAGGCCCGCGGCATAGACGGCCTGGATTGCCTGATTGGCCGAGCGCGGATCACCCGCCAGCGAGACGGCGTTCTTGTACTCCGGCTTGAGCAGATCGCTCCAGTCGGACGGCGCCTTGTCGATCATGTCGGCGTTCACTTCAAACGAGAGCACGCCGTAGTAATCGCCATACCAATAGCCGTCGGCGTCTTTCGACTCTTTCGGGATCGAGTTCCACGAGGCGACCTTGTACGGCTGCAGCAGCCCTTCGGCCTTCGCGGACGGACCGAACGAGAGGCCCACGTCGATCACGTCGGGCGCTTGCGGGCCCTTGTTGCCCTTGTTCGCCTTGATGGCTTCGACTTCGTCGCCCGAACCCGCATCCGGATTCAGTTCGTTGATCTTGATGCCGTACTTCTTCTGAAAGCCGGCGACCAGTTCACCGTAGTTGCACCAGTCGTGGGGCAACGCGATCACGGTGAGTTGGCCTTCCTGCTTGGCGGCGGCGATCAGTGCATCGAGCGGCGCGGCCGAAGCGCTGCTGCTGACGCCGGCGGCGGTGACACCCGCAACGGCCGACATCGAGAGTATGCGAGCTAACGCGGTGCGGTTCATAGTCTTCCCCATCCTCTGCCGAAATTGCTACGTTTGGAAAATTTCTATTTCGAGCCTCAGGACGCGCCAGTGCACCCTTGCACTTGCGCGGCCTCGCCATGTTCAGGCCGGGTTGGCCGGCATGGAGAACATGTCGTGTCGCAGTGTATCGATGCGATCTGTACAAATCATGTCGACGCCCCATTGCGCGAGCAGTTGCGCGCGCGCCGGATCGTTGACGGTGTAGGCGAGCACGCGCAGGCCGGCGGCATGAATCTCCCCGATCAGCGGCTCGGTCAGGTACCGGTGGTTCGCGTGAAAGGACACGCAGTCGAGTTCGCGCACCACGCGCAGCCAGTCCGCCGGCACCTCGTCGAACAGCATGCCGCGTTGCAATGACGGCGCCGCCTCACGCGCGGCGGCGAGCGCCTCGAATGAAAACGACGACAGCAACGGCGGCGTCTGGCCTTGCCATAGTGTCAGCGCGCCGCTTGCGACCAGAGTCCCGGTGATCTCGTCACGGCCGGGGCACGGTTTGATTTCGATGTTGGCGGCAATGCCGTCGCGCGCACAGCGCCCCGCCGCCTCGGCGAGCGTCGGCAAACGCGTGCCGGCGAATTGCGGCCCGTACCATGCACCGGCGTCGAGTGCGGCCAGTTGCTGCCAAGTGTGTTCCGCAGCGGCGCCATGGCCGTTGGTGGTGCGCTCGAGGGTGTCGTCGTGCAGCAGAAAGAGTTGGTTGTCGGCGGAAAGCTTGGCGTCGAACTCGACCATGCGGTAGCCATAGCGCACGCAGGCGTCGAAACCGGCGAGCGTGTTCTCCGGCGCCAGCGTGCCGCCGCAGCGATGCGCGGCTAGTCGCGGATAAGGCCAGTCTGCGGATAAAGCGCGATTAATCCCGTTTCCCACGTCTCGCTACCTTTCAGATAGAGCGGTTGACCATGCTCTCGACACGTTCCCAGCCGTCACTGCCGCCTTGACCATCATGATCCACGCAGGTCTCTAGTTGTCCGTTCACGCGCGAGCCTGGCGCGTAGTATCGCGCTAAGGCAGGCGCTGCGATAGTCGGACGTACGCCCCAGGCATTCACCGCGCCGGACCCCGCTGCGTCTTTGTCAGGATGACGAAGCGTGCCGCCACCGTGCAGCTCGACACCGGGCGTGCTTCGCTCAGGCGGCCGATCCCAAGATCCATTATGGCGGCGACACTTGCCAATCAGATTGCCAAAAAACGCCGCAAAATGCTCGAAATCGGACATTTCAATTCCTTTTCGAACATTTGATGTTCGAAACGGGCTTGGCGCTTCGATCTGCGAAGGCTAAAGTTAAATACACAAACTTGCAAGCTGCCAAAAAAATACAACACAATTCGACTAAAGTAGTACGCTTGACATCGTCCGGACACACATTCGTGAGCACGATGTCGCAGTTAACAACAAGCTAAATAAACGCGCGTACGCAGCCAAGGAAACATGCATGTGGCAGGAAGACCGTCATCAGAGAATTCGCGCGTTGCTGTCCACGCTTCAACGTGTGTCGACGGAACGGATCATGGCGGACCTCGGGGTGTCGCGCGAAACAGTACGGCGCGATCTGCTCGACCTCGAAGCGCTAGGTGAACTACGGCGCGTGCACGGCGGCGCGATCAAACCAGCCGACGAAGCGCCGATCGCCGAGCGCGCGCACATGCGCGTCAAGTCCAAAACCGCGATCGCAAAGGCGGCCACGGGCTTGATCGCGAGCGGCCAGACACTGTTCATCGACGCGGGCACCACCACCGCCGCGCTGGCCGAAGAACTGGCTAAACTCGCGAACCTCACCATCGTCACCAACTCGATCGATGTCGCGCTGAAGATGCGCGGCGGCGTCGATCAAACCGAAGCCGCCAACGAGGTCATCCTGCTCGGCGGTTCGATCAGCGACCGCGCCATGGCGACCACCGGCGCCACCACCGTGCTCGATATCCAGCGCTATCGCGCGGACCTCGCACTGCTATCGCCGGTCGGCATCGATCACCGGCACGGTGCGACCAATTACGACCACGCTGAAACCGAAGTGGCGCGCGCCATGGTCGCCAATGCGGACCGCGTGGCGATCCTCGCCGATTACAGCAAGATCGGCCAACGCAGCCGCATCTCCTACTGCCCGGTCGATCGGATCGACGTGCTCGTCACCAACAAAAAGGCGGCCGAAGCCGCCGATTTTGCATCGCTGAAAAAGAAGCTCGAAGAGATCGTTCTTGCCTGACGCACCAGACACAAGGCCCGAGGCTCCATGCCGGAGCCTTGAGGTCTGATGTCTATTCCTTCACATGCATCGTATCGAGCGAGCGCTTGCGCAAGCGAGTGTCGTGCAACGCGCCGGCTGCATCGAGCACCGGATAGGCGGTCGAACAGAACAGCGAATTGAGGCGCTTCATGTCGCTGATCAGATCGAGATGCAGTGCGCTGGTCTCGATGCTTCGCAAGGTCTGACCGGTAAGCCGGTCCAGATGCCGGTATGAATAGGCCCGCTCCAGATCGCGAAAGCGTTCCTTCTCCGCAAGCAGGCGCTCTGCGCATCGCAGATCGTTGTTCAGAAACACCGACAGCCCAAGCTGCAGATTGCTGACGAGGCGTGCCTGCAAGTCGTCCAGCTCACCCAGCCCCTCTTCCGAAAACGACAGCCGGTGGGCGATCTTCTTTTCCTCGATGTCGCCCACGATCCGCTCGATGATGTCGCCCGCGTGTTCGAGATTGATGGTCAGTGAAATGATGTCGGTCCAGCGGCGGCTATCGGCTTCGTCGAGTTGTTCGCGCGAGATCAGCGTCAGATAGGTTTTGACCGCGGCGTAAAGTTCGTCGACATCGTCATCCATGCGGACGGTTTCCCGCGCCTTGTCCAGATTGTTGTGATGAATCAGGTCTGAAACATTGTCGAGCATGGTGCGCACAATGTCTCCGATGCGCAGCACCTCGCGTGCGGCATGCGCAAGCGCGAGCGTAGGCGTGGACAGCGCCGCGGCATCCAGGTGAAGCGGCCGAAGCTCACCATTCGGCAGCGGCCGGTTCGGCAGAAGGCGCACACAGATGCGCGACACCGGATCGATCAGCGACAGGCACGCGCAGCAGCGCAGCGTGTTGTAGATCAGGTGAAATCCGACGGTCGCTTCACGCGGATTCGCGATCAACACCGGCAGCCCGCGCGCGAGCAGCGAAGTGAACGGCAAAATCAGCAACGCGCCGGCCAGCTTGAACGCAAAGCTGCCCAACGCGAGACGCCGCGCGGCCGCGTTCTGCGCGACGGTGCCGAGAAGCGCGAGCAAGCCGCTGCCAAGATTCGCGCCGATCACGAGGCACAGCGCGACCTTCAGCGAAATCACACCGGATGAGGCGAGCGTTGCGGTCAACAGCACGGCGGCAAGACTCGAATAGGACAGCATGGCGAACGCGGCGCCGACCAGTGCGTCGAGCATCGTATCGCCGGTCAGCGCACCGAACATTACGCGCACGCCGGCGCCTTGCATCATGGGTTGGGCGGCTTCGACGATCAAACGCAGCGCCAGCAGGATCAAGCCGAGACCGATCAACGTGCGCCCGGCCTGGCCGAGACGGGTTTGCTTGCGCGACAGGAAGAGCGGCACGCCGAGCAGAATCAGGATCGGCGACAACCAGGATAGATCGAGAGTGAGAACCCGCGCCATCAATGCGGTGCCGACGTCGGCGCCGAGCATGATCGCGAGGCCGCTGGTGAGCGGCAAGAGGCCCTGCGCCGCGAACGACGTGACGATCACCGCGGTGGCGTTGCTGCTCTGCACGAGGCTCGTAACACCGACACCCGAGAGAAAGGCCCGCCAGCGGCTACTGGTGCTGCGCCCCAGCACGCTGCGCAGATCGGCGCCGAGGACCCGCAGGATGCCGGTGCGCACAATGTGCGAGCCCCACACGAGGAGCGCCACACCGGCCAGAAGGTTTAGGAGAATCAACATAAGGCGCTGCGCATCCGTTCCTGCTGCCATGACCCGAACCGCATGCCGCGTGAACCGGCACCGGGGCGTATATGACAGTAGTGTTGCACATTTTTGCCATATTGTAATTTTGTGCGTTTAAATATACGCTCGTGTCAAGCTGTGGATGACTGTGTGCCGGCTCGTGGTCAGTCATGCATCGGGTTCGACGGCTTGACCACTTAATCATGAGGACTCTGGATGAGCCGCAACCTTGCGCTGTTCGACCTGGACCACACGTTGCTGCCGCTCGATAGCGATCAGGCGTGGGCCCACTTCATTGCCGGGTTGGGTATAGAAGGCGCCGTGCGGCACGCGCAGGAAATCGACGATTACTACCGGCAGTATGTGGCCGGCACGCTCGACATGACCGCCTATCTGAACTACACGCTAGCACCGCTTGCTCGCCACTCGCGCGAGCAACTCGACGCGTGGCATGCGCAGTTCATGCAAGAGGTGATTGCGCCCGCCATCCTGCCGGCTGCGCGCGAACTCGTGCAACGCCATCTTGATACGGGCGACCTGTGCTGCATCGTCACCGCTACGAACGTGTTCATCACGGAGCCGATCGGCAAGGCACTCGGTTTCGAGCATCTGCTGGGCATCGAACTCGGCACCGAAGGCGGCGATCCGTTGGCGCGCTTTACGGGAATGGCTGTCGGCACGCCCACCTTCCGCGAAGGCAAGATCACGCGCACCGAGAGTTGGCTCGCGTCGCTTGGGCACCGCCTGCAGGATTTTCCGCAGAGCTGGTTCTATAGCGACTCGATCAACGACGTCCCCTTGCTGGAACGCGTCACGCATCCGGTCGCAACCAATCCCGATCCACGCTTGCGTGCGGTCGCCACGGAACGCGGCTGGCCGGTGATCGAACTGTTTGCCTGAGCTTGCGTTTTATCGAGTTCGATGCGGCGCGGCAGCCGCCGCGCTACACGCGCCCTTTCCACGGCACGAGCCGCCGCTCCAGCGCTCGCATACCCAGATCGAAGAACCACGCGATCAGTCCGATCAGCACGATGCCCATCACCACCACGTCGGTACGCAGAAAGCTCGACGCGTTCAGCACCATCTGACCCAGGCCCGCGGTGGCCGCGACCATTTCGGCGGCGACCAGCGTGGTCCAGCCGAAGCCGATTGCGATCCGCAGGCCCGTCAGAATCTCCGGTAGCGCGGCGGGCAGGACCACGTGCCGCACGATCTGCGAAAAGCGGCCGCCCAGTGAATACGCCGCATGAATCTGCTCGATCGTTGCGCTGCGCACACCGGCGCGTGCGGCCATAGCAATCGGCGCGAAGCAGGCGAGATAGATCACGACGATCTTCGCCGTTTCGTCGATGCCGAACCAGATCACCACCAGCGGCAGATAAGCGAGCGGCGGCAGCGGCCGGTAGAACTCCAGCGGCGGATCGAGAAGGCCGCGCGCGACCCGGCTCACGCCCATCAGGATACCGACCGGCACGGCCGTGACTGCGGCGAGCGCAAACGCACCGAACACGCGCAACGCACTCCATGCGAGATGCGCTGAAAGCGGCAAGCCGCCTTGAATGCGGCCGTGCCACGCGTCGATAAAGGCGGCCCAGACGGCTTCGGGCGTCGGCAGAAAGAGCGGCGGCAGCCAGTGCAGATGCGTGGCAAGCCACCACAACGCCGCGAGCGTCGTGACCGAGAGCGCGCTGAGTGCCGCGCTCGGGCCTTCGCCCGGCAAACGCCAGCCGCGTACGGGGCGCGCGGTACGCCGCGGCCGCTTGCCGGCCCCGGCGAGCGGCACATTGCCGAATGATTCACGCGAAGCCGTCACGACACCACCTCTTCCTGATTACGCTCGTGCAGACGATGCACCAACCGCTCGCGCCACTCGATGAAATCCGCCGACGACTTCACCGCGCGTGCATCGCGCGTCTGCAGGAAACGCTGTGCGAACGGCAAGTCGTAGCTATCGGCGATGCGGCCCGGACCCGGCGTCATGACGACGAGGCGGGTCGCGAGAAAGAGCGCCTCTTCGACGCTGTGGGTAATGAAAAACACCGTCTTGCGCGTGCGGCCCCAGACGTCGAGTACGAGTTCCTGCATCGACTCGCGCGTCATGGCGTCGAGTGCGCCCATCGGCTCGTCCATTAGCAGCACTTGCGGATCGCTGGCCAGCGCGCGGGCGATTCCCACACGCTGCTGCATGCCGCCCGACAGCGCATAGACTTGCGAGCGCGCATGCTTTTCGAGTCCGACGAGCTTCAGCATGTCGAGCGCAATGCGCTCGCGCTCCGCCTTGGGTACGCGTTGAAAACGCAAGCCGAGTGCGACGTTGTCGAGCACGTCGAGCCACGGCATCAACGCATACTTCTGGAACACCACACCGCGGTCCGCACCCGGCCCGATGACGGGTTCGCCGTTCAGCCGCACCTCGCCTTCAGTTGGCTGGATAAAGCCCGCAATGCAGTTGAGCAAAGTCGTTTTGCCACAGCCCGACGCGCCCAGCGCGACCACGAACTCACCGGGTTCGATACGCAGATCGACATCGGCCAGCGCGACATGCGGCGCCGCGCCGCGCGTGCCTTCGTAGGCGACTTGCAATTGCCGTATTTCAAGACCGCTCATCGCCGGACCTCATGATGCTGATTGAAAACTGACTGCGCCGATCAGTGCGCCGCGCGTTGCACGAACTGCGGATCGACACCGGTCGAGTAATCGGCCAGCACGTTCTGGATCGTGCCTTGCGTCTTCAAAAACGCCGCGGTCGCAGCCAGCGACTTCGCCGCGCCCGATTGCGCGCCGCCCCCAAGCCATGCATTCGAAGCCTGCTGGGCGGGCGTCGGGAACGCGTACAACGCGAGGCTCGCCGGCACTTCCTGCGCGTTCGCGCCGGACTCTTTCGCGACCGCCTCGACCTGCGGCGACGAAGCCGTCCATGCGGAGGTGTGGTCGCGATAATTCGCGTCGGTTGCGGCCAGCACCTTCACGAAGCGCGTGACAAATTCGGCGTTCTGACTGGCGAACTTGCGATCGACTACGAACCCGTCGAACGTCGCCTTGCCGGTTTGCTGCGCGACCTGCCCCGAGGTGATGAGCACCTTGCCGCTCTTCTTGACCTTGGCCAGTACCGGATCCCAGATGTACGTTGCGTCGATGTCGCCACGCTCCCACGCCGCCGCGACTTCAGGCGGGCGCAGGTTGACGATCTTGACGTCGGACGGATTCACGCCGGCGCTCTGCAACGCGACCAATGTATGAAAGTGCGAGGTGGACACGAACGGCACGCCGATTTTCTTGCCTTTGAGGCCCGCGATGCTCGTGACATTGGAGCCGTCGCGGGCGACCAGCGCTTCGGCGTCGTTGATATTGTCGAGAATCCAGAACAGCGAAATATCCACGCCCTGCGACAGCCCGGCAGCGATGGGACTGGAGCCGGCTTCACCGAGTTGCACCGAACCGGACGCCAACGCGCGGATCACGTCGGCGCCGCTACCGAGTTTGCGGTAGGTGATCTTGTAGCCAGTGGCTTTCTCCACTTCGCCGGTGGCCTGCGCGTAGCGCCACGGCACCACCATGTCCTGATACGCAATCACGACTTCTTTGGTGTCGGCGTGCGCCACGGAAGCAAACGGCGCGGACAGTGCGAGCAACGTGGCGAACGCGGTAAGCGAACGGCGAAAGCGGTTCATCGTGAAGCCTCATGAGTAGGTAGGGTTCGGGAGGCTTTCGACTATAGGCAGTTTGCTCGCGGCCGGTTCTAATTAATCCGCGATTGCTAATCACGCTGTTTTAGCATTGCTTTTCATGTTCGGTTGGTTAGCGGCGACTGCTGCTGCGTCATTTCGATGTGCGCCAGGCGGCGTCTATCCTCGTGTCGTTCGGCGCGGCTGACTCATCGCCACACCTTGAATACCGTAGCGGCGACACAGCACAGGAAGGCAGGCTGATGTGGCCTTCGCTAATCATGACCGCGACCGTCGCCGCCTCATTCGCACTACCTCATTATTCGTTAACCTAACTAATTTTTAATTGCCCCGGCTATACTTCCATGCACGTCCAACAGGGATATCCAATATGCCCAATCTGATCGACTACATTATCGAGAACCGCGAGCTGCGCTATCGCATTATCGAGCTCAGCATTCCTTTTTCCATCATCGGCGGAACGATGTCCTCGATCTGCATGCTGCTTGCACAGTACTACCGGTAACTCGCGGGAGCAGAACAACAGCGCGCGATTCCTGTTCTCGATGTTTCGCCGCCCCAAAGAAAAAAGCCTGCAACACGTGCAGGCTTTTCTCAATCCAACCGCTAGCGAAAATACTCAGACCACACCGGCTCCATGCGCCTGCAAATCTGCGTGGTAGCTCGAACGAACCATTGCGCCCACTGCGGCGTGCGTGAAACCCATCTTGTACGCTTCTTCCTCGTACATCTTGAACGTGTCCGGGTGCACGTACGAGCGCACCGGCAGATGGTGCTCAGACGGCTGCAGGTATTGACCGATCGTCAGCATGTCCACGTCGTGCTCGCGCAGGTCGCGCATTACTTGCAGAATCTCTTCTTCGGTTTCGCCAAGGCCGACCATCAGACCGGACTTGGTGGCCACGTCAGGATGCAGCGCCTTGAAGTCTTTCAGCAGCTTCAGCGAATGCGCGTAGTCCGAACCCGGCCGCGCTTCCTTGTACAGACGCGGCACCGTTTCGAGGTTGTGATTCATCACATCGGGCGGTGCGGCGTTCAGGATGCCGAGCGCGCGATCCAGGCGGCCGCGGAAATCCGGCGTCAGAATTTCAATGCGCGTCTCCGGCGAAAGCTCACGCGTCTGACGGATACATTCCACGAAGTGGGCCGCGCCACCGTCGCGCAAATCGTCGCGGTCAACGCTGGTGATCACCACGTACTTCAATTTCAGCGCAGCAATTGTGCGCGCGAGATTACCCGGCTCATCCGCGTCGAGCGGATCTGGGCGGCCGTGGCCGACGTCGCAGAACGGGCAACGGCGCGTGCACTTGTCGCCCATGATCATGAAGGTCGCGGTGCCCTTGCCGAAGCATTCGCCAATGTTCGGGCAGCTCGCTTCTTCACACACCGTGTGAAGATTGTGCTCGCGCAAAATCTGCTTGATTTCGTAGAAACGCGAATTGCCGGTGGCCGCCTTGACGCGAATCCAGTCCGGTTTCTTCAGCTTCTCGATCGGGATGACCTTGATGGGAATACGGGCGGTCTTGGCTTGGGCTTTCTGCTTCGCGGTAGCGTCGTAGGCGGCGGGGGCCGGCACGGCATCAGGAGCGGGAGAAGCTGCGAGGTTCGCGGTAACGTCAGTCATTCGTTCGGTCCAGTCAGGCGGTGAGTGCACCGGCCTGTGGTTGGGCGACGGCCGCGGGACTGCCGTCGAGGTTTGCGGTGAGGCGTGCTGCAAAGGTATGGGCCACGTCGTCCCAGCCGGCGGTAACGCCTAGCGTTGCCATATCGACCGTTTCGAGCCCTGCGTAGCCGCACGGATTGATGGCCAGAAACGGTCGCAAATCCATGCTCACGTTCAGGCTCACGCCGTGATAGCTGCAGCCGTTGCGGATTTTCAAACCCAGCGCCGCGATCTTGGCGCCGGCATGCAACCCGGCGTCCGGCCCGGGCGCCACGTAGATACCGGGTGCGCCCGCCTTTCGTTCTCCGGCGAGATTATACGCCGCAAGCGTGTCGATCACGGCTTGCTCGATCCGCGTGACCAACTCGCGCACCATCAGCTTGCGACGGCGCAAATCGAGCAGCAGATAAGCCACGACCTGGCCAGGCCCGTGATACGTGATTTGCCCGCCCCGGTCGACTTTGACCAGAGGAATACCGCTGTCGGCGGCCAGCAGATGGGCGGGATCGCCCGCCTGGCCTAGCGTAAAGACGGGAGGGTGTTCGACCAGCCAGATTTCGTCGGGGGTATCGGCCGTGCGCTCGTCGGTGAACGCGCGCATGGCGTCGAAACTGGTCTGGTAGGGTTCGCTGCCACGCCAACGCAGCGTAAGCGGCACAGAGGCAGGCAAGGGGTTGGGTGAAACCGGGGTGGCGCACATGATTTCGCCAGTTTACCGAAATACGGGAATCCTCGCCGGAACTGGGCGCGTTGGGAGTGTCACGTCGGGGACGACTCGTTCGCCCTTGAAGGGCAAAACCGGTGTGGTCCGGCCTCGCCGGTCTTGCCAGCCGCCGTCGCGTGGCTGAGCCAGCAGCGTGCTCAGGCCAGAGGCGACGCTCAACCGTTCAGCAGCATCGTTCGCCGAACCTGGCGCGCCCGTGGCATCCGTCAAACCGTCCGCCAGCCGCCCCGCACGCGCGCCGCCAGCCGTTCGCCGATCCGCGCGAACCAGTTCAGCGCGCGCTCATCGCAACGCGTCGGCACGGAAAACGCCACCTTTGCCTGCGTGTCGCCTTCAGCGCTCAGCCACAACCGTTCTCCGCGCCGAAGTCGCAGCGTGTGACCGGGTTGCAGCCAGTAATCCTCGATGTCGTCGCTGCGTGTGACCCATACCGCGCCGCCGCGAACGACCAGCTTGGTACTGCGCGCCACCTTCAACGGAAGTGTTTCGCCACTGCGGATTTCAAACGCGATGCTAGAGGAAATTTCTCGCATGATGCCCTCGCCAAAAAACGTTTCGTGACTACAATCCTAGGCGTAGCAAGGGTTTACGCAAAACGATCTATTTTCACCTCTATGTGAGAAATATTGACATGGACCTCCGGCAACTCCCCGCACTGAACGCGATCAAGGCGTTCGAGGCCGCCGCCCGTCACGAAAGCTTCTCGCGCGCGGCCGACGAACTCTTCGTCACCCACGGCGCCGTCAGCCACCAGATCCGCGCGCTCGAGGCCGAACTGGGCGTCTCGCTGTTCGCGCGCGACGGCAAGCGCGTGCGGCTCACCGAGACCGGCCGGCGCTATGCCACGCACGTGCGCTCCGCGCTGATGGCGCTCGCCGACGCCACCCGCCAGATCCGCGCCGGCGACCGCGAGCGGCGGCTTGTCGTGTCCATGCTGTCGTCGTTTGCGGCGCGCTGGGTGACGCCGCGCGTCGGCAGCTTTATCGAGGCGCATCCGCAGTGGGACCTCGAACTGCTGTCCACCAACGCACTAACGGATTTCGCGCGTGACGACGTCGACGTGGCGATCCGTTTTGGCTTCGGCAAATATTCGGGGTTGCATTCGGAATTGTTGCTGGAGGAGATTTTCTTTCCCGCCTGCGCGCCGAATTTCAACGGCGGCAAGCTGCCGCAAACGCCGGCCGATCTGGCCAACGTCCCGCTGCTGCGTTCCGACGACGAGCTATGGCGCCCCTGGTTCGACGCCGCCGGCCTCACCGACTGGCCCGAGCCCAAGCGCGGCGTGTTGTACCAGGATTCGTCGAACCTGCTGCAAGCGGCCATCGACGGCCAGGGCGTTGCGCTCACGCGCCGCTCACTGGCCATGCACGAGATCGCGGCAGGCCGCCTTGTGCGTCTATTCGATGTGGATGGACCGAGTCCGTGGCAGTACTACTTCATCTGCCCGCCGCAGATGCTCGAAACCGCCCGGGTCAGGGCGTTTCGCGACTGGGTGTTCGAGGAGGTGGGACGCTTCAAGCAGCTTTTCGACCGGGCTTGCGAGGCGGGACCCGGCTCAAGCGCGGGAAGGACGGCGGACGCATTGCGCATCACGCCGTAAATCAGACGCGGGGAGATGCGTTACAGCACGACCTTCACCATCGGGTGGCCGGTGAGTGCGCGGTAGATATCGTCGAGCTGATCGCGGCTCGTGGCGCGCACCGTGACGGTCAGGCCGGTGTAGTTGCCACCGCTGGACGGCCGCATCTCCACGCGCGATTCGTCGACTTCATTGTCGAACCGCCGGACCACCGTAACGATCGTCTCGGCGAACTCGGGATGCGATTTGCCCATGATCTTGATCGGGAAATCGCACGGAAACTCAAACAGTGATTCGTTCACGGGACTCATTCTCTACTCCTTGCTGCGCCTCGCGCGCTTCCTGGGTCTTGGCTCGCTGATAAGCCGCGTACAGCGCCGCAAAGACCGCGCCCGGTTTGCCCTCGCCGACCGGCTGACCGTCGAGCTGCGTGACCGGCAGCACTTCCTTGGTTGCCGAACTGACAATGATCTCGTCCGCCGCGCGCAGCTCGGCCTCGCCAATCTCACGCGCCTCGAAACGGATGCCGCATTCGCTCGCCAATTCCTCGATCAGGCCGTACCGAATCCCTTCGAGAATCTTGTGGCTGCGCGGCGGCGCGGACAACACGCCGTCCTTCACCATCCACACATTCGACGACGACCCTTCGGTCAGCATGCCGTCGCGAAACTGGATGGTCTCGAACGCGTCGTTCTCCGCGGCGTATTGCGCCATCAGCACGTTGCCGAGCAACGAGACCGACTTGATATCGCAATTGAGCCAGCGACGATCTTCCGCGGTGACGCAACGTACGCCTTGCGCGCGCTGCGCCGCGTCCGGCAGGTTCAGCGGCGTGACCATCACGAACACGGTCGGCTGAATGCCGGCCGGAAACGCATGACCGCGTTTCGCGACACCGCGCGTGACCTGAATATAGGCAATTGCGTCCTGATCGGCGCGCAAACCGCCATCCGCCTCGTTCGCCGCGACCACCTGCCCGATCAGCGCGCGCCAGCCGGCGTCGTCGAACGGATTGGCGATGCCGATCTTGCCGACCGAGCGCGCGAGCCGCGCCAGGTGCTGCTGGAAACGAAACGGCGTACGGCCGCCCGCTTGCGCGGGATGAGCGTAGAGCGGCGCGACTTCGTAGATACCGTCGCCGAAAATAAAGCCGCGGTCGAGAACAGGCACGCGCGCTTCGGACAACGGCACCAACTCGCCGTTCAGACAGACAATCGGATCAGGCGAAACATCGGTAACAGCGGTCATTGCAATCGGGCTCTTACTTCTTCTTGTTGAACATGAGCATCAGCGAATCCCACACGCGGCCAACCACGCCGGCTTGCGGAACGGCCTGCAAGGCCACCACCGGGAACTGCGCCAGCACCTTGCCGTCGGCGACCAGCTTCACCGTGCCGACCTGCTGACCGTTCGCGAGCGGCGCGATCAGCGGATCGATCTGCTCGATCTGCGGCTTCACCTTGTCGCCCATGCCCTTCGGCACGGTGATGTACTGATCGCCCTTCACGCCGATCTGCACGGTGTCCTGCGCACCCTTATAGACGCGCGGCGTGCCCACCACCTGATTCGCCTTGTACAGACGCACCGTGTCGTACGCGGTGTAGCCGTAGTTCAGCATCTTCAGGCTGTCCTGCACGCGGTCGTGCTCCTTGGTCTCGCCCATCATGACCGAGACGAGACGGCGCGATGCGTCCGTCGTGCCCGGCAGCGAACGCTTCGCGCTCGCGATCAGGCAGTAACCGGCCGCTTGCGTGTGACCGGTTTTCAGACCGTCCACCGTCGGGTCGATCCACAGCAGGCGATTGCGGTTCGGCTGCTTGATCTTGTTGTACGTGAATTCCTTGACCGAGAAAATGTTGTAGTAGTCGGGGAAGTCGCGAATCAGACGCGCCGACAGGATCGCGAGGTCGCCCGCGGTCGTGTAGTGCTGCGGGTCGGGCATGCCGTTCACGTCGGCGAAATGCGTGTGCTTCATGCCGAGGCGCTGCGCTTCGGTGTTCATCATGTTGACGAACTGCGCTTCGCTGCCGCCTACCAGTTCGGCCAGCGCGATCGCCGCGTCGTTACCCGACTGGATGATCATGCCGTAGACCAGATCGTGCACGGTCACCGGCTTGTTCGCTTCGATGAACATGCGCGATTCGTCGGTGCGCACGCGGCGCACGGCTTCGCTCGGCATGACCGTCTGTTCCATCGTGATCTTCTTCGTCTGCAGTGCTTCGAAGACGAGGTACGCCGTCATCAGCTTGGTGAGCGACGCAGGTTCCACGCGTTCGTCGGCGTTGCCCGAGGCGAGCACCTGATTGCTGGTGGCGTCGACGAGCACCCACGAGCGCGCGTTCACCGCCGGCGGCGGCACCTGCGCGAACGCCGTGCTGGCGGCGAGCGTGGCCGGCAACACGATGCCGAGAGTCACGGCACGGCTAAGCGTAGGGGAAACGAAGGAAGCAACCGAAGGGAACGACGTGCGGCCGGAGGTGGAGAAACGCATAGGGTCGATTCGTGCAGAAAAGTACATCGCGCGCAGGGCGCATTGTTTGGAAGAGCCGGTCGGCGGCGTCTGGCCGTAAAACGACACAGCGCCATTGGACTTCCGGCCACGCGATCGGTTCGCGCAGCACGCCCTGCATCCGGCACCGCTGCGGCGAAAAGACGCTACGCGTCGCGCGAACTGCCGGATGGGCGGCGCTGCGCCCAAAAAAGAGTCGCCATTATACGCGTGCTCTCCCGGTAACTTTGCGCAAAGGCCGGCGATTAATTTGCGTTTGCGCGTACCTGTACCCCGGAAAACACACGGCGCATGCCGATCACCGCCACGCGTCGACGATGATCCGCTTCAGAACGTGCAGCTTGCGATGCAGAAAATGTTCCGCCCCCGGAATCACGACCACGGGCAATTCCTGCGGACGCGCCCAGTCGTAAACGGATTGAATGGGAACCGTCTCGTCGGTCTCGCCGTGAATCACGAGCGTGTTTTCCGGCACGGGCGCGACCTCCCAGCGGCTCGCCGCCGTGCCGACCAGCACCATTCGCTCGACCTCCTGACCTTCTTCGCGCAGCTTCGCGGCCACGTGAGACAGCACGAAAGTGCCGAACGAAAAACCCGCGAGCACGAGCGGCAGATCGGCCTGGCCCGGTTCGGCCCGCATGTGATCGAGCACGGCGCGCAGGTCGTCGCGCTCGCCGATGCCCGCGTCATGCTCCCCTTGCGTTTCGCCGACGCCGCGAAAATTCGAGCGATAGGTCACGTAGTTCAACTGCACGAGCGTGCGCGCGAGCGTTTGCGCGACCTTGTTGTCCATCGTGCCGCCGAACAGCGGATGCGGATGCGCGACCAGCGCGATGCCGCGCGGCGCGGCGCCGCTCTCGCGCGTTGCATCGGGCAGATCCAGCGCGACCTCGATCTTGCCGACCGGGCCGTCGATCAGATACTTCTTCGTATGTGTGTTCATGGCGAGGCTTATTGATCGATTTTCAGACGCTCGACAATCTTGCCGTTCACCAGATGCGAGTCGACGATTTCGTCGATGTCGCTCTCGTCGACATACGTGTACCAGACGCCTTCCGGATACACGACGAGCGTTGGGCCGAGCTCGCAGCGGTCGAGGCAACCGGCCTTGTTGATACGTACCTGACCCGGACCTGCGAGACCGAGTTTCTTCACGCGTTTTTTCGCATACTCCTGCATCTCCTGCGCGTTGCAGTTCGCGCAGCTCGGGCGCTCGGCGCCGGGCTCGCGCTGATTGAGACAGAAGAAGACGTGGTACTTGTAGAAAGAGTCCATGATGTCCGGGGCGAAACTGCCAGGGTGGGAATGGCGCTGAATGCACGACGGCGCGCCTGTTGTGCGAACGATTATAACGAGCGGGACCGGCGGCCGCCGATGCCGGCTGCGCTTCGCGCGGGCTTTATGCGCGCTTCACGCGCCGCCTGAGCCACGCCTGCTCGACCACATACGCCAGCCACACCAGCGCGGCGTACGGCCAGATCCATGCGAGCCAGTGCGCCAGCCCGTTGAAGTGCAGATAGCGCCCTTGCCGCCAGTCGGCGAGCACGGCATCGAAATAAGGATTCACGGGCAACAGATTGACGAACACCAGCGCGACCGTCAGCGCGACACCTGCCAGCATCGCGCGGGACCGGCGCCGCAGTCGCAGCGCGCACAGTGCGGCCGCGGTGCCGCACACGAGCCCCGCGAGCGCGCCGGGCGTGGCCCAGTCGAACGCGAGACCGGACTGCGACTGCAAAAACGTCGCGCCGACCTTCACGCACAAGGTCATGAAAATGAACAGGAGCAACAAACGCACGCGCGGCGCATGCCGACGCACCGGCAACGACGCCAGCGCGAGCGCCGCGAACAGGTTGAGCGTGGTGATCACCGCTTCCCACACGTCGTCGGGCATCCAGGCGGCGACGACGGCCGGCCAGGCGCCAACGTGCCAGCCCGGCGGCGTCCACGAGAGCAACGCATCCTGGGTGGTCGAATCGAAACGCAGCCAGAGCGCGCGCGGCCAGTTGCCGAGACCGAACAGGCGTGGCGCCGGGTACATCGTCGCGAATGGCCACGCCGCGATCAGACACGCGAGCGCGGCTCGATCGCGCTCGAACCACACGAGCCGCAAGCGCCGCAGCAAACCGCGGTCGAGCAGCGCGCCCGTGGCCGGCGACATGATGGCCGCGCCGAGCAGCGCGCCGAGCGCATTGGCGGCGAGATCGAGGTTGGAAGCGACACGCGTCGGCAGATAGGTTTGCACGGCTTCCATCGCGCCCGAGAGCAGGCCGCCGAGCACGAAGGCGAGCGCGACTGCCAGCGTGCCGCGCCAGCGCGGATAGAGCGCAAGCACCACCAGCGCGCCGAACGGCATATAGCCGAGCACGTTCGTGACGACGTCGAACGCCGTCAGGTACTGCGGCATGGGATCGGACAGGAAAGCAAACGGACCGAGGCCGAGCGAACGCCAGCCCGAAAACGGATACCACGAACCGTAGACGATCAACGCGGCATACAGCACCAGCGCTTGCCGGGCGAGCGCCGACGGACGGCGCAGCCAGGGTCGTTCGCTCATGCAGCGCTCCGTTGCGTGCGCTGCGAGCCGGTCATTGCGCGGCGACCAGCGCCTGCACGCCGAGCCACGCGCCAATCTGCGCGACCAGATCGTCGCTGGCGCTGGCGAGCGCCTGCGCACCGCCGGCGGCGTCCGCCGACCTGGACGGCGCGCGCGCGATAAAGGTGCGCTGACCGATCACCTTGCCGCTCTGAATCAGCGTGGCGCGCGCGGTAACCGCGGCGTGACTTTCGGACTGGCTGTCGAAAACCTGTTCGAACTCGCTCAGATCGACCTTCAACACCGGCGCGGACACGCCGTCGGCGCCCGTCAGCACGGTGCCGCGCGAGCTGAGCGCGCCACGCAGACGCTGCGTCAGCAACTGCGAAGGCATCATGGTCCAGTGGCTGTTCGCGTAAGCAGCGGTCTGCTGTGCGTCGGCGAAGCTAAGACGGTAAACCAGCTTGTCCGATTCGAGCACGTCCGGTGCGCTGACGTCGAGCACCTTCACAGCCGGTGACGTACCCGCGGACGCCGCCGGAGCCGGCGGCCCGAAGTCGTAGCGAATGTCCGAGAGCGCCGCGGGGTTACCGGCGCAGCCCGCGGCCAGCACGCCGAATGCGAGCAACACCGCTAGCGCGGCGCTCGAGGAGAACAATCGGTGAATCGAGCGTGACATGACAATCTTCCTTTCTTCAAACCTTCAAAATCATTTGGCGGCGCGGGCGGCAGGCCACTGGAATCCTGCTTCGCCAGGGCCAGGCGCCACACCCGGCGCGCCGAACAGCACGCTGCGCGGATTGGTGCTGAACGTATCGGCTGCGCGATCCACCGAGCGGGCGGCGGAGCGCACGTCTTCAGCGAGCGAATTGACGCGCGGCAAGGTGTCGTAGCCGACCCGCGCCGACAGTTCCTGCAACGAGCCGTTCATCGACGTCAGCGCATCACCCGCCTGTTGCGCGGCCGTGCCGACCTTGTTCAGGTTGGTCTCGAACGGACCGTTCGGGCGGTTCAGCCCGGTGATCAACTGATTGGTCGACGCCAGCGTGCGGTCCAACTGATCCAGCGTGCCGGGCAACTTGCCGGCGGCCGGCGCGATCTGCTGGGTCAGCGTGGCGACGCCGTCCGCAGCCTTCTGAAGGCTCGCCGCCGTGCCTTGCAACTGCGCGGCCATTTCCGGCGACAACAGATTGTCGACGTCGTTTGCGACTTTTTCGAGTTTACGCAGCAGCACGTCGCCGCGTTGCTGCAGTTGATCGAGCAAGCCGGGGCGCATGGGCAACTGCGCCACCTGTTTGGCCGAAGACGGCAGTGGCGTCGGATCGCGCCCGTTGTCATCCAGCTGGATGAAGGCGATACCGGTCACGCCCTGGAAACCCAGGCTGCCGAATGTCGAATGCGTAATCGGCGCGTGCGTGTCCACGAGAATACGGATCAGAATCTGCCCTGGATGATCCGGATCGAATTTGATCGACTGCACCTTGCCGACGTCGAGCCCGCGATAGCGCACCGCAGCGTCGGTAAACAAGCCCGTGACGTTGGTGCGCGCAATCAGATCGTACGGCACCCGCACGGAACGGTCGACGTTGAACAAAAAAGCCGCCACCGCGACTGCCGCCAGCAAAACGATCGTGAAGAGCCCGGCCCAGAAGGCATGTGATTTGTTTTCCATTGTCAGGTTCCCTGGTTCACAGCGGCAATTCGGACGACGCCGGCTCGAGCGCGGCGCGCGGCAGCTTCGCGCGGCGCTCCGGCGGCAACGCCTGCAATGCGCGCCGCCCGCGCAAGCCGAGGAAATACTCGCGGATAAAAGGATGATCGACCGCCGCCGCCTCTTCGACCGGCGCGGCGACCAGCACCTTGCGATCCGCCAGCACGGCGACGCGGGTGGACAGCGCGATCATCGTGTCGAGATCGTGCGTAACCATCACCACCGTCAGGCCGAGCGCGCGGTGCAGCGCGGAAATCAGCTCGACGAATTCATCGGACGCCTGCGGATCGAGTCCGGCCGTCGGCTCGTCGAGAAACAGCAGTTCGGGTTCGAGCGCGATAGCCCGGGCAATGCCCACCCGTTTGATCATGCCGCCCGACAGCGCCGACGGCATTTTCGACGCATGCTTGCACGGCAGGCCGACCATCTCGAGCTTGAGCATCACGATGTCGCGCAACAGATCTTCGGGCACCTGGCCGAGTTCGCGCACCGGCTGCGCGATGTTGTCGAACACCGAGAGCGACGAAAACAGCGCGCCGCGCTGGAACAGCATGCCGGAGCGGCTGCGCATGAGCAGCGCGGTTTCCGGCGAAATGGTTGCGAGATTCTCGCCGAACAGCTTGATGGTGCCGGACGACGGACGCTCGAGACCGAGAATCTGCCGCACCAGCGTGGTCTTGCCGGAACCCGAGCCGCCGACGATCGCCATGATCTCGCCGCGCCGCACGTCCAGATTCAGATGCTGGTGCACGATGTTGCGGCCGTAGCGCTTGGTCACGTCGATCACTTCGATCACCGGCTCGGCGATCGAGGGGACGGGTTGGCCACGCACGGCCTGAGTGAGTGGCGCGATCATCCGAGCCCCACGTTCTGGAAGAGGATCGCGAACACGGCGTCCGCGAGAATCACGATCGTGATCGAGGTCACCACCGAGGTCGTCGTGCCTTCGCCGAGACTTTGCGAATTGGCCTTGATACGGAAACCGAAGTGACAGCCGACGATCGCGATCAGCATACCGAACACCACGCCCTTGCCGAGCCCGATCCACAGATTCGCAACCGGCACGACGCCCGGCAACGCCCGCGCGAAGTAGCTCATGTCGATGCCGAGCACGATCTTGGCGGCCAGTGCGCCGCCGGTCAGCGCGATGATGTTGGTCCACATGACGAGCAGCGGCATGGCCACGCCGAGCGCAAGCACGCGCGGCAGGATAAGCCGCAGGCCGTGCGGAATGCCCATCACGCGCATGGCGTCGAGTTCCTCGGTCACGCGCATTACGCCGATCTGCGCGGTGATGGCCGAACCCGAGCGGCCCGCCACCAGAATCGCCGAAAGCACCGGCCCGAGTTCGCGAATCACCGAGAGGCCGAGAATATTGACGATGTACTGGTTCGCGCCAAAAAGCCGCAGTTGCTGCGCCGACAGATAGCTCAGCACGATACCGATCAGGAACGCGACCAGCGCCGTGATCGGCAAGGCCTTGGTGCCGGCGTTATAGATATTCGCGGAGATCTCGGTCCACGGCGTGATTTTCGGCTTGCGCGCGATCTCCATCAGATCGAGCACGACGCGCCCGAGCATGGCCACGCCGCCATACAGATGCTCGAAGAACGAGAAGATCGCGAGTCCCAGCCGCGTGAACGGATCGAGTTTGATCACCGGCTCGGCTGTCTCGCGCACGGTGTCGAGCAGCGCGATGCGCTCGAAAATGTCGCGCTGCGTGTCGGTGAGCGTGGTATCCGCCGGCATCTTGTGCCCCCACACGCGCCACAGGGCCTGGCCGCCGACGTGGTCCATCCGGTCGATGCGCGACAGGTCCCACTGGCCGATGCCTTCGGTGCCGACCAGTGAACGCAGTAGCGGAATCACGTGCCCGGTGGCCCGGTCGCGGGCGAGCGCGAGCGCCGTCCACTGGCCCGAGAGCCGGACGATCTTGCCTTGGCTGCCTGCCGCGACTTCGAGGCCGGGCGGAGTGTCGTAGTTCAAGGATCGCTGAATCTGGTTATCGGTTTAGGGGCCATTGTAACGAAGGCGCGGCAGAAGGACCGTCCACGTGGGCTGAGCGCGTTCGCTGTCGCTACAATATGAGTCATGAACGCTTCCAAGACTCCCCCGCAGGCCGCCGCCGCAGCCGCGCACCAAACCGATTGGCGCATCGACCGCGAGCGCGCCGTCGCCCTGTTCGGCCCGCAGGCGAACGATTGGCCGATCGAGATCGTCGAGGAAACCGGCTCGACCAACGCCGATTTGATGGCCCGCGTCAAAGCGTTGCCGCGCAAGGCCGGCGCATTGCCGCGGCCGATCGTGCGGGTCGCGTATCTGCAGACGGCCGGGCGTGGCCGCCGCGGCCGTCCGTGGTATGCGGAGCCGGGCAATGCGCTGCTATTTTCGGTGGCCTGCGTGCTGCCGCGCCCGCTCGAAGGACTCGCGGGCCTGAGTCTCGCCGTAGGCGTGGCGCTGGTCGACGGGCTGCGCTCGCTGCCGGTCGCGGGTCCCGGCCAGATCGCGCTGAAGTGGCCGAACGACGTCCTGCTCGAAGGCGACAAGCTGGCCGGCATCCTGATCGAAACCGCGTGGAGCACGGATAAAGCCAGCGCGGTGGTGATCGGCATCGGCACCAACGTGAAGGGCGCGGACGAACTCGCCGCCAAAGTCGGTGCGCTGAACGCCAGTGCGCCGCCGCAGGCGCGCGGCACCGTTCCGACCGCATTGCAGCGCGCGCTCCCCAACGCCAACCTCACCGATACGCTCGCCGCCGAACTGAATGCACTCGAACCGGCTTTGCAGCGCTTCGGCGCTGAAGGCTTCGCGCCGTTCCAGGCGCGCTGGAACGCGGTGCACGCTTACGCAGGCCGCGAAGTCGTGTTGCTGGAACAAGGCGAGGAACAGATGCGCGGCGTGGCGGCGGGCGTCGACGAGCGCGGTCAGTTGCTGCTCGATACCGCGACCGGCCGCCAGATCGTCGCGACGGGCGACATCTCGCTGCGTCTGGCCGACGGTGCTGCATGACGCGCGGCAAGCCTGATCTGTTGATCGACGCCGGCAATAGCCGCATCAAGTGGGCGCTGGTGCAGACGGGCGGTTCGCAGATTGCGGGCGGCGCGCTGGGGCACGGCGGCGAGGATCAGCCGGACTGGTCGAACTTGCCCACGCCCGGCGGCGCATGGTTGTCGAATGTGGCGGGTGAAGGCGTCGCTCAGCGGATTGCCGCGTTGCTCGACGCGCACTGGCCACACTTGCCGCTCACCACGATCCGCGCGTGCCCAGAGCAATGCGGCGTGACCAACAGCTACACCGCGCCGCATACGCTCGGCAGCGACCGCTGGGCCGGCATGATCGGCGCGCACGCGGCGTTTCCCGGTGAACATCTCCTGATCGCGACGTTCGGCACGGCCACTACGCTCGAGGCATTGCGTGCGGACGGCTGCTTTGTCGGCGGTCTGATCGCGCCGGGCTGGACTTTGATGATGCGCTCGCTCGGCGAGCACACGGCGCAACTGCCGACGCTCGACGCCAATGCGGCCCGCGGCCTGCTCGACGGCAGTTCGGCCGACGCAGTACGCCGTGGTCCGTTCTTCGCAACCGACACGCCGCGCTCGTTGTCCGCCGGCTGCACGTTGGCGCAAGCGGGGTTGATCGAGCGGATGTGGCGTGATCTGCAGGAAGAGTGGCGGGTGCCGGTACGGCTCGTAGTCAGCGGCGGCGCTGTGGACGAAGTGGCGAGTGCACTGAAAGTGCCGCATACTCGCCACGATTCGCTCGTGCTGTCCGGTCTTGCGCTGATCGCTGCCGAGCGCGCAGCTTAACGCGCGGCCTGATCGCGGCGATATGGATAACCGCGGATAACGGCGGCTCAACTTCTGGACGGGGAAAACCAACAATGCTGCGCTGGCTGATCGCCATATTGTTTCTTGCCAACATGCTGGCATTCGTCGCGGTGCGCGGCGTATTTGGCCCGACGCCCACAGCCGGCGGACGCGAGCCCAACCATCTGAACCGCCAGGTTCATCCGGAATGGTTGAAGGTGAAGCCGGTCACGGCAGCCGAGGCCGCCGATCAGGCAGTGGTGGGCGGACCGGCACCGGCGGCGCCGATCGCGGCCTCCGCGCTGTCGCAGTAACGCGGGCAGTTACGCGTTCGGCCGTCAAGATTCGAAACGCAAGGAGCCAGTTCGACACGGCAACTTTACCGCGGCACCATTAAGCGCCATTGAGCGCCACTCAGCCATTAGCCCTGAGTACGGACTTTCTTCAGCAACGCGGTGGTCGAGCGGTCATGCTCGAAGGGAATCGCCAACGCCTTGCCGCCCCAGCCTCGCACAATGGCCGACTCGGGCAACGTGTCCATGTCGTAGTCGCCGCCCTTGACGAGCACATCCGGCCGAAGCGCCGAAATCAACTCCACGGGCGTCTTCTCGCCGAAGCACACCACGTAGTCGACGCTCTCCAGCGCTGCCAGCAACGCCATGCGGTCCGCCTCGTTATTGATGGGCCGGTCGTCGCCTTTACCGAGCATGCGAACCGATGCATCGCTATTCACGCCGACAATCAGGCAGGCGCCCAAAGCCTTGGCGTCCGCGAGATAAGTGACATGCCCGCGATGCAGGATATCGAACACACCGTTGGTAAACACAACTGGCGCGCTCAGCGAAGGACGCAGCGTCGCCAGAGCATCGCGCGTCAGGATCTTGCGTTCAAAAATGGCAGCCATGACGGAGTCGGAAAGAGACAAGGAAGTGCCGTCACGATACACGGTGAACGGCATGAAGCAAAAAGGCCCGGCAAGCTCGCGCGTGCCAGGCCCTTCCTGAAGCCCTCGAGCCGGTTCGCGGCGCGCGCCGCAAACCGGAGTCAGGCGCTTTCGACCATCAAGCCGGCTGTTCGGCCGACTTCTGCTCGGCCTGCAGACGCAGCACCACTTCCTTGCGGTAGCGGTTCAGTTCCTGCGCCGTGTTGAACGTGCGCTCGAACAGAATCGACAGGTTGTGCAGAATGCGCTCCACCACCTTCTTTTCCCAGCTGTCGTCGAAACGGATCTGCTCGTCGAGCCAGCGTTCGAGCCATTCCGGATCCGGCAGACGCGATTGAATCGTGTCGCGCGGGAACAGCGCCTGGTTCACGTGCAGGTTGGTGGGGTGCAGCGGCTTTTCCGTGCGGCGAGCCGATGCCATCAGCACGCCGATCTTCGCAAACGCAGCGCGCGCGATGTCGCCGGTTTGCGACATGGCCTTCTTCATGTAGCGCAGATATGCGCCGCCATGACGCGCTTCGTCGCGCGAGATCGTTTCGTAGATGTGCTTGATGACCGGCTCGGTGTGCCATTCGGCGGCACGGCGATACCAGTGATTCAGGCGGATTTCGCCGCAGAAGTGCAGCATGAGCGTTTCGAGCGGCGGCGCCGGATCGAATTCGAAGCGCACCGCGTGCAGCTCTTCTTCGGTCGGGCACATTTCCGGCTTGAAGCGGCGCAGATATTCCATCAGCACCAGCGAATGCTTCTGTTCTTCGAAGAACCACACGCTCATGAACGCGGAGAAATCGCTGTCGTGATGGTTATCACGCAGAAACATTTCCGTGGCGGGCAACGCCGACCATTCGGTGATCGCGTTCATCTTGATCGTCGCCGCCTGCTCGTCGGTCAATAGCGATGCATCGAACTTGTCCCAGGGAATGTCTTTCTCCATGTCCCATCGAACGGATTCGAGCGATTTATAAAGTTCCGGATAAAGCATGGTGTTCATAGTCCCACCCCTGTTCTGCGCATACTGTCTGTGTCTGTTACTACTACGTGTAGCACTTTTGCTCACGACGAACGGATCGCACCGGGTGCGCGCCGTTTGCCGGCCAAGCATTCAATTTTACGCGGTAATCGGCCGCCCAGATGCACCTGGCGGCAAAGAAGTCCTGGCGTTTTGCGCCTACGCCTAACCTTAGGTTATGCGCTGCGCGGCCAACCGTGGGTGAGGGATACCCGTGCCTGAGGTCGAGCCAGTCTGCGATCAAGGCCGCACCGTCCAGCCCTGCGCCGGGGATACCGGCGGCAATGCAGCAAGGGCGGTTGGATTGGTTGTATTCAGCGCACGCCCAAAAGCCACATAAAAAAGCTTACACAATGATAGCACGCTGACCTGACGCAACCCGCACTGCAACAGACGCAATTCCGGTGCCTGACTGATCTCGCGCAACCCATTGCGAGATTCGCGGAGTGTGTCGAAGATCGGCGTCAAAACCATGACAGACGGCGAATTCGCCGTTTCCGGCAGCGCCAGGGCTCGGACTCGCGCCGCCGCGTTTCATTCCTTCTGTTAGATAGACTTTTTCGTGGTTCTCGGGCTGGCGCTCGCACCACTTGTGGTGCTCGTACCACTCGTGCGCCTGGCCGACGTCGGCGCCCGCTTCGCCGCCGGCCGCGTAGCCGCGTGCTCCGCTTCCTGCGCGGGGGGCGGCGGCGCGTCGCTCGCCGGTTCAGCGCCGGATGCCGACGCCGCCTCTTCGCCTGGCGCGGAATCGGTTGCCGCGCTGCCAGCCGCGGCCGCCGGCTGCGTCATCGCGAACTGGGCGATCTGGTTGAACTGGGATTGCAGCAGATTCCACCACGCGGACGCGTCGAAGGGCGGCGTTGCCGGCGTTTGCTCTTCGTCGCCGGAGGGCTCTTCGGCCGACGAACCGGCGCTCGCCGAAGCAGCCGGCGCCGGGGTGGGCGCCGGTGCGGCCGGATGCGGCCAGCCCGTCGGCGCTGTGGGACTCGGCGCGGCGGAGGCCGCCGCGGGCTGCGTCATCGACGACTGCGCGAAGGCGCCGAACGCGCGCAGCGTCGCGAGCGTCGCGCGCTGCACTTCGAGCGCCTGAATCGCGGACTGCAACATGTTCAGATTCAGCTTGAGCCATTGCTCGACCGCGCGCATGTCGGTGATGCGCTTGTCGAGTTCCTCGACATTCGTGAGCGGTGCCATCATGTCCGACATCATGGAGAGCGAGGGACCGAGGCTGCCGCCCGGTTGCGCGCCGGAGAAAGCCGAGCCGAACGGCGACATGCGCATCATGCCCCACATGCGCTCGAGCATTTCAGCGGGCGGAAATCCAGGAAAGCCGGGAAAGGGCGGCGTGGAGCCAGGAGTGTCGGTCATGCTTGTCGCCTCGCTGCATAAAGAAGGGAAGGGGCGCCGTGCCGCGCGCGTCTGATTCGATCATACCGCGCGGACAGTGGCGTCACGAGCGCTCGCCGTCCACCGCGCCGCCGCCCGACGATTTCCCGCGCCACGGGTCGGCGCCACCGAAATCCGGCGCGCGCCGCTCGCGCAGCGAGTTCACGCCTTCGCGCACATCCGGCCCGGCAAAACCCATGAATTCCAGCGCGAGCGACGTATCGAACGCGGGCCCTGCCGAGCGCAGCCAGTTGTTCAGCGCGTATTTGGTCCAGCGAATCGCCGTTTGCGAGCCGTTGGCCAGCTTCTGCGCAACCTCGAAAGCCTTCGGCAGCAGTTCGTTTTCGTCGACGGCAAGCGACACGAGGCCAATACGCTCCGCCTCTTCGCCGCTCACCGGTTCGCACAGCATCAGGTAATACTTGGCTTTCGCCATGCCGCACAGGAGCGGCCACACGATCGCCGCGTGATCGCCCGCGGCCACGCCCAGACGCGTGTGGCCGTCGATAATGCGCGCCGTCTTCGCCGCGATCGAGATGTCGGCGAGCAGGCCCGCCACGAGCCCCGCGCCCACCGCCGGGCCGTGCATGGCGGAAACGACCGGCTTGCTGCAATTGATCACGTTGTAGACCAGATCGCGCGCCTCGCGCCACACGCGCGCGCGCACGTCGAAATCGGTTGCCATGTCTTCGACGAGTTGCAGGTCGCCGCCGGCCGAAAATCCCTTGCCCTCACCGCGAATGATCGCCACACGCGTATCGGGATCGCGGTCAACGTCGCGCCAGATCTCCGCGAGCTCAAAGTGCATGCGCGCGTTGGCGGTGGCGAGTCCGCTCTTGTTGGCGCCCTCGCCGCTCATCACGACTTCGAGCACGCCGTGCGGATGGCGATGCAACTGGAGCGACTGATAGTGCGCGTAAAACGCGTCGTTACGGTGTGGTGCCTGAGACATGATGAGCAATCCGTATATCGGTGTATCTGTTGAACCGGGCCGCGTTCATTGAGCGCGCCGCCACCGCAAGTGCAAGCGGCGCGAGAAACATGAAACGGCCCGGCGTTTTACTGAGTGGCGCATGCGCCGCTCGTTCAGCGCGGCTGATAAACCCACTTCGCATTCTTGATCTCGACCATCACACGCGCCCGTTGATCGAGCCCGAGGTGATCGGTGGCGCTCATGTTGACGACGCCGTTGGTATCCGCGAGACCGCGCGTCGCTTCGAGCGCGTTGCGCAGTGCGCGGCGAAATTCCGGCGAGCCCGGCGCGCCGCTTTTCAGCGCGACCGGTACAGCCTGACCGAGCAGCATGCCCGCGTCCCATGTGTACGAGCCGAACGCCGACACGCTGCCCGTGCCGCGCACGGCTTCGAAGCGCGCGATGTAGTCGAGCGCGAGGCGCTTGGCCGGATGATCCGCCGGCAATTGCGCGGCGACCAGCACCGGACTCGCGGGCAGGAAGGTACCGTTGCAATCCGCGCCGCACACGCGCAGGAAGTCGTTATTGCCGACCCCGTGATTGTGATAGATCAGCCCTTTGTAGCCGCGTTCCCGCAGCGTCTTCGGCGGCAACGCGGCGGGCGTGCCGGCCGCGCCGACCACCACGGCATCGGGATGCGTCGCAAGAATCTTGAGGACCTGGCCGGTCACGCTCGGATCGGTGCGATTGAAGCGCTCGCTCGCCACCATACTGATGTGATGCAGTTGCGCGAACTTCGCCACCTCGGTGTAGAAGGTTTCGCCGAGCGCGTCGGCCTGGCCGATGAACGCAATGGTTTTGACGCCGTGCAGGCTGGCATGTTCGGCAATCGCCGACGCCATCATCGCGTCCGTTTGCGGCGTCTTGAAGACCCAGTGGCGTTTCGCATCCACCGGCTCGATGATCTTCGCCGACGACGCCAGCGAGATCATCGGTGTTTCACCTTCGGCGACCACGTCGATCATCGCCAGCGAATTCGGCGTGATCGACGAGCCGATGATCGCATCGACGTGATTTTCGGAGATCAGCTTCTTGGTGTCCTGCACGGCCTGGGTGGTATCGGACGCGTCGTCGAGCACGATGTATTCGACGCTCTGACCGCCGATCTGCTTGGGCAGCAACGCAACCGTATCGCGTGCGGGAATGCCGAGCGACGCGGCCGGCCCGGTCAGCGACAGCACGAGGCCGATTTTCACCTGCGCCAGTGCAATGCCGGGCAGGATGCCCGCAACTGCCGCGCACAATGCAACGGCACGACGCGCGAGCCGGCTATGCGATCGATTCACGCGCAGGCTCGATGCGCGAGCGCGCCGGCTTCCAGGTTCAAGGGTTTCGATTTGCGGCATGCTGTCTCCTCACGGTTTTTCGTTTTTGATGTGCTGCCGATGGACTTGCTCGTGCCCGGCTCACGTGTCGTTCACGCGCTGTTCTGCGTCACGGCGTTCATGCGATGTCCCCACTGCCAGCCCGCCCCGGGCCGCGCCGCCGCGCCAGTCAGTGTAGCCGCGCGCACCGGCCGCGGCATCGGGCTAAACCCTTTCGCATCCGGCGCGGCGCGCGCAGGAGCGTGCATCAATCCAGCGGCGCGATGCCCTGGTCGATCGAACCGAAAATCGACTTGCCCGCTTCATCGAACATTTCGATCTTCACCGTGTCGCCGTACTTCATGAACTCGGTCTGCGGCGCACCGTGCTCGATCGTTTCGAGGCAGCGCTTCTCGGCGATACAGCAATAGCCGCGCTTGGCGTCCTTGTTCGATACCGTTCCCGAGCCCACGATCGCGCCCGCGCGCAGGTTGCGCGTCTTCGCCGCGTGCGCGATCAACTGGCCGAAGTGGAACACCATGTCGGTGCCGGCGTCCGGCTGACCGACTTTCTTGCCGTTCCAGTGGACGATCATCGGCCGGTGCACGCGGCCTTCGCGCCAGTGTTCGCCGAGTTCGTCGGGCGTCACCGCGACCGGCGCGAACGACGTGGCCGGTTTGCTCTGGAAAAAGCCGAAGCCCTTCGCCAGTTCGGCGGGAATCAGGTTGCGCAGCGAGACGTCGTTGACGAGCGTGATCAGACGCACGCTCCTGAGCGCCTGATCGGGCGTGGCGCCCATCGGCACGTCGGTGGTGATCACGGCCACTTCCGCCTCGAAGTCGATGCCGAATGCCTCGGATGCGCACAACACGTCATCCTTCGGTCCGATGAAGTCGTCGCTGCCGCCCTGATACATCAGCGGGTCGGTCCAGAACTCCGGCGGCATTTCCGCGCCGCGCGCGCGCCGCACCAGTTCGACATGGTTCACATACGACGAGCCGTCGGCCCACTGGAACGCGCGCGGCAGCGGCGCCATGCATTCCCTCGCGTCGAAAGCGAAGGTGTTGCGCGCGCGACCCTGATTGAGCGCGTCATACAGATCGTGCAGTTGCGGCGCATAGAAGGCCCAGTCGTCGAGCACGCGCTGCAACGTGGGCGCGATTGCGTCGGCGACGGCCGCGGTGTGCAGGTCGCGGGACACGACGATCAGCTGGCCGTCGCGCGTGCCGTCCTTCAGCGTGGCAAGTTTCATAGATGAGTGAACCGTGTTAGTGACGATAGAAGGAATCTATTCTACGATGGTGAATCGGCGCAGCCCAAATGCCCGCGTCCGCCTCACCCGTGTATCACCTTTGAATGCGCTTCGTGCGCCTCGCTCATGCCTCCAATTGCCCGCTCCGGCGCGATCCGCACCGACGCCGACTCCGCCGAACCGCTCGACACGCCCGAATCCGAAGACGAAAGCGCAGACAGCGGCGAGGAAAAACTGCGCTCGGGCATCCAGTCGATCGAAGTCGGCTTCAGATTGCTCGATGTCCTGACTCACGAACCGCGCGCCATGATGCTGCGCGATCTCGCCCAGCGTGCCGGCATGAGCCCGGCAAAGGCGCATCGTTACCTGGTGAGTTTTCTGCGCCTCGGCGTGGTGTCGCAAGATCCTTTGTCGGGCCGTTACGAACTGGGCGGTTTTGCGCTGCAATTGGGACTCGCGCGGCTCGCCCGCGTGGACGGTGTGAAGCTCGCGCGCATCGCGCTGTCCGAATTGCGCGACCGGCTCGATCTCACGGTCGGCATCGCGGTATGGGGCAATCAGGGGCCGACCATGGTGCACTGGATGGAATCGAGCTATCCGGCAAAGGCGTCACTGAAACTCGGCGATGTGATGCCGCTGCTCAGTTCCGCCACCGGCCTGCTGTTCGCGGCATATCTGCCGTCGAGCAAGACCGCCGCGATGCTTGAACGTGAACTGGCCGATTCGCGGCGCTCGTCACATATAGGTGGCCCGCGCACGAGAGACGAAGTCGAGCAGGTGCTCGCGCAAGTGCGCGAGCACCAGGCGGCGCGCGTGGAAGGCATGTTGCTGCCCACCATCCACGCGTTCTCGATGCCCGTATTCGACTCGACCGGCGAACTCGCGCTCGGCCTCGTCGCGCTCGGTCATGAGGGCGTGTTCGATATTCGCTGGGGCGGAGAGATCGATACGGCGCTGCGCGAGTGCGCGCAAAAGCTCTCGTATGAGCTGGGGTATAGTGCGGCGCCGCGTGACGACAAGGCGTGATGCCGTGCGCGAGGCGCGGCGCGATCGTCGGCTCGGAAACAGAAAACCTGGTGAGCGGACCGCTCGGCGTTGCATGTGTTGTATGCGTTGCTCGGTGCGTTGATCGGTGCGTTGACTGCGCGTTGACCGTCGGTATCGCATGAGCGCGGAACATCGCTCGCGGCCGTGCGGTCGAATCGGTTCGCGGCTGGCCTCGCCGCTTGCAGATGAGCGTGCACCCGTTTTTTCCTGATAGCCGCAGCCCATACACCCTGGCCGTCAATCCCGACGCTTTCCTTCCGAACACGTTCACTTGCCGATGTCCTCAGCTCCCGCAGCCCGCCGTTCCGATCGCACCCCGCCCAGCGGGCCGCGCACCGGTATGCGCGCGGGGCGCTGGATCGCGGTGTTGCTGATCGTGGCCGTTTTGCACTGGATTGCCGCGCAATGGGTCGAGCGCAATCGCGCGACGCTGAATCCTTCGGACAACGAGCATGTGCCCGTGCAAGTCGCTTTGCTGACGCCCGAACGGATCGAACGTCAACCGGCCGCCGCCGCGACCTCCACGCCTGAACCAGCGCCCGCGCGGCGGGCACCGGCGCGCAAGCCGCGCGAACATGTGTTGACGGCGCTGCAACCGGCGAAGCAAGCGGCGCCGGTTGCGCCTGCCGCGGCATCGAACGCGGCGGCGAGTGCACCAGATGCAGCAGGCGCCAACGCGACTCCGAATGCCGCCGCGAGCGCCGCCGGCGCGGCCAGTGCCCCCGCTGCCGCGAGTGCGCCGCAAGCGTCGCCAGGCGTGAAATTCTCCGTCCCGCCATCCGGAGAACTGCAGTACGACACGTTCTACAACGGCGTGCGCAACCAACCCGGCACGATCCATTGGACGAGCACCGCACAAAGCTACGAAATGGTCGTCTCGGTGCCACTGCCTTTCGTCGGCACATTCGTGTATTCGAGTCACGGCCGCATCGACGCATTCGGCCTCGCGCCGGACCAGTACATCGAAAAGCGCGGCCGCCGGGCTGAAGACATCGCGATTTTCAATCGCACGGACAAGAAGATCGCCTTCACGCGCACCCCGGCCGCGCTACCGTTGCCCGATGGCGCGCAGGACCGTTTCAGCATGGTGATGCAACTCGCCAGCCTCGTGCGCGGCGATCCCGCCGCTTACAAACCGGGCGTGACGCGGCAGTTCTTCGTGGTCGACAACGATAGCGGCGAAAATTGGCCGGTCGAAACGATTGGCGACGAAACCATCCGCACGGACCAAGGCTTCCTCGACACGCGCCATTTCAAGCGCCTGCCCCGCCATGACGGCGATCTACGCCGCATCGACGTGTGGCTCGCGCCGTCGCTCGGCTGGCTGCCCGCGCGTATTGTCCAGACGGAACCGAACGGCACGCAATTCGAACTGGTATGGCGCGGCAAGCTCAATGCCGGCAACGCCGACGGCTCGCCCGACAGCAATGGAGCAACGAGCACGGCTTCCTCTGACAATTCGACCGGGCCATCTACCCCCGCTTCACCGGCAGCTATAACCGGCGTTGGACCTTCTACACCCACTTCCCCGGCGGATACACCCGGCGCTGGACCTTCTGCACCCGCCTCGCCCGGTGGTGCAGCGCCTTCCCCAGCAGCCCCGCCAGTCGATTCGACCGAGCCCGCCAACGCGCCTGGCATCATCAAACCCTGAGAGCCGCCAATCCGAGCGCGGCCTCGATCAAATCGACGAAACTTCCACAACGAGGTCGACTCGCAACACATTGCTGCAACCGTTCGCGCCGATGCTGCGTATACAACGAGACATACGGCCCAGTTGGGCGACAGCGCGCGTGAATGGACCCTTCCACTGCGTTCCCCTTAAAGGAGCCCGCATGCAAGTGAACATCAACGGTATCGAGACGCGCTATGTGTTGAGCAACGAGGGCGGCGGCCCATGGCTGACGTTCGTTCACCAGCTCGGCGGCGATCTGTCCGTTTGGGACCAGCTCGCCGGCTATTTCCGCGACGACTACACCGTATTGCGCTACGACGTGCGCGGCCACGGCAAGACCGCGGCATCCGGCGCGCCCTTTGGCGTGGCCGATCTGTCACGCGATCTCGCCGCACTACTCGATACACTCGATGCACCCCGTACTCATCTGGTCGGCATGTCGATGGGCGGCATGATCGCGCAGCAATTCGCGCTGGATCATCCTACGCGCGTCGACACGCTAACGATCGCCGACACTAGCGGCGGCACGCTGCCGGAGGCCCGCGCCACCTGGGACCAGCGGGCTGCCGCGGCCCGCAGCGAGGGCATGGCCGCGCTCGTGCCCGCGACCTTGAGCCGCTGGCTGACAGCCGATTTTCAGACTGCGCACCCTGAAGCGGTCGAGCAGATCCGCGACGTATTGATGCAGACGTTGCCAGAAGGCTACGCCATGGCGTGCGAAGCCCTGCGCGATTTCGACGTACGCAGTAAGCTGACAACAATCCGATGCCCAACATTGACCGTGGCGGGCCGCCACGACACGGGCACGCCGCCTGCTTCCACTCAGGCGATAGCAGACGCCATCGAAGGCGCACGTTTCGAACTGCTCGATGCCGCTCATCTTGCGCCCATCGAGCAATCTCACCGTTTTGCTGCACTGCTTGAAACGTTTCTTGAAAGGCCGGTCTAACCGGTAGGTTCGGAGCTTTTATATCCGTCAATCCGGACCCACCCCTTGAATTCCAAACCATATGCTCCACCTATGGCGCAGGAATGGCCAGGAGCCAACGGAAATAAGGAGTGTCGCCATGCAAATGATCTACAACAGCCCCAATTATTGTGTCGTCGAGTTTCCGCCGCAGGAAGGTCCTCTGGCCATGAAGTCAGGTGGCTATGAGATCGTCGACAAGAACATGCAGCGCGAGATCTATATCGACGGAGCAATGGCGGCGCGCTTTCGCGAGCACGTGCAGAAGTTGATCGAAGAGGAGCCGTCGCTAGACGAAGTTGACGAATTCCTCGGCCAGTTCGACAGCCTGATGCATCAACCGGTGATTCTTCACTAAGCGAGAGGTCTGGCTTTACGTTTTCGGCGACATACATCGACCACGCCGTCAGGCCCCGTCCCGGGCAGCCCGGCGGTTTTTACAAGTTCGTCGGCAATTGTGAAGCGGCCCAGCAGCTTTTGCCTGACTGGGCCGTTTTCTTTGTAGCGCCGCTTTGGCGCTCTTTCGCATGCGGCACGCCTCGACAGGCAGGCGGCCGCCCGCCCGCCCGCGCCGGGCGGTTTCGTCCGGCAGCGGCTACAATGACAGGTTTCCCGAAAAAGCCGGCGCAAGCCCTCGTCCGCCATGAACCAGCCCGCTCAAACCGCCACGCCAGTCCGTCCCGACGCCGCCTACACGCGCGGCACGGCGCTGCCCGCGCTGCTCAAGTCGCGCATCCTGATCCTGGACGGCGCGATGGGCACGATGATCCAGCGCTACAAGCTCGACGAAGCCCGCTATCGCGGTGAACGCTTCAAGGACTACGGGCGCGACATCAAGGGCAACAACGAGTTGCTGTCGATCACGCAGCCGCAGATCATCAGCGAGATCCACGAGCAATATCTGGCGGCGGGCGCGGACATCATCGAGACCAACACGTTTGGCGCGACCACGGTTGCCCAGGCGGACTACGGCATGGAAGACCTCGCCATCGAGATGAACCTCGAGTCGGCGAAACTGGCGCGAGCCGCCTGCGACAAGTATTCGACGCCCGACAAGCCACGCTTTGTCGCCGGCGCGATCGGACCGACGCCGAAGACCGCGAGCATTTCCCCCGACGTGAACGATCCCGGCGCACGCAACGTGACGTTCGACGAACTGCGCGCGGCCTACTACGAGCAGGCCAAAGCGTTGCTCGACGGCGGCGCCGATCTGTTCCTCGTCGAGACCATTTTCGACACGCTCAATGCGAAGGCTGCGCTCTTTGCGTTGGATGAACTGTTCGAAGATACCGGCGAGCGTCTGCCGATCATGATCTCCGGCACCGTCACCGACGCGTCGGGCCGCATTCTGTCGGGCCAGACGGTCGAAGCCTTCTGGAATTCGCTGCGTCACGCCAAGCCGCTCACGTTCGGTCTGAACTGCGCGTTGGGCGCGGCTTTGATGCGCCCGTACATCGCCGAACTGGCCAAGCTGTGCGACACGTATGTGTCGTGCTATCCGAACGCCGGCTTGCCGAATCCGATGAGCGACACGGGCTTTGACGAATTGCCCGCGGATACCTCGGGCTTGCTGAAGGAGTTCGCGCAGGCTGGTCTCGTGAATATTGCCGGCGGCTGCTGCGGTACGACGCCGGAACATATTGCGGCGATTGCGCAGGCGCTGGCCGAAGTGAAGCCGCGCCAATGGCCGACGCAATACCGCGACGCAGCCTGAGGCGAGCGGCGGTTCGCTGAGCCGCCTCCCCCGCCCGCCGTATCGCCATCGAACACGACGCACTTAATCGCAGCAATCGAGCACATACGCCATGACCGATCACACCTTGCGCCTTGCCGGCCTCGAACCGTTCAACGTCACGTCCGGGACGCTCTTCATCAACGTGGGTGAACGTACCAACGTAACCGGCTCGAAGGCGTTTGCGCGCATGATCCTGAACGACCAGTTCGACGAGGCGGTCGCGGTCGCGCGCCAGCAGGTCGAGAACGGCGCGCAGATCATCGACGTCAACATGGACGAGGCGATGCTCGATTCGAAAGCGGCGATGGTGCGCTTCATGAATCTGATCGCATCGGAACCGGATATCGCGCGCGTGCCGATCATGATCGACTCGTCGAAATGGGACGTGATCGAAGCGGGTTTGAAGTGCGTGCAAGGCAAGGCGATCGTCAACTCGATCTCGCTGAAGGAAGGCGAAGAAGCGTTTCGCCACCACGCGAATCTGATTCGCCGCTACGGCGCGGCCGCGGTGGTGATGGCATTCGACGAACAGGGCCAGGCCGACACCTTCGAGCGCAAGACGCAGATCTGCAAGCGCTCGTACGACTTCCTGGTGAACGAAGTCGGCTTTCCGCCGGAAGACATCATCTTCGACCCGAACATCTTCGCGATCGCAACCGGCATCGAAGAGCACAACAACTATGCCGTCGACTTCATCAACGCGACGCGCTGGATCAAGCAGAACCTGCCATACGCCAAGGTGAGCGGCGGTGTGTCGAACGTGTCGTTCTCGTTCCGCGGCAATGACCCGGTGCGTGAGGCGATCCACACCGTGTTCCTCTACCATGCGATCCAGGCGGGCATGGACATGGGCATCGTCAACGCGGGCCAGCTCGGCGTGTATGCCGACCTCGATCCGGAGTTGCGCGAACGCGTCGAAGACGTCGTGCTGAACCGCCGTGAAGACGGCACCGACCGGCTGCTCGAAATCGCCGACAAGTTCAAGACCGGCGCCGCGAAGAAAGAAGAAAACCTTGAGTGGCGCAACCAGCCGGTCGAGAAACGTCTGTCGCACGCGCTCGTGCACGGCATCACCAACTTCATCGTCGAAGACACCGAGGAAGTTCGCGCGAAGATCGCGGCCGAAGGCGGCCGCCCGATCAACGTGATCGAAGGGCCGTTGATGGACGGCATGAACATCGTCGGCGACCTGTTCGGTCAGGGCAAGATGTTCCTGCCGCAAGTGGTGAAGTCGGCGCGCGTCATGAAGCAGGCCGTCGCGCATCTGATTCCGTACATCGAAGAAGAAAAGAAGCAGCTCGCTGAAGCCGGCGCCGACGTGCGCGCGAAGGGCAAGATCGTCATCGCCACGGTGAAGGGCGACGTGCACGATATCGGCAAGAACATCGTCTCGGTGGTGCTTCAGTGCAATAACTTCGAAGTGGTCAACATGGGCGTGATGGTCCCGTGCAACGACATTCTCGCCAAGGCGAAGGTCGAAGGCGCCGACATCATCGGTCTCTCCGGCCTGATCACGCCGAGCCTCGAAGAGATGGCCTACGTCGCGTCGGAAATGCAGCGCGACGACTACTTCCGTATCAAGAAGATTCCGCTCCTGATCGGCGGCGCCACCACCTCGCGCGTGCACACTGCCGTGAAGATCGCGCCGCATTACGAAGGGCCGGTGGTCTACGTGCCGGACGCGTCGCGCTCGGTGTCCGTGGCGTCGAGCCTGCTGTCCGACGAAGGCGCGGCGAAATACCTCGACGAACTCAAGTCCGATTACGACCGGATCCGCGACCAGCACGCCAACAAGAAAGCGCAGCCCATGGTCACGCTGGCCGAAGCCCGCGCCAACAAGACCAGGATCGACTGGGCGAGCTATCAGCCGGTCAAGCCGAAGTTCATCGGCCGCCGCGTGTTCAAGAACTTCGATCTGAGCGACCTGGCGAACTATATCGACTGGGGTCCGTTCTTCCAGACGTGGGATCTGGCCGGCCCGTATCCGGCCATTCTGAACGACGAGATCGTGGGCGAATCGGCGCGGCGTGTTTTCTCGGACGGCAAGTCGATGCTCGCGCGCCTGATCCAGGGCCGCTGGCTGCAGGCGAACGGCGTGATCGCGCTGTTGCCGGCCAACACGGTGAACGACGACGACATCGAAATCTACACGGACGAATCGCGCTCGGAAGTCGCGCTCACGTGGCGCAATCTGCGCCAGCAAAGCGTGCGTCCGGTGGTGGACGGCGTGATGCGCCCGAACCGTTCGCTTGCCGACTTCATCGCGCCGAAAGACTCGGGCGTGGCCGACTACATCGGCATGTTCGCGGTGACGGCGGGTCTGGGTGTCGACGTGAAGGAAAAGCAGTTCGAAAAGGACCACGACGACTACAGCGCGATCATGCTGAAGGCACTCGCCGACCGCTTCGCCGAAGCCTTCGCCGAAGCGCTGCACGCACGCGTGCGGCGCGACCTGTGGGGCTACGCGAATGACGAAACCCTCGCCAACGATGACCTGATCGCGGAAAAGTACCGTGGCATTCGCCCGGCGCCCGGCTATCCGGCTTGCCCGGATCACCTGGTGAAGCGCGACATGTTCGACGTGCTGCACGCCACCGAAATCGGTATGAGCGTGACCGAATCGCTCGCCATGTTGCCGGCGGCAAGCGTCTCCGGTTTCTATCTCGCGCATCCGGACAGCACCTATTTCTCGGTCGGCAAGATCGGGCAAGACCAGTTGGAAGACTACGCAAAGCGCATGTCGTTGTCGAAGACGGATGCGGAGCGGGCCTTGGCGCCTTTGCTCTAAGCGCGAAGCGGCAAAGCGAGGCGCGGCGAGGCGTGGCGGGAAACCCACTATATCGGGCGAGAAAGACTGAATATTTGCGGCAACGTAATTTTCGGCTTTGTAGACTGAGGCGGCTTGACCCCGCCAGACGCGGCCAAAACGCGTCGGCTCATTAATTTGCAATCGTCAACGGAGAAAATCGTATGAAGAAGCTGACGCTGTTGTTGACCGCTGTTTCGCTTGCTTTGGGTGCCTCGGTGGCGCTGGCCCAACCCGCCGCGCCTGGCGGTTCCAGTTCGGTCAGTTCGTATTCGCCGCCCACGGTGAAACACGTCAAGAAACCGAAGAAACAGAAAGCGAAGAAAGGTGCGTCGGCTCCTGCGGCCGCTCCGGCGGACGCCGCCAGCCAGTAAGCAGCATGGTGGCGGCCGGTCCGGATCGCTGAACGACAAAGAGCCCGCATGAAAGCGGGCTCTTTTCATTGGTGCGTCAGGGTTCGCGCCGCGAAGCGCCGCGGCTCGTCAGAGCGCAGCGGCCGGCGGACCGGCGCGGGATCAGAGACCCCAGACGATATCCGCGTTTTCCTTCTGCGCCGCGCGCAGCATGTCGAGGAACGGATACGCGCGCTGCGCGAGCCCCGGCGGAATCTCGTGATGATCGTGACCGTCTTCGCCTTCGTGGAAATGGCCGTCGTGCTCGGCACGTTCCTGTTTGTCGACGGAAATGGCTGCTTCGAGTTTCTGAATGGCCGGGGCCAGTTCGTCGTGAGTAATGACGCCGCGCTCACCCAGCCGCTTGCCGACGATGCCGACCAGATACTGCGCAAGATTTTCCAGCATCATCACGTCCGGGCAGGCGTGGCATTTGAAAGTAATCAGCATGACTGTTCCCTTTTTCGTTATGTTCGATTGGCGCGCGAGCGGCTCAAAGGCGACCGCCGGCGCGCGTTACGTTGGCTCGCCGATCAGGCGTGGCGGCCACGGCCCTTGCTGGGCATCTCATTGAACATATTAGCACCTGCTAAAATCCGTCTGGACGGAAAAGCGTGCCGCAATGCGCCGCACGCGGCGAAGCAAAAGTGGCGTGGCTGGGCCGGTTGGCCGCAACTCGCCTCATACCCTGCCCGCCGCGGCAGCCCATGACACGGCCGGTCGCCGCGCACCGCGCTTAACGCGTTGCAGGCAACGTGCCTGACGCCGCCCACCCATTGCGCCCGACGCGCCGCGGCGGGTGCAGGCCGCTTTCCACGCTTCTGACGAACCGGTCGCGCCTGCCGCGCGGCCGGCGCCTCTTCCGCATCACCGGATTGCCTCACTGGACTCGCAACAAGCATGCTGCCTGCACATAAACATACCCTCGAAACACTGCTCGCCGACACGGTGAAGCAGGTCGCGACTGCCTCGCAAGGCGCGACCGAAGCCGCGTTCGTGTCGCCCACCATCACGCTGGAGCGGCCCAAGGTCGCCGCGCACGGCGACGTCGCCTGCAACGTGGCGATGCAACTCGCCAAGCCACTGCGCGCCAATCCGCGCCAGCTGGCGCAACAGATCGTCGACGCGCTGCTCGCGCAGCCGCAGGCCAAGGGCCTGATCGAAGCGGCTGAAGTGGCGGGCCCGGGCTTCATCAACCTGCGCCTCGCGGCCGCTGCCAAGCAGGCGGTGATCGCCGCCGTGTTCGCTGAACAGGAGCGCTTTGGCCGCTCGCAACGCGACGCCGGCAAGCATGTGCTGATCGAGTTCGTCTCGGCCAACCCGACCGGCCCGCTGCACGTCGGCCACGGCCGCCAGGCCGCGCTCGGCGACGCGCTCTCGAACGTGCTGGCTAGCCAAGGCTGGGACGTGCACCGCGAGTTCTATTACAACGACGCCGGCGTGCAGATCCAGACGCTCGCCCTGTCGACCCAGGCGCGCGCCCGCGGGCTCGCCCCCGGCGACGAAGGCTGGCCGGCTTCGGCGTACAACGGCGAGTACATCGCCGACATCGCGAAAGACTATCTGAACGGCGCCACCGTGGCCGCGAGCGACGGCGAGCCGGTCACCGGCGCGCGCGACGTGGAAGACCTCGAAGCGATCCGCCGCTTTGCCGTGGCGTATCTGCGCCGCGAGCAGGACATGGACTTGCAAGCGTTCGGCGTGAAGTTCGACCAGTACTACCTGGAATCGTCGCTGTACAAGGAAGGCCGCGTCGAGAAGACCGTCGAGGCGCTGATCGCCGCCGGCAAGACCTACGAGCAGGAAGGCGCGCTGTGGCTGCGCACCACGGACGACGGCGACGACAAAGACCGCGTGATGCGCAAGACCGACGGCACCTACACGTACTTCGTGCCGGACGTCGCCTATCACGTCGCCAAGTGGGAGCGCGGCTTCACCAAGGTCATCAACATTCAGGGTTCGGACCACCACGGCACGATCGCGCGGGTGCGCGCCGGCCTGCAAGGTCTCGGCATCGGCATTCCGAAGGGCTATCCCGACTACATTCTTCACAAAATGGTCACGGTCATGCGCAACGGCGAAGAGGTGAAAATCTCCAAGCGCGCCGGCAGCTACGTGACGGTGCGCGACCTGATCGAATGGTCGGGCGGCGCGACGCCGGGCTCGGAAGCCGCCGTCGATCTGATCGACGAGGAAACGATCCGCCGCGGCCGCGACGCCGTGCGCTTCTTCCTGATCTCGCGCAAAGCCGACACGGAATTCGTGTTCGACATCGACCTCGCGTTGAAACAGAACGACGAGAACCCGGTGCATTACGTGCAGTACGCGCATGCACGGATCTGCTCGGTGATCGCCGAATGCAAGGCACGCTACAGCACGGACGAAAGCACGCTGGCCGAGGTCGACGTCGCCCCGCTCACCAGCGAACGCGCGATGGCCCTGCTGAACAAACTCGCCGAATTCCCGGACATGCTGCAACACGCTGCGGACGAACTCGCACCGCACGCGGTCGCGTTCTATCTGCGCGACCTCGCCGGGGAATTCCACTCGTTCTACAATGACCGTGCCGAACGCGTGCTGGTCGACGATGCGGCCGAGCGCAATGCACGCGTGGCGCTGCTCGCGGCCACGCGTCAGGTGCTGGCCAACGGTCTCGCGACGATCGGCGTCTCCGCTCCCGTCAAGATGTAAGTCCTCCGGCGCAACATGCATGCGGCCGTCGTTATAATCGGCGGCCGTTCCAGGATTCTTTTTGCAGGTGATTCATACGATGGCAAAACCACGCCGCACAACAAAGCAATCGAAACAAACCGGGGGGACTTTTCTCGGCATCGTGCTGGGCCTGATCGTTGGCCTTGCGATCGCGGTAGTGGTGGCGCTGTATATCACCCGTGCGCCCACGCCATTCGTCTCGAAGGTGGCGCCGCCCGCGGCGTCCGACGCCGGCGCGAGCCAGCCGCAATACGACCCGAACCGTCCGCTGCAAGGCAAGACGCCGGGGCAGCCGGTGCCGCAAGCCGCGCAACCCGCGCCGCCGAACACGGCGCCTGGCCAGACCAACCCGCAGACGCAGTCGGGCATGCTGGAAGAGCCGCAAATCGTCGAAGTGCCACCGGCTAACGGCAACAGTGGCAATGCGAATGGCACGGCGGTTGCGCCGAAGCCCGCGCAGGACAACGGCAACGGCAACGGCACGGCCGCCACGCCGGCTAAGAAGCCGCAAGCTTCCAGCGCGCCGGCCGCCACCGCGGCAGGTTCCGCGCCGAAGAGCGGCTCGTCGGCCACCGCCGCCAACGCCAAGCCCGGTTCGGGCGCGGCGCCGGCAGCGGGCGACGCGAACACTGGCTACTTCCTGCAAGTCGGCGCCTACAAGACCGCGGCGGATGCCGAACAGCAGCGTGCGCGTCTCGCCTTCCAGGGCTTCGAATCGAAGGTCACGCAGCGCGACGCCGGCGGCGTCACGTACTACCGCGTACGTATCGGGCCGTTCTCAAAGTTCGAAGACATGAATTCGAGCCGTCAGCGTCTGTCCGATGCGGGCGTGGATACCGCGGTGATCCGCTTCACGAAGCAATAAGCCAACAAAAAACAAACGGTGATTTGCCGGGACGCGCCGCCGCCGAACTATCGGCGCGCGGCGCGTGTCACAAGCACGAAGGACGGCTGAAACCGTCCGACGCCGAAATCTGAAGACGGTGGCGGGCTTTTGCGTGGCGCCACTGTTTTACGCCTACTTGGGTCAACACAACATGAAAAAACTGCTGAGCATTCTGTTCCTCTCGCTGGGACTCGTTGCCGCCACGGCGCAAGCATCGCCGGCCGCGCCGGTGTCGGGCAAGGACTACACCGTGCTGCCCACGGCGCAGCCGACCGACGTGCCCGCCGGCAAGATCGAAGTCACCGAATTCTTCTGGTACGGCTGCCCGCACTGCAACGAATTCGACCCGTACCTCGAAACGTGGGTGAAGAAGCAAAACCCGGACGTGGTGTTCAAGCGCGTACCGGTCGCCTTCCGCGACGACTTCATTCCGCATTCCAAGATGTATCACGCGCTGGACGCACTCGGCCTCGCCTCGCAGCTCACGCCGAAGGTCTTCAATGAAATCCACGTCAACAAGAACTACCTGCTGACGCCGGAAGATCAGGCCAAATTCCTCGCGAAGAACGGCGTCGATCCGAAGAAATATATGGACGCGTACAACTCGTTCTCGACGCAAAGCGCGCTGCAGAAAGACAAGAAGCTGCTGGAAGACTACAAGATCGACGGCGTGCCGACGCTGGCCGTGCAGGGCAAGTATGAAACCGGCCCGGCCGCGACCAACAGCCTGCCGGGCACGCTCCAGGTGCTGGACTACCTGGTCGCACAAGTCCGCGCCAAGAAGATGTAAAGCAGAGGCGCCGGAATGAGTTCACCGCTGAAGGTTTTCATTACCGGCGCTTCGAGTGGCATCGGCCTCGCGCTCGCCGCCGAATATGCGCGGCGCGGCGCGATTCTCGGCCTCGTTGCCCGCCGCGGCGACGCCCTCGCCGCGTTCCAGCAGTCCCATCCGCAGAACACCGTCTCCATCTATTCCGTCGACGTTCGCGACGCCGAAGCGCTCGCCGACGCGGCCGCGCAGTTCATCGAGCGGCACGGCTTGCCGGACGTCGTGATCGCCAACGCCGGCATCAGCCGCGGCGCGGTCACGGGCCACGGCGATTTGCGCACCTTTCGCGAAGTGATGGATATCAATTACTTCGGCATGGTCGCCACCTTCGAGCCGTTCGCCGCCGCGATGATCGCCGCGAAACGCGGCACGCTGGTGGGTATCGCCAGCGTCGCCAGTGTGCGTGGCTTGCCTGGGTCCGGCGCGTACAGCGCGTCGAAATCGGCGGCGCTCAAGTATCTCGAAGCGTTGCGCGTGGAAATGCGGCCGCATGACGTCGGCGTGGTCACCATCGCGCCCGGCTATATCCGCACGCCCATGACCGAGCACAACCCGTACACCATGCCGTTCCTGATGGACGCCGACCGTTTCGCGGTGAAGGTGGCGCAGGCGATCGAACGTCAAACGGCGTTCGCGGTGTTCCCCTGGCAGATGCGCATCGTGGCCATGCTGCTGCACGTGCTGCCGCGTTGGCTCTACGACCGCGCGTTCGAACGCGCGCCGCGCAAGCCGCGCGCCGCCACAGAAGCCGAGTAAGGCATGCACCCCCGTGCGGTCGATGCAGCCGGCGTCGCGCACGAACCCGCCGGCGGCGCGGCACGCATCGTCTCGCTGGTGCCGAGCATCACCGAACTGCTGTTCGCGCTCCGTCTCGACCGGCAGATTGTCGGCCGCACCGGCTTTTGCGTGCATCCTCACGACAAGGTGCGCGAGGTCCGCAAGGTCGGCGGCACCAAGGCCGTGAAGCTCGACGCCATTCGTGCGTTGCGTCCCACTCATCTGATCGTCAATATCGACGAAAACGAACGCGATACCGTCGAGCAGCTGCGCGAGTTCGTGCCGCATATCGTCGTGACGCATCCGCGGACACCGCGGGACAATCTGGTGCTCTACACGCTGCTGGGCGCGATCTTCGATCGGACGCGGGAAGCGCAGCGCCTGAGCGAAGCGCTCGAAGCCCGGCTAGACGAAGCGGCTGCGCACGCATTCGCGCCGCAAAACGTGCTCTATCTGATCTGGCGCGAGCCGTGGATGACCGTGGCGCGCGACACCTATATCTCCGCGATGCTGCGACTCGTGAACTGGCGCACGCTCCCTGATGTGCAAGGCGGTGCGCAAGGCGCAGGACGTTACCCAACGCTCGATTTCGACACCGCGCCATGGCTTGCCCACGTCGATCGCATCCTGCTCTCCAGTGAGCCGTATCGCTTCACGCAGGCCCATTGCGACACGCTGAAACGCGACGCGCGGCTGGCCGGCAAGCGTATCGAGTTGATCGATGGGGAAATGGTCTCGTGGTACGGCGTGCGTGCGATCGAAGGTATCGCCTATCTGCTGCGGCGCGCAGCGGCGGCATAAGCGTCGACGCCGCGCCGCGAGGCCGGACAACCTTCCATATGAATATGCGGATTATGTTGTTGTCGGCGCAACCACCCTTCGATAAGCTTTCGCGAAGGCCGGCGCGCGTGTGGGCGACATTGTCCAAGCCATGCGCCAGCGCCGGAAACGTATCACAATGAAGACGGCGGCTACGCTGGACGGCTGCCCGTCGCTCTCGTCAACGGAATATAACCACACAACCAGACGCACTGCCTGACTGCGCTTGTTATGGGAGATCCTATGCGCTTCAAACTGCTCGCAGCCGCCGTACTGTTCACGGCGCCCGCGCTCGTGCTCGCCAAACCGCTGACCGTCTGCACCGAGTCGAGCCCCGACGGCTTCGATGTCGTGCAGTTCAATTCGCTCGTCACGACCAATGCGTCGGCCGATGTGATCTTCAACTCGCTGGTCTCGTACGACGAGGCGGCGAAGAAAGTCGTGCCGGCGCTGGCCGACAAGTGGGACGTGAGCGCCGACGGCCTCACTTACACGTTCCATCTGCGCCCGAACGTGCAGTTCCAGACCACCGACTACTTCAAGCCCACCCGGCCGCTTACCGCCGACGACGTCGTCTTCACGTTCGAGCGCATGCTCGACGACAGCAATCCGTGGCACAAGGTGGCGGGCGCGAGCGGCTTCCCGCATGCGCAGTCGATGGGCCTGCCGAAGCTCATCAAGTCCATCAGCAAGGTCGACGACAACACCGTCAAGTTCGAGCTGAACGCGCCCGACGCAACTTTCGTGTCGATCCTGACAATGGGTTTCGCCTCGATCTATTCGGCCGAATATGCCGACCAGTTGCTCAAGGCCGGCAAGCAGGCCGATCTGAATTCGAAACCGATCGGCACGGGTCCGTTCGAGCTGAAGAGCTATACGAAAGACGCCGTGATCCGCTATGACGTGAATCCTGCCTACTGGGGTCCAAAACCGAAGATCGACCGTTTGATCTACGCGATCACGCCGGACGCCACGGTGCGCGCGCAGAAGGTGAAAACCGGCGAATGCCAGATCGCCTTGTCGCCGAAGCCGCAGGATCTCGCCGACGCGAAGGGCGACAAGTCGCTCGCCATCGTGCAGACGCCCGCCTTCATGACGGCGTTCGTCGCGTTGAACACGCAGAAGAAGCCGCTCGACAACCAGAAGGTGCGCGCCGCGCTCAACATGGCGTTCGACCGCACCACGTATCTGAAGACCGTGTTCGACAATACGGCAACGGCGGCCGTGAACCCGTATCCGCCGAACACATGGAGTTACAACAAGTCCGTTAAGGCGTGGCCGTACGACCCGGCAAAGGCGAAGAAACTCCTCGCCGACGCGGGCTATCCGAACGGCTTCGAAACGACGATCTGGGTGCGTCCGAACGGCAGTGTGCTGAACCCGAATCCGAAGGCCGGCGCGGAACTGCTGCAAGCCGACTTCGCGAAGATCGGCGTGAAGGCCGAGGTGAAGGTGATCGAATGGGGTGAGCTGATCAAGGAGGCCAAGCAAGGCCAGCATGATTCGCTATTCATGGGCTGGGCGGGCGACAACGGCGATCCGGACAACTACCTGTCGCCGCTATTCAGTTGCAACGCGGTCAAGTCGGGCATCAACTTCGCGCGCTTCTGCGATCAGGACCTGGACAAGCTGATTGCCGACGGCAAGGCGACGCCGGATCAGGCGAAGCGCGCGAAAGCGTACGAACAGGCGCAGCAGGTCATTCACGATCAGGCGCTGTGGATTCCGCTCGGCTATCCCACTGCGGCGGCCATCACGCGCACGAACGTGAGCGGTTATCACGTGAGTCCGTTTGGACGGCAGAACTTCGGGACGGTGTCGGTGCAGTAATCGCTTCTGCGTCTGCAGCGCGCGAGAAAAAGCCCGGTTGCGTAAGCACCGGGCTTTTTCATCTGCACGCCACCGCAATCACGCCGGCGAAAACCGAATCACCCCATCCGCATCCTGCTCACGCTTCAACTCCCCCGCCAGCCACAGCAGATGCAAGTGCGCCAGCGCTTCGCCCATCGCAAACGTCATCTGATGAATGTCGAGCTGACGCTTGAACATGAGCGGCACGATATCCGCGGCGCTTTGCGGTTTTTCCGCGCATGCCTCGCGCACTTCCGCCAGACGCGCATCATGATGCTCACGCAATTGCCGGATACGCGTGCGCACGCCGCGAAACGGCTTGCCATGCGACGGCAGCACCAGCGTCTCTTCCGGCATCGTCTCGTAGCGACCGAGCGACTCCAGATAGAGCGCAAGCGGCGAGCCTTCCGGCTCCATATCGAACACCGACACGTTGGTCGAAATGCGCGGCAGCACCATGTCACCGGAAATCAGCACGCCGGTCTCCTCGCAGAACAACGCGCAGTGTTCGGGCGAATGACCGAAGCCGGTCACCACGCGCCACGTTTTGCCGCCGATCTTCACGCCGTCCGCTTCGCGCAAGCGCCGATACTGGCCAGGAATCGCCGGCACGAGGCTCGCGTAATAGCTCTTGCGATTGCGCAGTTTCTCGAGCGATTCCTCGTCGGTCACACCGTGCCGCGCGAAGTGCCGCGCGGCGCCTTCGCCGCCCGCATTCGAACCGTCGCCCGCAGCCATCACGCGGGCCTGCATGTATTCGCCGAGCGTCGTCCACAACCGCACGTCCCAGCGCTTTTTGTCGCCGCCCGCGCAAATCCAGTGTGCAAGGCCAATGTGATCGGGATGGCAATGCGTGACGATCACGCGCAGCACCGGCAGGCCGCCGAGCACCGAGTCGAACACCTTTTCCCAGTTCTCCTTGATCGTGTCCGAGGTGATCCCGCAGTCCACCACGGTCCAACCCTGCTGCCCGTCGATCTCGTCGCGTAACAGCCAGAGGTTGATGTGATCCAGCGCGAAGGGCAGCGGCATGCGCAGCCAGAAAACGCCTGGCGAGACTTCCATGGCGTGGCCCGCGTCCGGCAACGCGTCGTTGAACGGGTAGTCGAGTTGGTGTTCGAGTGCATTCATTGTGGGTGTCTTCCTCCGTCGGCCGTCCGGCATGGCGAGGTATGCGATGCCGGATAGCGTGGTTGCGGCGTGCTGGCGCCGAACAGCGGCCGTACTGCGCCTGGTTGCGTTCAGCTCAAGTTGACGATAACGTAAACGTTGATTCTATCGTTCAATCCGATTTTCTGCCTGGCCACGGAATGCCCCGATGAACACGCAATACACGATCACCGAGCTCGCGCGGGAATTCGACGTCACGCCGCGCGCGATCCGCTTCTATGAAGATCAGGGTTTACTCTCACCGAGCCGGGAAGGATCGAGCGGCTTGCGGCGTGTGTATTCCGGCCGCGACCGAACGCGTCTGAAGCTCACGTTGCGCGGCAAACGGCTCGGCTTCACGTTGTCGGAAATTCGCGATCTGCTGGACGTGTACGAGTCGCCGACCGACACGGTGTCGCAATTGCATGCGTTCCTCGCCACGGTGGCGCGTCATCGCGAAGTGCTGGAGCGTCAGCTGGAAGACCTGAACGCGACGCTCGAAGACCTCGCGCAATATGAAACGCAGGCGCGCGCGCTGCTCGCGACCGGCGCACGCGAAGCCAAGCCGGCATGAACCACGGCGCGATGCGGCGCGGGCCCACCTGGGCGATACAATCCCGGGTGTCTTTACGACGTGAGGCGGATGCACGGTCGACATGAATCACTTCCCCAAACTGCTGTCGTCGCAAATCGGCTTTGACGTCGCACAGACCATGCTCGAAGGATTCGACCGGCACTACCGGGTCTTTCGCGACGCCGCGATCCACGCCAAGACGCTGTTTGAACAGGCCGACTGGCACGGCCTGCAGAAGCTCGCGCGCGACCGCATTGCCTCGTACGACGAACGCGTCGAGGAATGCGTCGAACTGCTCGAAGACGAATACGACGCGGAAAATATCGACGACGAAGTCTGGCAGCAGATCAAGCTGCACTACATCGGCCTCCTCACCACGCACCGGCAGCCCGAATGCGCGGAGACGTTCTTCAATTCGGTGTGCTGCAAGATCCTGCACCGCTCGTACTTCAACAACGATTTCATTTTCGTTCGCCCGGCCATCTCGACCGAATACATCGAGAACGACGAACCCGCGGCGAAGCCAACTTACCGCGCGTACTATCCCGGCAAAGACGGCCTCGCGGCGACGCTCGAGCGCATTGTCACGAACTTCCAGCTGGAACCGCCGTTTGAAGATCTGACCCGCGACGTCGGCTGCCTGATGCAGGCGATCCGCGACGCGTTCGGCGTGTTCGACGAAGCGCCCAATTTCCAGATTCACGTGCTCTCGTCACTGTTTTACCGGAACAAGTCTGCGTATATCGTCGGGCGAATCATCAACGGTGATCTGCTGTTGCCGTTCGCGGTGCCGCTGCGCCATGTGAAGCCGGGCGTGCTCGCACTCGACACGGTGCTGCTCAAGCGCGACCAGTTGCTGATCATCTTCAGCTTCTCGCATTCGTATTTCCTGGTGGATATGGAAGTGCCGTCCGCTTACGTCGAGTTTCTCGGCACCATCATGCAGGGCAAACCGAAGGCGGAAATCTACACGTCCGTGGGTTTGCAGAAGCAGGGTAAGAATCTGTTCTATCGCGACCTGCTGCATCACCTGTCGCATTCGAGCGATCAGTTCATCGTCGCACCCGGCATCAAGGGCCTCGTCATGCTCGTATTCACGCTGCCGTCGTTTCCGTATGTGTTCAAGCTGATCAAGGACAGCTTCCCGCCGCCGAAGGAAACCACGCGCGCGCAGATCAAGGAAAAGTATCAGCTCGTCAAACGGCATGACCGTCTGGGCCGCATGGCCGACACGCTCGAATATTCGAGCGTAGCGTTGCCGGTCTCGCGGCTCGACGAAGCGCTCGTGCGTGAACTCGAAAAGGAAGTGCCGTCGCTGATCGAATACGACGGCGACAGCCTCGTGATTCGCCATATGTATATCGAACGCCGCATGGTGCCGTTGAATCTGTTCCTGCAGAACGGCAACGACGAGGACATCGAGCACGGCATCAAGGAATACGGCAACGCCATCAAGGAACTGATGCAGGCGAACATCTTTCCGGGCGACATGCTTTACAAGAACTTCGGCGTGACACGTCACGGCCGCGTGGTGTTTTACGACTACGATGAAATCGAATATCTGACCGACTGCAACGTGCGCGCGGTGCCGGCGCCGCGTAACGAGGAGGACGAAATGTCGGGCGAGCCGTGGTACTCGGTCGGCCCGCACGACATTTTCCCGGAGACGTACGGCACGTTTCTGCTCGGCGACCCACGCGTGCGCCGCTCGTTCATGCAACATCACGCGGACTTCTTCGAACCTGCGCTATGGCAACGGCACAAGGATCATCTACTGAAAGGCGAACTGCCCGACTTTTTCCCGTACGACGACAGCGTGCGCTTCTGCGTGCGCTACCCGGAACGCTTTGCCGATGCGGCCAGCTCCGCACCGGACGCACCGGCCGACGAGCGCAGCGCGCGGGTCGCATGAGGCGCCTGTGCCGCTCGCAGTGTTGATGCCTCGCCCGAACCTTATGTAACGACATCGACCGGTCAATCGGTCGAGCAACCGCCAAGACGCACCATGAACACGAACGCTTCCACTCCTGACAATCCGCTCGCGCATCTGTTCGACAACAACGAAGCGTGGGTCGCCCGCAAGCTGTCCGAAGACCCCGAGTATTTTTCGCGTCTCGCACATCAGCAAACGCCCGAGTATTTGTGGATCGGCTGCTCCGATTCGCGCGTGCCGGCGAACCAGATCATCGGCCTGCCGCCGGGCGAAGTGTTCGTGCATAGAAACATCGCTAACGTGGTGGTGCATTCCGATCTGAACTGTCTCTCGGTGATCCAGTTCGCCGTCGATCTGCTGAAGGTCAAGCACATCATGGTGGTCGGCCACTACGGCTGCTCGGGTGTCGGCGCGGCGCTGCACGGCCGCCGCGTGGGTCTCGCGGACAACTGGCTGCACCACGTGCAGGACGTGCGCGCCAAGCATGCGGCGCTGATCGAGGAATGGCCGATCGGCGAGGCGCGTCACCGGCGTCTGGTCGAACTGAACGCGATCGAACAGGTGATGAACGTGTGCCGCACCACCATCGTCAACGATGCATGGGCGCGCGGCCAGGCGTTGACGGTACATGGCTGGGCGTACGGCGTGCATGACGGCAAGGTGCGCAATCTCGGCATGACGATCAGCGAGCCGGCCGCGCTCGACGCAACCTATCAGAAGTGTGTCGCGGCCGTGTCGGCGAGTGGCCCGCACAAGGCAGACAACGACGTGGTGGCCGCCGATGCGGCTCAGCTAGGCGACGTGCCGGCCATCGTCGAAGGCGTCATCAAGGAGCTTAAACATGAGTGAGACAAACATGAGTGAGACAAAGGCTGATCCGATCGTTATCGTGGGCGTGGCCCGCACGCCGATGGCGGCCTTTCAGGGTGACTTCGCCACACTGACCGCGCCGCAATTGGGCGCGGTGGCGATCGAGGCGGCCGTGCAGCGCGCGGGCCTGAAACCCGAACAGATCGACGAAGTGGTGATGGGTTGCGTGCTGCCCGCAGGCCTCGGCCAGGCGCCCGCGCGTCAGGCCGCGCTCGGCGCCGGCTTGCCGCTCGCCACCGGCAGCACCACGGTAAACAAGATGTGCGGCTCCGGCATGCGTGCGGCAATGTTCGCGCACGACATGCTCGCTGCCGGCTCCGTCGACGTGATCGTCGCGGGCGGCATGGAAAGCATGACGAATGCGCCGTACCTGCTGCCGAAAGCGCGCGCGGGCATGCGCATGGGCCACGGCCAGGTGATCGACCACATGTTCTACGACGGTCTCGAAGACGCCTACGAAAAAGGCCGTCTGATGGGCACCTTTGCCGAAGAATGCGCGGCCTCGTTCGACTTCACGCGCGAAGCGCAAGACGCGTTCGCCGTCGAGTCGCTCCACCGCGCGAAGCGCGCGAACGAAGACGGTTCGTTCAGCTGGGAAATCGCGCCGGTGAAGGTGCAAAGCCGCAAGGGCGAAGTCACCATCGATCACGACGAACAGCCGTTCAAGGCGAACCTCGACAAGATTCCAACGCTCAAACCCGCATTCAGCAAAACCGGCACGGTGACAGCGGCGAATTCGTCGTCGATTTCCGACGGCGCGGCCGCACTCGTCATGATGCGCGAGTCGACGGCGAAGCGCCTCGGCGTGGAGCCGATTGCACGCGTGGTCGGCCACTCGACCTTCGCACAGGAACCGGCGAAGTTCACCACCGCGCCGGTCGGGGCGATTCGCAAGCTGTTCGAGAAGAATGGCTGGCGCGCCGACGAAGTCGATCTGTATGAGGTCAACGAAGCATTTGCCGTCGTGACCATGGCGGCCATGAAGGAACACCATCTGCCGCACGAAAAGGTCAACGTGAACGGCGGCGCCTGTGCGCTCGGCCATCCGATCGGCGCGTCGGGCGCGCGCATTCTCGTCACGCTGATCGGCGCGCTCAAGCAACGCGGCGGCAAGCGCGGCGTCGCGACGCTGTGCATCGGCGGCGGCGAAGCGACGGCCATGGGTATCGAACTCGTGTAACGCGATTCGGGGCGTTTTGACAGCTTGGAGTATTCGATGAAAACAGTGTTGATCGTCGGTGCGTCGCGTGGCATCGGCCAGGAGTTTGTGCGGCAGTACAAAAAGAGCGGCTGGCGCGTGCTCGCCACCGCGCGTGACGGCGCCGCGCTCGATGCGTTGAATGAACTCGGCGCCCAAACGTTCTCGCTCGACGTGAGCGCGCCAGAGGAAATCGCCGCGCTCGGCTGGAAGCTCGACGGTGAACGGCTCGATGCGGCGATCGTGGTGGCGGGCGTCTACGGCCCGCGCACGGAAGGCATCGAGACGATCACTGCTGAAGACTTCGACCACGTCATGCACACCAATGTGCGCGGACCCATGCAATTGATGCCGATCCTGCTGCCGCTCGTCGAAGAGGCCGGCGGCGTATTCGCGGTGATTTCGAGCAAGATGGGCAGCATTGGCGACGCGAGCGGCACGACCGGCTGGCTGTATCGCGCGAGCAAGGCGGCGCTGAACGACGCGTTGAAACTCGCGTCGCTGGACGCTCGGCGCGCCACGTGCATTTCGCTGCATCCAGGCTGGGTGCAAACCGACATGGGCGGCGCCCAGGCGGCGATCGATCCCGCGCGCAGCGTGACCGGCATGCGTGATGTGCTGGCGCAGGCCGCGGGTGCGCGCGAAGCGTTCAACGGCCGCTTCTATCAATACGACGGGACACCGCTCGACTGGTGAGCAACTACTTGAACGGGATCACTTATGGTGCTTGATCAGGATCACCTGATGGTCCGCGACGCGCTGCGCACGTTCGTACGCGAAGCGATCACGCCGCATGCGGCGGCATGGGACCGCGAACGCACGTTTCCGCAGGACGTGCATCGGCAACTGGCGGAACTCGGCGCGTATGGCGTGCTCGTGCCCGAAACGTACGGCGGCGCCGGCATGGACGCACTGGCGCTCGCGCTGATACTCGAAGAAATCGCAGCCGGCGACGGCGGCACTTCGACGGCGATCTCCGTCAACAACTGCCCCGTGTGCAGCATTCTGCTCGCCTACGGCAACGACGCGCAGAAACGCGACTGGCTGACGCCGCTCGCGCGCGGCGACATGCTCGGCGCGTTTTGCCTGACCGAACCGCAAGCCGGTTCCGACGCCTCCGCGCTGCGCACCACCGCGACCCGCGACGGCGATTCGTATGTGTTGAACGGCGTCAAACAGTTCATCACGAGCGGCAAGAACGGCAACGTCGCGATCGTCATGGCCGTGACGGACAAGGCCGCGGGCAAGCGCGGCATCAGCGCGTTTATCGTGCCGACCGATACGAAGGGTTACGTCGTCGCGCGGGTTGAAGACAAGCTCGGCCAGCATTCGTCGGACACCGCGCAGATCATTTTCGAGGATTGCCGCGTGCCGGCTGCGAACCTGATCGGCGCGGAAGGCGAAGGCTACCGGATCGCGCTCTCAGGGCTCGAAGGCGGCCGTATCGGCATCGCCGCGCAAAGCGTCGGCATGGCGCGCGCCGCGTTCGAGGCGGCGCTGAGTTATGCGAAGGAGCGCGAGAGCTTCGGCGTGCCGCTCTTTTCGCATCAGGCCGTGCAATTCCGCCTCGCCGACATGGCGACGCAACTCGAGGCGGCGCGCCAGTTGATCTGGCATGCGGCCTCGTTGAAAGATGCCGGCCAGCCGTGCCTCACCGAAGCCGCGATGGCCAAACTGTTCGCGTCCGAAGCCGCCGAGCGCATCTGTTCGGCCGCCTTGCAGATTCATGGCGGCTACGGCTATCTGAGCGACTTCCCGGTCGAGCGGATTTACCGCGACGTGCGCGTTTGCCAGATCTACGAGGGCACCAGCGACATCCAGAAAATTTTGATCGCACGCGGTCTTGGCTGAAAGTCTGATGAATAAGCAACTGTTGCCGTTACAACGACCTGCCGATTGTCCCTGTGGGGGCGCCGCGCCCGATCAACGCAACGGCGCCAAGGCGCCCCGCTTCGCGCAATGCTGCGGCCGCTATATCGACGGCGGCGAAGCGGCGCCACGGGCCCTTGAATTGATGCGCTCGCGCTACAGTGCCTATGTGGTCGGTGCAACGGATTATCTGCGCGCGACCTGGGCGCCGCACACCTGCCCCGCCGATCTCGACGCGGATCCCGCTTCGCCCGACGCGCCACGGTGGCTCGGACTGCAGATCAAGGCGTTTGCTGAAACCGACGCTCATCACGCGACCGTTGAATTCGTCGCGCGTTACAAGGTGGGCGGCCGCGCGCACCGGCTTCATGAACTGAGCCGTTTCGTTCGCGACGAAGACGGTCGCTGGCGTTACGTGGATGGCGACGTGAGCGAATAACCCTTCCCCACCCTTACACGACGCCGCAGCGACCTCACGCCGCGCTCACATATGGCCCCGATAGCGGGGCCATTTTTTCGTGTTGGCTCCATGCCACAACGCCCGCGCCGCGCCTGATTGCTTCGTTGCACCAAACACCCGCGAGGCCCGCACGACCGGCCGGAGGTGGCCGATCGACGCGCGGCAAATTTTGCGTCGCGGGTTCTCCTTGATTGCACAAAACAAAATTGTCGTGCCAGGATGAGGCCGTAGCTTCATGACGTCACGTTGCGAGAGCCGGTCCATACCGCTCCGCAAATTGCGCAGGACGCCCTGCCGGGCACCAGAGAGTGTGGTTCCGGCGGCGGTTTCAGGCAGCAGGCGTGACGCTCATCATCGGCGCGTGGGGTCGCGTCGGCCGTTTGGGTTCATCCCGTGCGATCTCGATTAGCGTGCGTGCGCCTTTGGCGCACTCCGTGCGCGAGTGTGCTTTTGTTTGTCGAAAGGCCAGCCGAAAGGCAAATGTCAGTAATGGCTTTCGATAAACGGGCATCACGGTGTTCAGGGCAGGTTTTTGAGGCAGGTGCGTCAATGGTGTTCAGCAAGGTTCTGACGAAGTGTGCGGTGATCTGTGCAGCGGCCACGTGCGCTGTCGCACTCGCGCACGCCGACCCGCTCGCCGACATTCAGGCTGGACCGCTGACACGCGCGCACGTGCCGCGTATTGCGCTCGACGACGACGTCTATCTGCCCAGCGCAGGTCTGAACGAACAGATCATCCGCGTACCGGTCGACGCAGCCGGCACGATTACCCTCGAAACGACGATCTACAAACCGGACGGCGCAGGCCCGTTTCCGATGATCGTTTTCAACCACGGCAAGATTCCCGGCGATCCGCGCACGCAGGAACGCAGCGACCCGCTGCCGTTCGCGCGCGAATTCGTGCGCCGTGGTTATGTGGTGGTGGCGCCGAACCGTCAGGGTTTCGGCCATTCGGACGGCGCTTATCAGCAGGACGGCTGCGACGTCGAAAAGAACGGCATCAGCCAGGCCGGCGACGTCGCCGCGACGGTCGACTTCATGTCGAAGCAACCTTACGTGGATGCCACGCACATCGTCGTGGCCGGCACCTCGCACGGCGGCCTTGCGACGATTGCCTACGGTACGGAAGCGGCGCCCGGCGTGCGCGCGCTGATCAATTTCTCGGGCGGCTTGCGGCAGGATGCTTGCAGCGACTGGCAGGGCAACCTGACGCGCGCCTTCGGCGCTTACGGCGAGAAGACCAAGGTGCCGTCGCTTTGGATGTACGGCGATAACGATTCGGTCTGGAACGCGCCGCTGGTGGCGGGCATGTATGCCGCGTTCGGTGCGCACGGCGCGAGCGCGAAGATGGTGGATTTCGGCAACTACAAGAACGATGCGCACCGGCTGGTCGGCGACCGCGATGGCGTGCATGTGTGGTGGCCGGCCGTGGAAGCGTTCCTTGCGCGAGTGGGAATGCCGACTGGTGTGCAGTATCGTGTGTCGGATCCTTCCATGCCGAAGGCGAGCGGGTTTGCCGCTGTCGATGCGGTCGATGCCGTGCCGTTTGTCGACGAGGCCGGGCGCAATGGGTATCGGAATTTCCTGCATCAGTTTCCTAGCCGGGCGTTTGCTGTGTCTGATACTGGGGCTTGGTCGTGGGCTGAGGGTGGCGATGATCCTATGTCGGTTGCCGTGGCCAATTGTCAGAAGCAGAGTTCGGCGCCTTGCCGGTTGTATGCGGTGAATAATGCGGTTGTTTGGGGGGATCAGTCTTCGCAGACGGCTGATGGTGGGGCTGGGGGTAGCGGTGATGCGCGGCGGGCTATTGCTAGTCGGGAGTGAGTGGTTTTTTGCCTGATCGGCGGTGTTTTTGATTGTTTCCCTCGGGTGGTGGCCTTTCCTTGATTTCTTAGTGGTCTATTCGCGTTGCCCCTGTGCGGGGCGGCACCTACTTTCTTTGCCGCGGCAAAGAAAGTAGGCAAAGAAAGCCGCTTTGCACCGCCAGCTCTTAAGCGGGGTCCCCGCACAGCCACGGTAGTGGCCCATCTGGAATCCGTGCCCTCGCACATTCAGCGCTTGTGACACAGCAGTCATTCTTCCGGCGGCGCTGCGCGTGCCGAGGCGGTACTTCATTAAAACCATCGGTCGTTTGTAGGTCAGCGGGATTTCCTAATCGCCTGTCCTTCTTTCACGCGGGCTCGACTTCACATCGCAGGCCCCTTCTGGCATCAGCAGTATTTCTAAAGCCCCTGCATTTCTTACCCCGGCAGTATTTCTAATGCCGCGACTCTGCTCTTACCCCAGCAGTATTTCTATGCCTCGGCTCGGCTCTTACGCCGGCAGTATCTCTAATGCCACGGCTCGGTTCTTACGCTGGCGGTACTTCTAATCCTTCGGCTCGCTTCATGTATCGGCCGGGCTTCCAAAAATTCCGCTCGCTCCTTGCGCGGGCCGCCTCGGCGCCACGCCGAGGCGAAGCCGACGGCTCCCGCCGCACCCGAACGAGGCCTCTGGTTTCCGGCTGACCATTCCGGCGAGCGCGCAGTGCGAGGCGGGAGGCATGACTGCCTTGTCACGAAGGCCAAATGTGCGAGGGCACGGATTCCAGATGGACCACTACCGTGGCTGCGCGGGGGCCCCGCTTAAGAGCTGGCGGTGCAAAGCGGCTTTCTTTGCCTACTTTCTTTGCCGCGGCAAAGAAAGTAGGTGCCGCCCCGCACAGGGGCAACGCCAATAGACCACTAACAAAGCAAGGAAAGGCCAACACCACAAAGACCACAGCCAAAAAACCGCCGAACAGGCAAAAAAGCCCCGCCCACCCCAATTTCCCGCCAGTAAAACCCAACTACTTTGCCGTCGCTAACTGCACCGATCAGCAACCTTCCGCGGAAAACAGAAACCACCTGCATCGAACAGCCAACAACCCCAGCGCCGCAGGCAAAAACCGCCCATCCGCCCCTAGTGCACAGCACGAAATAAACCGCTAATCTCGACCCCGCAAGCCCGCCAAGGGCCGCGCGCAGCGCAGAAAAAAGAAGCGCAGCACGCTCGAAAATGGCCCTAAAAAAGCCACGCCGCACAGCGGCCAAAAAGCACCCTGGAGTACCCTTTGGAAAAGTCAGCAGCACAGTCAACAGCCCCCGAAGACTGGATCGCCCGCAGCCTGCGCGCCGTCTGGCACCCCTGCACGCAGATGAAGCACCACGAGCGCCTGCCGCTCGTGCCCGTCGCGCGTGGTCAAGGCGCGTGGCTCTACGATCGCGCCGGCCATCGCTATCTGGATGCCATCAGCTCCTGGTGGGTCAACCTGTTCGGTCACGCCAACCCGCGCATCAACGCGGCGCTCAAAGATCAACTCGACACGCTCGAACACGCCATGCTCGCCGGCTGCACGCATGAACCGGCTATCGAACTCGCAGAGCGGCTCAGCGCGCTCACCGGCAATACGCTTGGCCACGCATTCTTCGCATCGGATGGCGCATCCGCCGTCGAAATCGCCTTGAAGATGAGCTTCCACTCATGGCGCAATCGCGGTTTCGCCGACAAGCAGGAATTCGTCTGCACGGCCAACAGCTATCACGGCGAAACCATCGGCGCACTCGGTGTCACCGATGTCGCGCTGTTCAAGGACGCCTACGACCCGTTGATCCGCCACGCGCATGTCGTGGCATCGCCCGATGCTCGTCTCGCGCAAGCTGGTGAAAGCGCCGCCGATGTCGCGCGTCGCGCACTCGATCACGTTCGCGCACTGTTCGAAGCACGCGCCACGAAAATCGCCGCGCTGATCATCGAGCCGCTCGTGCAATGCGCGGCCGGCATGGCCATGCACGACGCGTCGTATATCGCCGGATTGCGCGCCTTGTGCGATCAATACGGCGTGCATCTGATCGCCGATGAGATCGCCGTCGGCTGCGGACGCACCGGCACCTTCTTCGCATGCGAACAGGCCGGCATCTGGCCGGATTTCATCTGTCTGTCGAAAGGTATCAGCGGCGGGTATCTGCCGCTTTCGATCGTGCTGTCGCGCGACGAAATTTTCGAAGCCTTCTATCACGACGACACCGCGCGCGGCTTCCTGCACTCGCATTCGTACACCGGCAATCCGCTCGCCTGCCGCGCGGCGCTCGCTACGCTCGATCTGTTCGAGAGCGACAACGTTCTCGCCGCCAACACGCAGAAGTCCGCAAAACTGAAAGACGCGCTCGCGCCGCTCGCCGATCACGAGCAAGTCCGCAATCTGCGTCAGCGCGGCACGATCTTCGCGTTCGATGCCGTGATCGACGATGCTCAGCAAGCCAGAACATTCTCGCGCCGCTTCTTCGAAAACGCGTTGCAGCGCGAACTGCTGCTGCGCCCAATCGGAACCACGGTGTATCTCATGCCCCCTTATATCCTCGACGACGAAGAACTCGCGCTGCTCGCTTCACGCACGCGGGAAACCTTCGAAGCCACGCTTGCGGAGACCCGCTAATGCATCTGCTCGACACGCTCGCCGAAGGGCTGAAGGAGATCGACGCGCGCGGCCTGCGCCGTCGCCGCCGCACCGCCGACACGCCGTGCGCGGCCCACATGACGGTCGACGGCCGCGCGATCATCGGCTTCGCCAGCAACGACTATCTCGGGCTCGCCGCGCATCCGCAACTGATCGCGGCCATCGCCGAAGGCGCAGAGCGCTATGGCGCGGGCAGCGGCGGCTCGCATCTGCTCGGCGGCCACTCGCGCGCGCATGCGCAACTCGAAGACGATCTCGCGGAATTCGTCGGCGGCTTCGTCGACAATGCGCGCGCGCTCTACTTCAGCACCGGCTACATGGCGAATCTCGCCACGCTTACCGCACTCGCGGGCCGCGGCACGACGCTCTTCTCCGACTCGCTGAATCACGCTTCGCTGATCGACGGCGCGCGTTTGTCCCGCGCCGACGTGCAGATCTACCCGCACTGCGATACCGAAGCGCTGAGCGCGATGCTCGAAGCCTCGGACGCCGATGTCAAAGTGGTCGTCTCCGACACCGTCTTCAGCATGGACGGCGACATAGCGCCGCTGCCGCGCCTGCTCGAACTCGCGGAAAAACACGGCGCGTGGCTGATCGTCGACGACGCGCACGGTTTCGGCGTGCTCGGCCCGCAAGGCCGCGGCGCGATCGCGCAAGCAGCGCTGCGTTCGCCGAACCTCATTTCGATCGGCACGCTCGGCAAAGCGGCCGGCGTTTCCGGCGCATTCGTCGCGGCGCATGAGACGGTGATCGAATGGCTCGTGCAGCGCGCACGTCCGTACATTTTCACTACGGCGTCGGTGCCGGCCGCCGCGCACGCGGTGTCGGCAAGCCTGCGTATCATCGGCGGCGAAGAAGGCGACGCGCGGCGCGCGCATCTTCAGCAGTTGATCGAGCGCACGCGCGCCATGCTCAAGGCAACGCCGTGGATACCGGTCGATTCGCATACGGCCGTGCAACCGCTCATCATCGGCGCGAACGATGCCACGCTGGATATCGCGGCCACCCTCGAACGTGCGGGTCTATGGGTGCCGGCCATCCGTCCGCCGACCGTGCCCGCCGGCACATCGCGCTTGCGCATTTCGCTGTCGGCCGCGCACTCGCAGGCGGACCTCGATCGGCTCGAAGCCGGCTTGCAGCAATTGGGAGCGAAAGCGGCATGAGTAGCGCGAATCAAAACGCACTGTCGTTGTTCGTCACCGGCACCGATACGGAAATCGGCAAGACGTTCGTCTCGGCTGCACTGTTGCGCGGCTTCGTTCGCGAAGGGCTGCAAGCCGCCGCGATGAAGCCGATCGCCGCCGGCGCGTTCGAAGTGGACGGCGTGCTGCATAACGAGGACGCGGATCAACTCGACGCCGCGTCGAACGTCCTGCTGCCGCCCGAGATGCGCACACCGTATCTGTTGAAGGAACCGGCCGCGCCGCATATTGCGGCCGCGCTGGAAAACGTCTCGCTCGATCTGGACCGTATCGTCGACTGTCACGCGCAAGCGCTCAAGCGCGCGCAGATCGTCGTGGTGGAAGGCGTCGGCGGATTTCGCGTGCCGTTGACCGCCACTCAGGACACCGCCGATCTCGCCGTTGCCCTGAAACTGCCGGTCGTGCTGGTGGTCGGCATGCGGCTCGGTTGCATCAGCCATGCGCTGCTCACCGCCGAAGCGATCGCCGCGCGCGGGCTCACGCTCGCCGGCTGGGTTGCCAACCGCATCGATCCGGACATGACGTTTCCCGACGAAAACATTGCGTCGATCCGCGCGCATCTCGCCCGCGAATACGACGCGCCGCTGCTCGGCATCGTGCCGCATCTGAGCCCCGCTTCGCCCGAGTTCGCGGCGGAGCGGCTCGACATCAACCGCCTTTTGCAGACGCTGCGCCACGCGCAGCGCTGAACCCCCATCACATCCATCCATGAGGATCGACGACATGACGCAACTGAACATCGCTCCGGCGTCCGCCGATACGGCCGCCGCCAATAACAACGCCGCAGCCGGCACGAAGCAGGTCGCGCGCTGGCGCGTGGCGGACATCGTGGCGTTGTACGAACTGCCGTTCAACGACCTGATGTTCCAGGCGCAGCAAACCCATCGCGAACATTTCGACGCGAACACCGTGCAACTGTCGACGCTGCTGTCGATCAAGACCGGCGGCTGCGAAGAAGATTGCGCGTACTGTCCGCAGTCGGTGCATCACGACACGGGCCTGCAAGCCGACAAACTGATGCCGGTCGACGAAGTGCTCGCCGCCGCGAAGGTCGCCAAGGAAAACGGCGCGACGCGTTTCTGCATGGGCGCCGCATGGCGTAATCCGAAAGACCGTCACCTCGAACCGATCAAGGACATGATCCGCGGCGTGAAGGCGATGGGTCTCGAAACCTGCGTGACGCTCGGCATGCTCGAAACGCATCAGGCGCAAGGGCTGCGCGAAGCAGGCCTCGACTACTACAACCACAATCTCGATACGTCGCCGGAGTTCTACGGCCAGATTATTTCGACGCGTACGTATCAGGATCGCCTCGACACGCTCGAGCGCGTGCGCGATGCCGGCATCAACGTGTGCTGCGGCGGGATTGTCGGACTGGGCGAGTCGCGTCGTGAGCGCGCCGGCCTGATCGCGCAGCTGGCGAACATGGAGCCGTATCCGGAATCGGTGCCCATCAACAATCTGGTGCAGGTGGAAGGCACGCCGCTGACCGGCACGGAAGCGATCGACCCGTTCGAATTCGTGCGCACGATTGCGATTGCGCGCATCACCATGCCGCGCGCCATGGTGCGTCTGTCGGCGGGCCGCGAGCAGATGAACGAAGCGTTGCAGGCCATGTGCTTCCTCGCCGGCGCGAACTCGATTTTCTACGGCGATCAATTGCTGACCACGAGCAATCCGCAGGCGGAAGCCGACCGCAAGCTGCTCGAACGACTCGGCATTCGCGCCGAGGCCGCGCAACAAATGCCGCTCGATCAAAGCGGCTGCGAGCACGGCTGCGATAAACACGCCGCACCGAACTGAGCGCGTGCGCCGCGTGCAATAAAACGCGCGCGATAAAAAAGGCTGCCTCGTTTTGTACGAGGCAGCCTTTTTACTTAAGAAGCCGAAGTTTTATTTCTTGTCGACGATGATCTGATCAAACGTCCCGCCGTCGGAAAAATGGGTTTGCTGCGCTTTCTGCCAGTTGCCGAACATTTCTTCGACCGTGAACGTCTTGATCGGCTTGAACTCCGCGGCATGCTTCGCGAGCACCGTCTTGTCTCGCGGACGCAGATGATGCTGCGCGATGATTTCCTGCGCGGCCGGCGACCACAGATAGTCGAGGTAGGCCTGCGCCTCCTTGCGCGTGCCGCGCTTGTCGACCACCTTGTCGACGATCGAAACCGGCGGCGCCGCCAGCAGACTCACCGACGGATAGACGGCCTCGAAGTTGCCCCCGCCCACCCCCGTGTCCATCAGCGCCACTTCGTTTTCGAACGTCACCAGCACGTCGCCGATACCGCGCTGCGTGAACGTGGTGGTCGCGCCTCGTCCGCCCGTGTCGAGCACCGGCACGTTCTTGAAGATCGCCTTTTCGAAGTCGAGCGCCTGCGCGTCGGTGCCGCCGTGTTGCTTGCGATAACCCCACGCGGCCAGATACGTATAGCGCCCGTTACCCGATGTCTTCGGATTGGCGATCACCACCTGCACGCCGGGCTTGGCGAGATCGTCCCAGTCCTTGATGTGCTTCGGGTTGCCCTTGCGTACGAGGAACACCATCGTCGTGGTGTACGGTGCGCTGTCGTCGGGCAGACGCGCGCGCCAGTTGGCCGGCACCAGTTGGCCTTTCTCGGCGAGCAGGTCGATGTCGTTGGGCTGATTCATCGTCACCACATCGGCCTGCAAGCCTTGCAGCACCGACAGCGCCTGCGCGCTCGACGCGCCGTGCGACTGGCGAATCGACACGGTCTCGCCGCTCTTCTCCTTGTACGCGGCAATGAAGCCGGCGTTGATGTCCTTATACAACTCACGCGTCACGTCGTACGACACATTGAGCAGCGACGCATCCGCGTGCGCCGTCGACACACCCGCCAGCGCGAGCGTGATTGCCGTCATGCCGGCTGCCAGCCAGCGCGATGTCCCCGTCTTGCCTGCCATCCTGTCCCCGCCTATCGTTGATGAAAACCAGTGGCCGCACGAACGCGCGGCATGAAGCGGGATTCTAACGGATCGCTTACTTGGCCAGCGGGCCGTCCGCGCGCCCGGCGATGCGCGAACGCCGGCCCGGCCACTCAAACGAACGCGTGCTGTGCGGCGTCGAACGACTCCTCGCGAAAACGCAACGGCGCCGCGCAATGCACCAGCGTGTCGACGAAATACTTCGCGCGCGGCCACGGACCAAATCCGGCCGCGGTGTTGATATGTCCCGCGTCACCGAGATTGACGAACGCACTGCCGAAACGCTGCGCCAGATCGCGTGATCCGGCGAGCGACATCCACGGATCGGTTTCGCTGCCGATCAGAATGGATGGCACGCCGAGACGCCGCGCGTCGAACGGTCCCGCGAAGGTGAATTTCTGCGGACTCGCGGGCGCGACGAACAGCACGCCGATCACGTCGTTCGCGTACGACGCCTGCTGCAGCGCGTGCGCGGTCGCGAGGCAGCCGAAGCTATGCGCGGCCAGCACGAACGGCCCGCGCTCGCGCGCCAGCAGATCGCGCAACGATTTGGACCACCGCGCGAGGTCCGGCGCGTCCCAGTCGGCTTGTTCGACGCGCAGCGAGCGCGCGAACTGCCGCTCCAGCCATGTCTGCCAGTGCGCGCCCTCGCTGCCGTGCAGGCCGGGAACGGTGACGAGCCGCGGCGGCCATGTCGATTTGGTGCATGAAAGCATGTGGGTGCCTCGCTGCGGAATTCCGGATAGTGATTGTCTCGCCGGGGCCCGCGTGGGCGAACCAAGTTTTTGTGCTTTGGTTATGGGGCAAATGCGCGAGCAAACGCGCGAGCAAATGGGCTGGCAAATGGAGCGCCAAACGCTCGTAAGCACCGCCAGATAGAGGTCTCCCGACGGAAAGCGCACCACCAAAACCGCACGCTCGTGCGCAAACGCGCGCAATCCGCGTCGAAAAAGTAGAATGAAGCCTATCCATAAAAGGAGGAGGCCTCATGCCGCACGCGTCGTCCGCAGCATTGCATCTGCCGCATCCGCCATGTCGTGGCTTCTCCGTCACTCGACTCGACCACGCAGGCGCCTTCCGGACCGTATGAAAATCCTCTTCTACATGCCGCATGCCGACGCCGCTGCGTGGCTGCACGACTTCGCCCGCGCGCTGCCGGAGGCCGATCTGCGTGAATGGCAGCCGGGCGATACCGCGCCCGCCGATTTCGCGGTGGTGTGGCGCCCGCCGCGCGAGATGCTGGCCGGCCGCGACGATCTGCGCGCCATCTTCAATCTCGGCGCGGGCGTCGACGCGATCCTCGCGCTGGAACACGAACAACCCGGCACGTTGCCGCGCAACGCGCAGTTGATCCGCCTCGAAGACACCGGCATGGCGCTGCAAATGGCCGAGTACGTCACGCATGCCGTGCTGCGCTATCTGCGTCGCTTCGACGAATATCAAACGCGGCAAAACGAGCGCCGCTGGGAAGTGCTGGAGCCGCATCCGCGCGAAAGTTTTACCGTCGGCGTGTTGGGACTCGGCGTGCTCGGCGCGCATGTCGCACAGGCGGTGGCGGCATTCGGCATGCCGGTGCGCGGTTACAGCCGCAGCCCGCGGCAGATCGACGGCATCGCGACGTTTGCCGGCGAAACGCAATTCGACGCGTTTCTCGACGGTGTGAAAGTGCTGGTGAATCTACTGCCGCATACGCCTGAAACCGGCGACGTGCTGAACGCGCGCACCTTCGCGAGGCTTGCGCGCGGCGCGTATCTGATCAATGTGGCGCGCGGCGGACATCTGGTCGAACCGGACCTGCTCGACGCGCTCGCGAGCGGCCAGATCGCCGCCGCCACGCTCGACGTGTTCCGCGAAGAACCGCTGCCGGCGGATCATCTGTTCTGGCGGGAGCCGCGCATCACGATCACGCCGCATGTGTCGGCTTTGACGTTGCGCGAAGAAAGCGTCGCTCAGGTCGCGAGGAAGATCACCGCGCTGGTAGGCGGCGCTACCGTCAGCGGCGTGGTGAATATCGAACGTGGATACTGAACATATCGGGTCCCGTTAAAGGAGCGCCGCCCTATCTGGCGGCGACCGGTTGCATGGGACCGCATAGGAGACACATCATGGCACTGCCCCAGCAAGTGAAAATCGTCGAAGTCGGCCCGCGTGACGGACTGCAGAACGAAAAAGAGTTCGTCCCCACCGCGACCAAGATCGAGTTGATCAACCGTCTGTCCGCGGCGGGCTTCCGTAACGTTGAGGCCGCTTCGTTCGTGTCGCCGAAATGGGTGCCGCAAATGGCGGACGGCGCGGACGTGATGGCGGGCATCGAACGGCGACCCGGCACGATCTACTCGGTGCTGACGCCCAACCTGCGCGGCTTCGAAGGCGCGCTCGCCGCGCGTGCGGACGAGATCGTGATTTTCGGCGCCGCCAGCGAAGCGTTCTCGCAGAAAAACATCAACTGCAGCATCGCGGAAAGCATCGACCGGTTCGCGCCCGTCGCGCAGGCGGCCAAGCAGCACGGCCTGCGGATTCGCGGCAGCGTGTCGTGCGCGCTGGGTTGTCCGTATCAGGGCGAAGTGCCGGTGGCGTCGGTGGTGGATGTCGTCGAGCGCTTCGCGGCGCTCGGTTGCGACGAAATCGATATCGCCGACACGATCGGCGTCGGCACGCCCAAGCGCACGCGTGAAGTGTTCGAAGCGGTCACCCGGGTGTTTCCGCGCGAGCGTCTGTCGGGCCACTTTCACGACACCTATGGTCAGGCGCTCGCCAACATCTACGCGGCGTTGCTGGAAGGCATCGAGATCTATCACGCGTCGGTGGCGGGCCTCGGCGGTTGTCCGTATGCAAAGGGCGCGACCGGCAACGTCGCGACCGAAGACGTGCTGTATCTGATGAATGGGCTCGGCATCGAAACCGGCATCGACCTCGCGCAAGTCGTGGCCATCGGCGATTTCATCTCCACGTCGATCGGCCGGCCCAACGTTTCGCGCGCCGGTAAAGCGCTGCTCGCCAAGGCGCGCAGCGAAGCGGCCAATTGCGTCTGACGCTTGCTCGACGCATGCGCTCAATACTCATGCAAACCATCAGGACCTGAAACGATGACGGACCACGCTTCTCTCGAATCCGACGATCTCACCGCGCTGCCCGACTCGGCACGCCGCGTCGCGCTGCTGTTGCGCGAACGCGGTCACGCGGGCCGCATCGTGATGCTGCCGGAAACCGGCAAGACATCCGCCGAAGCCGCCGCCGGACTTGGCTGCTCGGTCGCGCAGATCGCCAAATCGATCCTGTTTCGCCGCCGTGAAGACGATGCGCCGGTATTGGTGGTGGCGAGCGGCGCGAATCGCGTCGACGAAAGAAAGGTCGCCGCGCAGGTCGGCGAAATCGGCCGCGCGGATGCGAAGTTCGTCCGCGAAAAAACCGGCTATGCGATTGGCGGCGTCTGTCCGATCGGTCACGCCACCGAACCGGTCACGCTGATCGACGCCGATCTGCTCGAACTCGACAGCCTGTGGGCCGCGGCGGGCCATCCGCATGCGGTGTTCAATCTGACGGCGCAGGAACTGATCGCGCTGACGGGCGCGCCGGTGATCGACGTGGCGCTGCGCGAGACGGCGTGACGACATGACAGCAGGCTTCGATAACGAAGACGACCACGCCGTGCCGTCGCCTTGCATCAGCGTGTGCAGGATGGATGCATCGACCGGCTGGTGCGAAGGATGCCTGCGCACCATCGACGAAATTGCCGGCTGGTCGTCGTTCGACGACGACGCGAAGCGTGCGGTCTGGGACGCGATCGAGGCGCGCCACGTGGAGTTCATGGCGAGCCTGCCGAAGGAGCAGCGATGAACGCCGCGCCGCGCATCGTCACGATCGGCGAGACGTTCAGTTCGACGCTGGCGCTATCGGCGGAATCGGTGAAATCGTTTGCATCGCTCGTCAACGACCATAATCCGTTGCATCACGACGAAGCGTATGCGGCGCAGAGCCGCTTCGGCGGCCTGATTGCGTCCGGTACACAACCAACCGCGCATTTCATGGCGCTGCTGGCGACGCATTACTCGGCCTACGCGCAACCGCTTGGTCTCGAGTTCGATATCAAGCTGAAGAAAGCCGTCCATGCGAACGACACGCTCACCATCAGCTGGCGGGTAAAGCACGCTTACTGGAAACCGAGCCTGAACGGCGATCTGACGCACCTCGAAGGCACGGTCGTAAATCAGCGCGGCGAGCTCATGTTGATCGGTTCGTCGACCATTCTCGTCATGCCGAAACCCGAAGCCGCCGCTCACGCAAGCGCGACGCCCCACTCAACATGATCACGCTGCCGGAATCGATGCGCGTCTTCGAACGCGGCTGGCTATCGTCGAACAACGTGCTATTGGTGGACGACGCATGCGCCGCGCTCATCGATACCGGCTATGCGACGCACGCGCCGCAAACGGTCGCGCTGGTGCGGCAGGCGCTAGGCACACGGCCGCTCGATCTGATCGTCAACACGCATCTGCACTCGGACCACTGCGGCGGCAATGCGCTCCTGCAAGCGACGTGGCCATGCCGCACCGTGATTCCCGCCTCGGAAGCCGATGCCGTGCGCGACTGGGACGAGGCACGCCTCACGTTTCGCGCCACCGGCCAGAACTGCGAGCGCTTCGGCTTCACTGGAACGATTGCACCCGGCGCACAGTTGCGGCTCGGCGCGCTCGACTGGGACGTGCTCGGCGCGCCCGGCCACGATCCGCATTCGCTGATGCTCTACTGCGCGGGCGAGCGCATCCTGATCAGCGCGGATGCGCTGTGGGAAAACGGCTTCGGCGTGATCTTTCCCGAACTGGAGGGCGAGAGCGGATTCGCCGAGGAGCAGGCCGTACTGGAAGCCATTGCGAAGCTCGACGTGCGCCTCGTCATTCCCGGTCATGGCGCACCCTTCACGAATGTCGAACAGGCGCTTGAACGCGCTTTCTCGCGGTTGGCGTGGCTGCGTGCCGATCCCGCGCGCAACGCAAAGAATGCGTTGAAGGTGCTGATCGTGTTCAAGCTGCTCGAAGTCCGCGCAATGCGCCTCGACACGTTGCTGCACATGCTCGACGACGCCGCCGTGATGCGCGCCGCCGCGTCGATACTCAAGCCGCGCGGCGAGTGGCCCGCGCTGGTGAAAGAGATCGTGGACGAGCTGGCGGCGAGAAATGGGCCGCTGGAAGTGGATGGTGAGCGCATTGTCGCGCGTGCGTCGTGACGTGACGTGACGTGACGTGGAGCGCGCCGCCACTGACAGGCAGCGCGAGATGCTCGAACCGTCGGTACAAAAAGAAAGCCGCTCAACCATGACTGGCGAGCGGCGGAAATTCTGTCGGACGTGATCAGCGTCAAGTCGCATGATACGCGTGCCGGTTTTTTGGCCGCATCAGTGATTTCCCTACAGAAGTTTGACGCGCGCTTTTAAAGCGGCATACACGTCACACTACAAAACCCCGTAGTCGTGCAGCTTTCGAAACATTAGTCCGCTCATACGAACAATACCTGCGCCCAGTTACTCTGGAATCCATAGCATTGCGGCACGCCGCAATGACACAGTGCGTGTCAGGTCGACGACAGGCGCTTGTGCGGCACGATCCGCCAGCCGAGATTGACGCCGGCGGCAGCCAACAGAATCAGCAGCGCGCCGAGCACCTGAATCCACGCCAGCGTTTGCCCGAACGCAACCCGATCGACGATGATCGCCACCACCGGATAGATAAACGAGAGCGCGCCGGTCATTGAAGTCGGCAGCTTCTGGATCGCTCCATACAGCAGCACGTACATGAGCCCGGTATTGACGATGCCGAGCACGACCAGTTCGAGCCACTGCACACCGCTTGTGGGCAGCGCGTCGAAGCGCACGAACGGCGCGAGCATCAGCACGCCGAGCGACACCTGGATCAACGCGATCAGATGCGGCGGCGTCCCTTTGAGCCGCTTCGTGATGATCGACGACACGGCATACATGGCCGCCGCGCCCACCGCATACGCGACGCCGACCAGGTATTGCCCCGGCACCGCCAACACCGCCGGCTCGACCCTCACGACGAACACGAGGCCGATGAACGCAACCACCAGCCAGACCACGGTCGACGGGCTGATGCGCTCGCGAAACACCAGGGCGCCGAGCGCCACCAGCATGAACGGCTGCGTGTTATAGACGGCCGTGGCCATCGAGATCGACGCGCGCGAATACGCGGCGAACAGCAGCACCCAGTTGATGACGATCGCCGCCCCGCCGAGCAAGGCGAGGCCGAGCATCTTCCACGAGAAGAGCTGGCGCCGGAACAAACCCAGCACCGCACAGACGAGCGCCAGCGTCGCGCCGCCGAAAATGCAGCGGAAAAACACGACATTGAACGGGCCTTGCTGCGACGACACCACGAGCCAGCCGATGGTGCCGGACATCAGCATGGCCATGGTCATTTCCGCGGCTCCGCGGCGAATTTCGTTTGACGCCATGATTCAATCCTCGAATTGATTCCTGCACGACCAGCAGTGTAATTAATCCGATCGCCCGAATACATGGCTAAACTTAAGCACTACCGCGATGGAACCTAATAATCGAAGGCCGTCATGACCAAACGCCTTACTCCTTCGGCACCTGCCCCACTCGACCAGACGGACCGCGCACTACTCGCCGCGCTGGCGGAAGACGCCCGTCAGCCGGTCAGCGAACTGGCGCGTCTGGTCGGACTGTCGGCGCCGAGTACGGCGGAGCGCGTGCGCAGGCTCGAAGCGCAAGGCGTGATCGAGCGCTTTACGGTGCACATCGATCCGCGCGCCCTCGGCTACACGTTGCAGGCCATCGTGCGCGTGAAGCCGCTGCCCGGTCAGTTGCATCTCGTGGAAGAAGTGATCCGGCGGATTCCGGAGTTCGTCGAGTGCGACAAGGTGACGGGCGACGATTGTTTCATCTGCCGCCTGTACCTCCACTCGATCGAGCAGCTCGACGAAATTCTGACGAAAGTCGCCGAGCGCGCGGAGACCAGTTCCGCCATCGTCAAGTCGACGCCGGTCGCGCGCCGCTTGCCGCCGCTCGGCTAGACGAAGCGCGGGTGCGTGTGCGCGGCGGAACGAAGGGAACGAAGCGGCTGAGTTACTGTTCGACCGCTTCGAAGAAGGACAGCATTTCGGCGACCAGTTCGCTCGACGCTTCCTCGGGGATGTAATGCCCGCAAGGCAACGCGCGGCCACTCACGTCGCGCGCCACATGGCGCCATTCCGCCAGCGCGTCAAAGCACTTCTCGATCACACCCTTGTCGCCCCACAGCACGCGCAGCGGACAGCCGATCTTGTGACCTCGTTCGATATCGGCCCGGTCGTGCTCCAGGTCGATGCTCGCCGACGCGCGGTAGTCCTCGCACATCGCGTGCACGGCGCCCGGTTCGGCCAGCGCCGACCGATAGGCGTCGAGCGCGGCGGGCTCGAACGGCGCCAGACCCGCGTGACGGCTGCCCATCACCGCGTCGACATAGGCCGTCGGGTTCGCGCCGATCAGCGTCTCGGGCAGCGGCTCCGGCTGGATCAGGAAGAACCAGTGGAAATAGTGCGTCGCAAAGGCGCGGTCGGTGGCTTCGTACATCGCGAGCGTCGGCGCGATATCGAGCAGCATCAGACGCTCGACGGCATCGCTGTGGTCGAGCGCCATGCGGTGCGCGACGCGCGCGCCGCGATCGTGGGCGCACACGAGAAAACGTTCGAAGCCGAAATGACGCATCACGGCAACCTGATCGGCGGCCATTGCGCGCTTGGAATACGGCGTGTGCGTGGCGTCGCTCGGCGGCTTGCCCGATGCGCCGTAGCCGCGCAGGTCGGTTGCGATGACGGTGAAATGTTCGGCCAGTTGCGCGGCGCACTTTTGCCAGATCAGATGCGACTGCGGATGACCGTGCAGCAGCAGAAGAGGCGGCCCCGCTCCGCCCTTCACTCCGAAAATATCGACATCGCCCACGGCGACGCGAAAGGGCGTGAAATTCTCGAAGGCCATGGCGTCTCTCTCTTTTGTGATTTGGAGTCACTGCATTGTAGGAGCCCAATATGACCGCGCGAGGTGGGACAGCCCACGCAAGCATAGAACCTGAACACTCCTTCCAACTGTTCCAAACGCAGCGACCGGACGCAAGCACGGCGCTTCGCCTATAATCGAACGACCGTTCTTAAATATTCGGGTGGCTGCGGCTGATAAAAGCGCCGCAAGCCATGTGCCGCTAAACTCATTCATCGCCGGGCGCGCAACGACGCACCGGTCCGCTCAAATCAGGAGACTCGCACTATGGCATTGCCCGCCGTTCTGCAAAAACTTGCGCTGCCCGTCGTCGCCTCGCCGATGTTCATCGTCAGCTATCCCGAACTCGTCCTGGCCCAATGCAAGGCGGGGATCGTCGGCTCGTTCCCTGCGCTGAATGCCCGCCCGGCTGAGTTGCTCGACGAATGGCTCACGCAGATCCAGACGCAGCTCGCCGAGCACAAGGCGGCCGACCCCGATGCGATCATCGGGCCGATCGCAGTCAACCAGATCGTCCATCAGTCGAATACGCGGCTCGAACACGACGTGCGCGTGTGCGTCGAACACAAGGTGCCGATCTTCATCACGAGCCTGCGGGCGCCGGCGCGGGATATCGTCGACGCCGTGCATAGCTACGGCGGCATCGTGCTGCACGACGTGATCAATCTGCGGCATGCGCAGAAGGCGCTGGAAGCGGGCGTCGACGGACTGATCCTGGTGGCCTCCGGCGCGGGCGGCCATGCGGGTACGACCTCGCCGTTCGCACTGGTCGGCGAAGTGCGGCGCATGTTCGACGGCCCGATCGTGCTGTCGGGCTCGATCGCCAACGGCGGCTCGATTCTCGCCGCGCAGGCCATGGGCGCGGACCTCGCCTACATGGGCACGCGCTTCATCGCGACCAAGGAAGCTCACGCGGTGGACAGCTACAAGCAGGCGATCGTCAATTCCACGGCGTCGGACATCATCTACACGAACCTCTTTACCGGCGTGCACGGCAACTACATCCGCGAAAGTATCGTGAACGCGGGGCTGGACCCGGACGCGCTGCCGGAATCGGACAAGACCAAGATGAACTTCGGCAGCGACAAGGCGAAGGCGTGGAAAGACATCTGGGGCGCGGGCCAGGGCGTCGGTCTGATGGACGACGTGCCGAGCGTGAGCGAACTGGTGCAGCGTCTCACGAAGGAATATAACGATGCGAAGGCGCGGCTGGGGATTGCGCGCTGAGCGTCCCATTGGAGCGCCTCGGTTGAGGCGCCGGGTCTGAGGAGATTTCGCTGCGGCCGCGCGTCAGGCCCGCGCGTCAGGCCCGCGCCTCAGCCCCGACCGTCAGGCCGAGCCGCAGCGATCGCCGTGCAGCAAGACTCACATGTTGCGGCGATACTGCCCGCCGACTTCAAATAACGCGTGCGTGATCTGCCCAAGCGAGCAGACACGCACGACGTCCATCAGCACCGCGAATACGTTTTCATCGTCGATCACCGCGCGCTTGAGGCGTTCGAGCGCGGCGGGCGCCGCGTCGCGATGCTGCGCCTGGAATGCATGCAGACGGTGCAACTGGCTCTGTTTTTCGTCGTCGGTGGAGCGGGCTAGCGCGATCGGCTGCGGCGCTTCGTGTGGATGCGGGCTCAAGAACGTGTTCACGCCGACGATCGGATACGAACCGTCATGCTTGCGATGTTCGTACAGCATCGACTCGTCCTGGATGCGTCCACGCTGATAGCCCGTTTCCATCGCGCCCAACACGCCGCCGCGCTCGGTCAACCGGTCGAATTCGGCCAGCACCGCCTCTTCCACCAGGTCAGTCAGTTCCTCGATCACGAAGCTGCCCTGATTCGGATTCTGATTCTTCGCGAGCCCCCATTCACGGTTGATGATCAACTGGATCGCCACCGCGCGGCGCACCGACTCTTCCGTGGGCGTGGTGATCGCTTCGTCGAAGGCATTCGTGTGCAGCGAGTTGCAGTTGTCGTAAATCGCGATCAGCGCTTGCAGCGTGGTGCGGATATCGTTGAAGTCGATCTCCTGCGCGTGCAGGCTGCGGCCCGACGTCTGCACGTGATACTTGAGCTTCTGGCTGCGTTCGTTCGCGCCGTATCGCTCACGCATGGCAACGGCCCAGATGCGTCGCGCGACGCGGCCGAGCACCGTGTATTCCGGATCCATGCCGTTCGAAAAGAAAAACGACAGATTCGGCGCGAAGTCGTCGATCGACATGCCGCGGGCGAGATAGGCCTCGACATAGGTGAAGCCGTTCGCGAGCGTGTACGCGAGCTGCGAAATCGGGTTCGCGCCGGCTTCGGCGATGTGATAGCCGGAAATCGACACCGAATAGAAATTGCGCACGCCGTGCTCGACGAAGTACGCCTGAATATCACCCATCACCTTGAGGCTGAATTCGGTCGAGAAGATGCAGGTGTTCTGGCCTTGGTCTTCCTTCAGGATGTCGGCCTGCACGGTGCCGCGCACGTTTTCCAGCGCCGCGCGGCGCGGCGCGGCGAGTTCGTCGTCCGTGAGCGGGCGGCCTTGCTGTTGCGTCATGCGCGCGATCTGCTGATCGATCGCGACGTTGAAGAACATCGCGAGAATGGTCGGCGCCGGGCCGTTGATCGTCATGGAAACCGAGGTTTCCGGCGCGCACAGGTCGAAGCCGTCGTAGAGCGTCTTCATATCGTCGAGCGTCGCCACCGAAACGCCCGAATTGCCCACCTTGCCGTAGATGTCGGGGCGCTCGTGCGGCTCTTCTCCGTAGAGCGTGACCGAATCGAACGCGGTGGACAGACGCTTGGCCGGCATGCCTTCCGAGAGCAGTTTGAAGCGACGATTGGTGCGTTGCGGATCGCCTTCGCCGGCGAACATCCGCGTCGGGTCTTCGTTTTCGCGGCGGAACGGGAACACGCCGGCGGTGAAGGGAAAGTAACCGGGCAGATTGTCGAGCATCAGCCAGCGCAGGATCTCGCCGTGGTCGACGAATTTCGGCAGCGAGACTTTGCGCACTTCCGAGCCGGACAGCGTCGTGACGGTAAGCGCGGTGCGGATTTCGCGGTCGCGAATGCGGACGATGTGTTCGGTGCCCGAATAGGCGGCGACGGTTTGCGGCCAGGTGTCGAGGAGGATGCGCTCGCGTTCGCCGAGTGCCGCGGTGCGTTGGGTGATGAGGGTGTCGAGTTGGGAGAGATTCTGGTTGCCGGTGGCGGCGGGTGTGGTCGTTTCTGGGCTTGCGGTTGAGGTTGAGTTCGCAGGCGCGTTTGTGCCTGAAACGGCGTTTGTGCTTGGATCATTGGTTGCACTTGCGGCTGAACCTGAGCCCGCAACTGCAACTCCACGTGCAGCCGCCCCCGCCTCCCCGAGCATCCGGCGCGCCTCGATAAGTTGCCAGCGCTCGCGCGCCACGCGTGCTTGCGCGTCGGCGCGCTCGCGATAAGCGTGAACCGTCTGCGCAATATCCGCCAGATAACGCACACGCGTCGGCGGCACGATGGCGTTGCGGCCGCTCGAAAACCGCAGGCCTTTGGGCGCTGCCAGACGGCCGCCGCCCACACGCAAGCCGTGCCTGCGCAGCGCTTCGGCGACGTGCAGGTACAGCGCGGTCACGCCGTCATCGTTAAAGCGCGAGGCGATCGTGCCGAACACCGGCATCGCTTCGGGCGACTTCGCGAAATCGCCGCGATTGCGCTGCACCTGCTTGGCGACGTCACGCAACGCGTCCGGTGCGCCTTTGCGATCGAACTTGTTGATCGCGACGAAGCCGGCAAAATCGAGCATGTCGATCTTCTCCAACTGGCTGGCCGCGCCGAACTCCGGCGTCATCACATACAGCGATTCGTCGACGAACGGCACGATCGCCGCGTCGCCCTGACCGATGCCGGACGTTTCGACGACGATCAGATCGAAGCCCGCCGCCTTGCACAGCATCAGCGCGTCGGGCAATGCGGCGGAGATTTCGCTCGACGCTTCGCGCGTCGCCATCGATCGCATGTACACGCGCGCGCCGCCACCCCAGTCGCCGATAGCGTTCATGCGGATGCGGTCGCCCAGCAGCGCGCCCCCGGACTTGCGGCGCGACGGGTCGATGGCGAGCACGGCGATGGTGAGCGCGTCGCCGTAGTCGAGGCGAAAGCGGCGGATCAGTTCATCGGTGAGCGACGACTTGCCGGCGCCGCCTGTCCCGGTAATGCCGAGGACGGGAATCGCGGTTGCTTTGGCCACGGCGGACAGTTTTTCGCGCGAGGCGGCGTCGATGGCGGCCGTTTCGAATGCGCTGATGAGTTGCGCGAGCCGGCGGAAAGCGAGGGATGTTGGGTTGGGGGTGGTGGCGGTGGCGGCCGTGTTGGCCGTGCTGGCCCTGCCCGAGTGAATCGCCTTGCTGGCCGGATCGCGCGCAGCGGCCGCGTGACCCTCTGCGGCGGCATCGTCATGCGAATCAGAGCGCGGCAGCCCATGCTCCGAAAGCTCGGCCACCCACGCGCCAACCGGACTCACCCCACTGGCCGCCGCCGCGCGCGCCCCTTCGGCGCAGCGCGCGATCATATCGTCGATCATGCCTTGCAGACCAAGCCGCTGGCCGTCCTGCGGCGAATAGATCTTCTCGACGCCGTAGCGCTCGAGTTCGGCGATTTCTTCCGGGACGATCACCCCGCCGCCGCCGCCGAATACCTTGATGCGCTCGCCGCCGCGTGCGCGCAGCAGGTCGACCAGATAGCGGAAGTATTCGTTGTGACCGCCCTGGTAGCTCGACACGGCGACGCCGTCGGCGTCCTCGTGCAGCGCGGCAGTGGCGACTTCATCGACGGAGCGGTTATGGCCGAGGTGAATCACCTCGACACCGCTCGCCTGAAGAATGCGCCGCATGATGTTGATCGACGCATCGTGGCCATCGAACAACGCAGCCGCAGTGACAAAGCGCAATCGCCGGCCCGCGGGCAGCTTGTGGCTGCCGATGCGCTGCGGCGTGGACAGATCGGTCATGTCTCCCCCAGATCGTTACGCGTATGGGTGCTGCACCCAGTATAGCGAAACGGGTCGCGGCGCTTGACCGGCCCACGCGCCTAGCGCACCGCCAGCGCCTTGATCTGTTCGAGCGACGGCCACAGCGACTCGTTCGCGAACCGTTCGGCGAGGAAGTCGACAAACGAGCGCACCTTCGCCGACAGATGCCGCCGGCTCGCATAGACCACATGAATAGGCAACTCGCGCGGCGGAACATCGTCCACCAGCAGCGGCACGAGACGCCCCGCGGCCAGATCGTCGCCGATCACTTCGGTGCCGAGCATCGCGATGCCCGCGCCCTGCAGCACGATCACGCGTTGCGCTTCCAGATGGTTGACGATGAGGTTGCCCGTCAGGCGCACGCGCGTCGAAGCGTCACCGGCGGCAGGCGCGATTTCGAGCGCCGACACGCCCGCGTATTGCAGATAGTTGTGACGCGCCAGATCGGCGACGGTCTTCGGCGTGCCGTGCCGCTTCAGATAGGCAGGCGACGCGCACAGCACGAGATGCGCGGTCGCGATCTGCCGCGCAATCAACGAAGACGACTTGAGCCCGCTCGGCGAAGCCCGGATCGCGACATCGAAACCTTCGTCGATCAATTCGACCACCCGGTCGGACAGCGTCATATCGACGGTGACCTGCGGATACTGCGCGGCATAGTCGGCCACCGCGGCCATCACGTGACTCAAGCCGAACGCCGACAGCGACGATACCCGCAAGCGCCCCTGCGGCACGACGCTCGCCGCGCCGACCACCTGTTCGGCCTCCTCGAGTTCGGTGAGCACCTGGCTCAGACGCTCGTAATATTCGCGGCCCGCCTCGGTCGGCGCGACCCGCCGCGTGGTGCGGTTGAGCAGCCGCGCGCCGAGTTGCTGTTCGAGATGCATCACGTGCTTGCTCGCCATGGCCGCCGACATCTCCATCCGTTCGGCCGCGCCGACAAAGCTGCCGACTTCGACCACATGGCGGAACACTTTCATGCTGACGAGGGTATCCATCTCAATCGCTCACTTCAGGAATCAATCGGTGTCATTTTGCCTGGTTTATCAAAAGATGGTCGGCAAAACGGCGTCGTGAGCCATGAGAAGCGGAGCCCAAAAGCAAAAAAACCCGCCTTCCAAAGAAGGCGGGCTTGGGAGATCAAGCTCGATGCAGCCGCTGCCGCGCGACACCAGCAAGGAGGCGTCGCGCAGCCGGCCCGGAACGCTTAGAACTTCGCGCGCAGGCCGACGCCGTAGGTGTTGCCGCTCGACTGGCTGGTGATGTGATCGTACATATACGCCGCATAGATATCCGTGCGCTTGGACAGCGGATAGTCGTAGCCGATCGCCGCCGTTTGACGGGTCTGGTCGAAGCCGCCGCCGTCACGCGAGTAAGCGTACGACGCCATCACCGTGCCCGGGCCGAACGGGACCGAAGCGCCGCCCTGCGCCGTGTTCACGTGCCAGCTCGTGACCTGCTGGTCGTTGTACGTGTACATGTACTGGCCGAAGAACTTCACGAACTTCAGGTCGTACGACAGGCCGAGTTGCGCGACGCTCTGGCTCTTCAGGCCGGGAACGCCCGAGGTGCTGAAGCTGCCGAGGTCGCTCGGCACGTTGTTGAAGTTCACGTACTGGTAGACAGCCGTTGCCGCGAACGGGCCGTGGAAGTACAGCACCTGGCCGCTCCACTTCTTCGCACCGTTCTCGGTCGTGTTGCCGAGCGCATACATGGCCGACGCCGACAGGCCGTTGAAGTTCGGCGACGAATACTGCACCGCGTTGCTCCAGCCGGAGTCACCCGTCACGCCCTGGTCTGTTGAGTACGTCGGGAACGTGCCCAGGCCGAGGTACGTGTGATAGACCATCGGCGAGAACACGTACGAGTCGATGAACGGGTTGAACAGAATCGTCGACACGAACAGCGGCGTCGTCAGACGGCCCGCGGTCACCGTGCCGTAGGGCGATTCGATACCGACGTACGCGTTACGCGAGAACATCGTGTCGCCCGTGAAGCGGCCATACTGGCCGTTCTGCGCAAGGAAGAAGCCTTCCAGCGCGAAGATCGCCTTGTAGCCGTTGCCCAGATCCTCCGCCCCCTTCAGGCCCCAGTACGAGGTCGACATGCCGCCACCCGAGACTTGCACCGAAGTCTTGCCGCCCGGAAATTTCTGCGCGCCGACCCATTCGTCGACCTGACCGTAGAGCTGGACGCTCGATTGCGCAAAAGCAGACGATGCACTGGCCAGCAGAGCGGCACACGCGGTTGCCTTGAGGGTGGTCTTCAGCGCACTGCTGATGCTTGATTTCATGGGTTCTCCTGTCTTTGTCAAAAGGGGTGTGGCTGTGCGAAAGGGGAGGCTAGCGCGAACCATTGTTGTTGTCCGTTCGATCATCGAGCCAATCTGGGCGGGACCATCTTTGCGGACCATTTTTATGAACAAAAATATCGTTGGTTATTGCGGGTATATCGGACTGATTAGTTTTATCGTTTATCGGCCTGATAAAGCCTTGGCGGACAGTGCGTTCGCGGTGCTGCCGCAGACTCCGTAGCGGCGCGCAAAACGTTACCGACTCTAGGCCCGACCGCGTGATAACGCCTCAGATGACATGCGGATGACGCGCCGCCGCATAAACGACCAAATTTGACGACGAGAGGGGGTGTGCTGCCGAGTGTTTTCAAAAAAGTGTGGCGTCGAAACGTCACATGGCGCGCAGCCTTGGGGCGCGGGGCAACGGCAGGTCGCTGCGCAGCGGTTGGAAAGGCGGGAGGTGGTTGAGCCGGAAGGTGATTCAGCCGAGCGACGGTTCAGCCGAGAAGTTTCAGCCGAAAGAGGTTCAGCGGAGAAGTACTTCAGCCCGCGCCGCGAACAAAGACGACCGCGCATGGCCTAGTTACGGTACGGCGAACCTTCTTGCTGACGTGGGTCGTCCGCCTGGCGCGGCATGGCGCGCGAAGAACCGCGCTCCTCGTTATAGCGCGCAACGTCGGCCCGAATCGAGCCGGCGCGAACCGGCGCATTGACCGGTGGCCGCGGCACGCCGCGCGACTCGGCGCTCACCGGCGTGATGGCACCGGCGTATTGCATGCCGCCGCGGCCGTCGCCGGCGTAACCGGCCGGTCCGGCCACCCGGCGCATGTCCGGCCTGTAGACGCCAAACCCGTCGCCGTAATTTCCGCCCGCGAAACTTGCTCCACCATGCGGTAGATGCGCATTGCGGTCCGTATTCGTATTGCGGGCCGACGCTGCAGCGGCGCCATTAAAACGGCCGCCGTTATGCATGTCGCCGCGTACGCCATGATTGGCAGAGGCATGCGAATAGCCGCCACCGCCGAAATGCGGCATGCCTGGCGCTTTCGCATAGGCGAACGAGCACAGCGCAGCGATAACCGCGCCCCACGCCCATTGCCTCGTTCTCGACAACCCGTCCACCCAGTGACTCTCATGCCCGAAGACTTGCCTGAAGCCCACCGTTCGAGCTGCGACGGACTTGTTTTGGGACTGGCACGGGCGCTGCGACAGACATCGCGGCGCGGGACATCCCGACGGCCTTTGAACCGTAATTTATGGGTGCCGGCAAAGGGTGTCGAGCCAAAAAGTGTTAGGCCTCGGCCGCGGATGTAACACCTTGTTACTGCGACGTTTTTTTGCGACAGAGCGCTTGCGCGCAAGCCCTGAAACCGCTTGCTTTCAAGACCTTAGCGAGATAGCGGAGGAGCTTTTGCGTATGACGAATCACAGTCTAGTTTTCGACCCGATTGTCAAAAGTGGATGGACCAAATAGAAGTCCTCGCCAATACTGAAACACAGCTTGCAGGACCATCCGAATTTTCTGGAACATGCACTGCAATGCGCAACACTCATTAATCGATTCGGCAAATGAATTTGCTTTTTCAATCGAAAATCAACAACAATAGCCGTTTTCCATAAGCTGGAACGGCGCCTTCATGCGCGCGGTCAGCCGCGCTTTTCCGCGTCACCGAATCGAGATTCCGACATGGCTCGCCCGAAACTGCTTCCCGACAACTTCACCTTATGCCTCGTCGGCACGGTGATCCTTGCCAGCTTCCTGCCGGTTCACGGGCAGGCCGCCGTCGGGTTCAACTGGGTGACGAACGTGGCGGTCGGCCTGCTGTTCTTCCTGCACGGCGCCAAGCTTTCACGCGAAGCGATCATTGCGGGCGCGACGCATTGGCGCCTGCACGCCGTAGTGCTGCTCAGCACGTTCGCGCTCTTTCCGCTGCTCGGCCTCGCGCTTAAGCCGCTCCTTTCGCCACTTGTCACGCCGTCGCTCTATGCGGGGATCCTCTTCCTCTGCACGCTGCCGTCTACGGTTCAGTCGTCGATCGCGTTCACCTCTATCGCCAAAGGCAACGTGCCGGCTGCCGTATGCAGCGCGTCGGCCTCGAGCCTGCTTGGCATCTTCATCACGCCCGCGCTCGTCAGCCTCGTCATCGCCAATCAGGCGGCCGGGAGTGGCGCTTCGCCCTGGCATACGGTCGGCAACATCGTGCTGCAACTTCTGGTGCCGTTCGTGGCCGGGCAGTTGCTGCGGCCGCTGATCGGCAAGTGGATCGAGCGCAACCGCGGCGTGCTGAAGTTCGTGGACCAGGGCTCGATCCTGCTGGTGGTGTACGGCGCGTTCAGCGAGGCCGTTACCGAAGGCCTGTGGCACCAGATTCCGCTCTCCGCACTCGCCGGCCTGCTGCTGGTTTGTGTCGTACTGCTTGCTCTCGCGCTTGGCGTGACGATTTTCGTCAGCAAGCGGCTCGGCTTTAGCCGTGCGGATCAGATCACGATCATCTTCTGCGGTTCGAAGAAAAGCCTGGCCGCCGGCGTGCCGATGGCCAAGGTGATTTTCGCCTCGCATGCGGTGGGCGCCGTGGTCTTGCCGCTGATGCTGTTCCACCAGATCCAGCTGATGGTGTGCGCCGCGCTCGCGCAGCGCTGGGGCGCGCGCGACACCAGCGGCGAGACCCACGCCGCCTCGCGCGAGCGGCCCGCCGCCGCCGTCGCGCGCCGGTGAATACGCGCGCAATGCAAACAGGACATTCATAAGCGCCCTCCCTGAGCGTCATTTGAAGAAAGCCGCCTCGCGCGGCTTTTTTGTTATTTCACGCGCAAACGCGGCGGCTGTCGCCTCGACCGGATGGCATAGGCGAATTCCTGGCAATGCGGATCGCGCCGACGCAGGCGGCAGTACGCACGGAAAGGCGACCCGCACGCCCGTGCAGACCCGAACCCAAACCCAAACGCACCCGCACCCGCACCCGCACCACCCCGGTGCGACGCTTCACTAAAAGTTCACTTAATTACGCTCAGGTCCAGCCGATAAGCCAAAGGTCGATCGCTACGCCTACCTGCCATGCAACCTCGCTCGCCCTCCCGATCCGCCGCGCCGCGCATCGAGGAGTTGATCGCCCGGCGTGAGCTGTCCGCCGTTTTCCAGCCGATCATCGATTTCGAAGACGGCGCGATCCTCGGCTATGAAGGGCTGATCCGCGGCCCGGCCGGCACGCCGCTCGAAGCGCCGTTCGCCCTGTTTGCGCAAGCGCTCGCCGAAGGCTGCACGATCGAGCTCGAGCGCGCCGCCGCGCGCACCTGCATCGAAGCGTTCGCGCGGCTCGATTTCGACGGCAAGCTGTTTCTGAATTTCAGCGCGGGCGCAATGCGTCAGCTGGCCGAGGCGCGCGACGACACGCTCGCGCTGCTGCGTCATCGCGGCGTGGATCCGCAACGGATTGTGGTCGAGTTGACCGAGCAAAGCACGATTCTGGACGTGGGCAGTTTCCTGCCGGTGATCACGAGCCTGCGCACAACCGGCGCGCAATTCGCGCTCGACGATTACGGCACCGCGAACGCCAGCATGAACCTCTGGGTGCGGCTGCAACCGGACGTCGTGAAGATCGATCGCTTCTTCATTCACGACATTGCCTGCGACCCGCTCAAGTTCGAAGCCGTACGCGCGATGCAGCACTTCGCCAACGCAAGCGGCGCACGGCTCGTGGCCGAAGGCATCGAAAACGAAGCGGATCTGATCGTGGTGCGCGACATGGGGATTGGCTGCGGGCAGGGCTTTTTCTTCGGCCGTCCGCACGCGCAACCGGCCCGCAAGGTGACCGACGACGCTCGTGACGCGCTGCGCGCCGGCCACATCGCCGTATTTCCCGAGACCACGCGCACGCTGAGCAGCGCTTCGCCTTCGGGTGGCATGGCGTCGGCGAAAATGCTGGTGCACGCGCCCGCGCTGCCGCGCCAGGCGACCAACAACGACGTGCTCGAACTGTTCAACCGCCTGCCCGACCTGCACGCGGTCGCGGTGGTCGAGCACGACGAACCGGTCGCGCTGATCAACCGCCGCAGCTTCATGGATCGCTACGCGCTGCCGTATCACCGCGAGCTGTTCGGCAAGCGCCCTTGCCTGCTGTTCGCCAATGCATCGCCGGTGATCATCGAGAAATCGATGACGGTCGAGCAGATGGCCCAGCTTCTCGCGAGCGACGATCAGCGCTATCTCGCCGACGGCTTCGTCATCACCGACAACGGAAAGTACGCCGGCCTCGGCACCGGCGAAAATCTCGTGCGCGCGGTGACCGAGGTGCGTATCGAAGCCGCCCGCTATGCGAACCCGCTGACCTTCCTGCCGGGCAACATCCCGATCAGTTCGCACATTGCCCGCCTGCTCGGCAACGACGCCGGTTTCTACGCCTGCTACGTCGATCTGAACCACTTCAAGCCGTTCAACGATCAGTACGGCTACTGGCAAGGCGACGAAGTGCTGAAATTCGCCGCCGTCGTGCTTGCCGACGTATGCGACCCAACCCGCGATTTCCTCGGGCACGTGGGCGGCGACGACTTCCTGATCCTGTTCCAGAGCGAAGACTGGCGCGAACGCGTGCTGCGCGCGATCCACGTGTTCAACGAAGGAGCGCAGCGCTTTTATGCGCCGGCTGACCGGCTAGCGGGCGGCATACACGGCGAGGACCGGCGCGGCAATCCCACCTTCTTCGGTTTCGTGACGATGGCGATTGGTTGCGTGCGCGTCGAGCCAGGCGACGGACCGTCGCTCTATAGCAGCGAGGAAATTGCCTCCGTGGCGGCACTCGCCAAGCGGCGCGCGAAGCACGAAGCCAGCGGTTTCGTGCTGATCGACGCCGACGAAAGCGTGTCGCTGTTGCGCGGACAGGGCGAAGTCACGCCTGTGCTGCCCGAGTGAACAGGTAGCCCAAACAACATCACCCGAGCATTGTTTAGCTTGTTTTACTAAACAACATATTTCAGGCCAACACCATTATCTACGGGTATTTCCGGGTGTGGATCGCAGGTTTTCCGGGCTGATCCAGGGCAGTTTTACTATACAATCGCCCGAACCCAAACACCGTGTGGCCGCCACCAGCGGCCGCCTGATTCGATGGCCACAACCATCCGCGACGTCGCCCGCGCGGCCAGCGTGTCGATCGGCACCGTCTCACGCGCACTGAAGAACCAGCCGGGCCTGTCCGAGGCCACCCGCGAGCGCGTCGTCGAAGCGGCGCGCAAGCTCGGCTATGACGCCGCCCAGCTGCGTCCGCGCATTCGCCGCCTCACGTTCCTGCTGCACCGTCAGCACAACAATTTCGCCGTCAGCCCGTTCTTTTCGCATGTGCTGCACGGCGTGGAAGACGCCTGCCGCGAACGCGGCATCGTGCCCTCCGTACTGACCGCCGGCCCTACCGAAGACGTGATCCAGCAGATGCGCCTGCACGCCCCGGATGCGGTGGCAATTGCCGGGTTCGTCGAACCGGAAACGCTGGCCACGCTGGTGGCGATGCAACGCCCGCTCGTACTGATCGACCTGTGGGCGCCCGGCATGCGCTCGGTGAATCTCGACAACGCCGCGGGCGCCACGCTCGCCATGCGGCATCTGTTCGAACAGCAGCGCAAGCGAGTCGCGTTTATCGGCGGATCGCTCGCGCACTTCAGCATCGCGCAGCGGGCGCTTGGCTACCGGCGCGCGTTTTTCGAAGCGGGCTTGCTGTTCGACCCGTCGCTGGAAGTGACTATCGACGCCGGCCTCGATCCCGACAGCGGCGCGGCGCGTGCAATGCATCAGCTGCTCGACGCGCCGGGCCCACGTCCCGACGCCGTGTTCGCCTACAACGACGCCGCCGCGCTCGCCGCGCTGCGCGCCTGTCTCGCGCGCGGCCTGCGCGTGCCCGAGGACATCGCCATCATCGGTTTCGACGACATTCCCGCCGCCGCGCATGCCACGCCGCCGCTGTCCACCCTCTCGGTCGACAAGGAAGCGCTCGGCCGGCGCGGCGTCGAGCTTCTGCTTGAAGACGCACCTGCCGAACTGGCAGTCCGCCTGCCCGTTCATCTCATTGCCCGTGCCAGTACTTTGGTGAAAACGCCATGACGCAATCCGATCCGCTTCACCCCGCTAACGGCGCCGTTGCGGTGCCGCCCGTCGAGAGCTTTCGCGAGCGCGACTTTCTGCTCTCGCATGTGCAGGACACACTGCGCTTTTACGCGCCGAACGTGTTCGACCCGAGCGGCGGCTTTTTCCATTTCTTCCGCGACGACGGTTCGGTCTACGACAAAACCACACGGCATCTGGTGAGTAGTTGCCGCTACGTCTTCAATTACGCGATGGCGTATCGCCAGTTCGGCGACCCGCAACATCTCGAATACGCGCGCCACGGCTTGCAGTTCCTGCGCGAGGCGCATTGGGACGCCCAGCACGAAGGCTACGACTGGGAACTCGAATGGCACGACGGCAAGAAGCGCACGCTCGACGCGACGCGCCACTGCTACGGCCTCGCGTTCGTCCTGCTCGCGTATTCGCATGCGGCGATGGCCGGCATCGAGGAAGCGAAGCCGATGATCGGCGCGACCTTCGAGTTGATGGAACACCGCTTCTGGGACGCCGCCGCGGGCCTCTATGCGGACGAAGCATCGCCCGAATGGCGGGTCAGTTCGTACCGCGGGCAGAACGCGAACATGCACACCACCGAGGCGCTGCTCGCCGCGCACGAAGCGACCGGCCATCTTGTCTACCTGGATCGCGCCGAACGGGTGGCGTCGAATATCACGCTGCGTCAGGCAAAGTTGTCGCAAGGGCTGGTGTGGGAGCACTTTCACGCGGACTGGTCGGTCGATTGGCACTACAACGAGGAAGACAGCTCGAACATTTTCCGGCCGTGGGGTTTCCAGCCGGGGCATCAAACCGAATGGGCCAAGCTGCTGCTGATTCTCGAGCGCTTCCGGCCGTTGCCGTGGCTGCTGCCACGCGCCATCGAACTGTTCGACGCCGCCATGACGCACGCCTGGGATGAAGACCACGGCGGCCTCTATTACGGCTTCGGTCCCGACGGTACCGTGTGCGACCACGACAAATATTTCTGGGTGCAGGCGGAGACCTTCGCGACCGCCGCGCTACTCGGCAAGCGCACCGGCAACGAACGCTTCTGGGACTGGTACGACGAGATCTGGCGCTATAGCTGGGCGCATTTCGTCGATCACAAGTATGGCGCGTGGTATCGCATCCTCACGTGCGACAACCGCAAGTACAGCGACGAAAAAAGTCCGGCCGGCAAGACCGACTATCACACCATGGGCGCGTGCTACGAAGTACTGGCCCACGCGCTGCCCGATGGCGCGGCCACGGCGTCCGAATCCGCGGAGCAGACAACATGAGCAACCCCAACGCGAATAGCGAATTCCCCCTCTTCGTCTCAGCCGGCGACATCCTTACCGATCTCGTGCGCACCGGCCCTTCGCAATGGCTGTCGCGCCCCGGCGGCGCCGGCTGGAACGTGGCGCGCTGCGTGGCGCGGCTCGGCCTGCCCACTGCGTGCGCCGGATCGCTGGGCGTCGACAATTTCTCCGATGAACTGTGGAACGCGAGCGTGGCCGCGGGGCTCGACATGCGCTTCATGCAGCGCGTGGAACACCCGCCTTTGCTCGCGATCGTGCATCAGACGCATCCGCCCGCGTACTTCTTCATGGGCGAGAACAGCGCCGATCTGGCCTTCGATCCGGCGAAACTGCCGGCGGGCTGGGCGAGCCACGTGAAGTGGGCGCACTTCGGGTGCATCAGCCTCGTGCGGCAACCGATCGGCGACACGCTCGCCACGCTTGCCGCCGAGTTGCGTTCGCAAGGCGTGAAGATCAGCTTCGATCCGAACTACCGGAATCTGATGGAGCACGGCTACGAACCCACGCTGCGCAAAATGGCCGCGCTCGCCGATCTCATCAAGGTGTCGGACGAAGACTTGCGCCTGCTGTTCAAAACCGACGACGAGGCCGGCGCACTCGCGCAATTGCGGGCCATGAATCCCACCGCCACCGTGCTGGTCACGCGCGGGCCGGAGAGCGCCATGTTGATCGACGGCGCCATGGTGACCGAGGCGCGGCCGCCGCGCGTCGAGGTGGTCGACACGGTCGGCGCGGGCGATGCGTCGATTGGCGGCCTGCTGTTCAGCCTGATGACCGCGCCGCAGCGCGCGTGGCCCGAACACCTTGCGTTCGCGCTGGCCGCCGGCGCGGCTGCGTGCCGCCACGCCGGCGCGCACGCGCCGTCGCTCGATGAAGTCGTGGCGCTCCTGTAATCCGGTTGCCTTGTACGGCGCGCATTGTCACAGCCATAACGCGCCGGCAGGGTGGAGAACCCTGGCGCCGCCATCGTGCTAGGATGAAAAAACCGAAACCTTTGGAAGATGGAGCGACGCCATGGACGACATCACTTACACCAAAGGCATCTACACGGCCATTGCCTCGATACGCGAAATAGATAGCGATACCTGGCAGGGCGTGGTCACCCTCACGCGCGACGAAGGCGACGCAACCGCCGACCAGGAAACCACGGTCTACGAAGTCGACGCCACTTCGTCCACGCCTGAGGAAGCCCTCGAGGAAGCCAAGGCGCTCGCTCATCGCATTCTCGGGGAAATCGAACTCTAGGCAGACCGGCGCCGCGCGTTTCGCGTTTTGCTATTCGCGTTTGCTTCTTGCGTTTGCTCTTTGCGTCCGCGTTGCGCCACCCTGGACTAACTGGCCGGAGGCGGTCATGGCTGAACAGCTCTTCCTCTACGGCGTGTATTCGATTCACGTCCGCCCGCTCGAACTCAGCGGTGCTCGCTGGGATGCGGAATACGAAATCCGCCATCGCGAGAAAGCCGTCAAACCGTGGACGACGGTAGGCGGCGACAACGGTTACGGCGCCGCGACCGAAGCTGTCGCGGCCGCGCATCAGCAGGCTGTCGACGATATCGAACATGGTGCTGGCATTCCCAAACCGCGTGCGTTTCCGTGACTACGAAGCGCGCAGGCTTTCGCGTTAATGACAGGGTTGCGCGATCACTTCAGTGCCCGGCAGTACGCCGTGCCTTGACGTAAGAGTCGCACGCGGCAGCCCGCCGCGCGGCTCGCCTTTCAAGCGCCCGCGCACCCGCCTAACCCACGCTCCGCGGCCAAAGCGGCGTGCTACGCTTTGGCCGTTTTCATTTCCACGATCCTGCAATGGCGACAGAACCGACAGACCGTCCTTCAAGCTTCGGCAATGGCGAAGCACGCGCGCCGGCACGCCGCCCGCGCGGCAGCCGCGAATTGCGTCTGGACGATCGCGTGGTCATCGCCCACGGCATGCCGACACCGCTCTGGCAGGATCTCTATCACCGCGCCCTCGTGGTTCGCTGGCCGACCTTTTTCGTGTCGCTCGCGGTCCTGTTCCTGCTGCTCAACACTGCGTTCGCCACGCTCTACCTGCTGGGCGACGCGCCGATCGCCAATCAGTTTCCGGCGGGTTTCAGCGGTGCATTCTTCTTTAGCGTGGAAACGCTCGCCACGGTCGGCTACGGCGACATGCATCCGCAAACCGTTTACGCGCACTGGATCGCCACGCTGGAAATTTTCGTCGGCATGTCCAGCATTGCGTTGGCGACGGGGCTGATCTTCGCGCGCTTTTCGCGCCCGCACGCCAAGATCATGTTCACCCGCTACGCGGTGATCCGGCCGATCGACGGCCGCATGACGCTGATGGTGCGCTCGGCCAACGCGCGTCAGAACGTGATCGCGGAGGCCCGCGCGAAACTGCGCATTCTGCGCCAGGAGACCAGCGCCGAAGGTTATACGTTGCGCAAGCTCTATGACCTGACGCTGTTGCGCGATCAACACCCGGTGTTCAAACTGGGCTGGACGCTGATGCACATCATCGACGAAAGCAGTCCGCTGTTCGGCGAAACCGCCGAGACGCTCAAAGGCCGCGACACGTCGCTGATTCTCACGCTGGAAGGCGTCGACGAGTCGACCTCGCAAACCATGCAGGCGCGCCACATGTGGTCGTGCGATCAGATCTACTGGCATCACCGTTTCGCTGACATCATGAGCGAGCAGGACGGCGTGAGCCATATCGATTACGCGCATTTCGACGAAATCGTGCCGCTCGACGACGCGCCCATTGCGGCCCCGAGAGCGCCGGCGCCGGTGCAGTAAGCGGGTCGAAACGCACCAGGGCATACCCGAATGCCGCCGCCGCGTGGCAGATCTATCTCAAAACTCCGTTAAAACGCTCGGCTCTTCTCGCCTCTTCGCGGGTTGCTGACCAAAGTAGAAATAATTCACTCTAATCGGCGCTAAAAAATAGAGTCTCTTTCGCTGCGCTAACTTCGTGGTCCCACCACCGCGCGCGGATGCAAACCGCAACTATGTTGCATGGGATCGGAGTAAGCGCTAAAGCGCCAACTCCGATCGACAACGGAGACTCCCCCATGACCGCTCGCCTGCCCATCGACGGCACGCCCGCACTGGCCGATTACAAGCTATCCGATAACCTCATTGCGACGCGCGGCCGCATCTTCCTCACCGGCACGCAGGCGCTGGTGCGCCTCGCGCTCATGCAGCGCGCCGCCGACAAGGCTCGCGGCCTGAACACCGCCGGCTTCATTAGCGGTTATCGCGGTTCGCCGCTCGGCATGGTCGACCAGCAGTTGTGGAAGGCGAAAAAACTGCTCACGGCGAGTGATATTCGCTTCTTGCCCGCCATCAACGAAGAACTCGGCGGGACCGCCGTGCTCGGCACGCAGCGGGTGGAATCCGACCCGGAGCGCACCGTCGAGGGCGTATTCGCGATGTGGTACGGCAAGGGCCCGGGCGTGGACCGCGCCGGCGACGCGCTCAAGCACGGCAACGCTTACGGCTCGTCGCCGCACGGCGGCGTGCTGGTGGTGGCGGGCGACGACCACGGCTGCGTGTCGTCGTCGATGCCGCATCAGAGCGACTTCGCGTTGATGGCCTGGCATATGCCGGTGGTGAATCCGTCCAACATCGCCGACATGCTCGAGTTCGGTTTGTACGGCTGGGCGCTGTCGCGCTTCTCGGGCGCGTGGGTCGGCTACAAGGCGATCTCCGAAACGGTCGAATCGGGCTCGACGGTCGATCTCGACGCGCTGCGCACCGACTGGGCCGCACCGCAGGATTTCGCAGCACCGGCAGGTGGCCTGCACAATCGCTGGCCCGATCTGCCGAGCCTGACGATCGAATCGCGCATGCACGCCAAGCTCGACGCGGTGCGCCACTTCGCGCGCGTGAACAGCATCGACAAATGGATCGCGCCGAGCCCGCATGCGAACGTGGGGATCGTGACCTGCGGCAAGGCACACCTGGATCTGATGGAAACGCTGCGCCGTCTCGATCTGACCGTCGCCGATCTGGAAGCGGCCGGCGTGCGGATCTACAAGGTCGGCCTGTCGTTTCCGCTGGAAATGACGCGGATCGACGCGTTCGTCTCCGGCTTGTCCGAAGTGCTGGTGATCGAGGAGAAAGGCCCGGTCATTGAACAGCAGATCAAGGACTATCTGTACAACCGCTCGCAAGGCACGCGGCCGATCGTGATCGGCAAGAACGCCGAAGACGGCACGCTGCTGCTGTCCTCGCTCGGGGAATTGCGGCCGTCGCGCATTCTGCCGGTGTTCGCCAACTGGCTCGCGAAGCACAAGCCCGCGCTCGATCGTCGCGAACGCGTGGTCGATCTGGTCGCGCCGCAAATTCTCTCGAACGCGGCGGACAGCGTGAAGCGCACGCCGTACTTCTGCTCGGGTTGTCCGCACAATACCTCGACCAAAGTACCGGAAGGGTCGATCGCGCATGCGGGCATCGGCTGTCACTTCATGGCTTCATGGATGGAGCGCGACACGACCGGCCTGATCCAGATGGGCGGCGAAGGCGTGGACTGGGCGTCGCACTCCATGTTCACGAAAACGCGCCACGTATTCCAGAATCTCGGCGATGGCACCTACTTCCACTCCGGCATTCTGGCGATCCGCCAGGCGGTGGCCGCGAAAGCCACCATCACGTACAAGATTCTCTATAACGACGCCGTCGCGATGACGGGCGGCCAGCCGGTGGACGGCAGCATCTCGGTGCCGCAGATCGCGCGTCAGGTGGAAGCCGAGGGCGTATCGCGCTTCGTCGTGGTCAGCGACGAGCCGGAGAAATACGACGGCCATCACGACCTTTTTCCGAAGGGCACCACGTTCCACCATCGCAGCGAAATGGACACCGTGCAGCGCGAATTGCGCGACACCGACGGTGTGACCGTACTGATCTACGACCAGACCTGTGCGGCGGAAAAACGCCGGCGCCGGAAAAAAGGCGAATTCCCCGATCCGGACAAGCGTCTTTTCATCAACGAAGAAGTTTGCGAAGGCTGTGGCGATTGTGGCGTGCAGTCGAATTGCCTGTCAGTCGAACCGGTTGAAACGGCATTGGGCCGCAAACGCCGCATCGACCAATCGTCGTGCAACAAAGACTATTCGTGCGTGAATGGCTTCTGCCCGAGCTTCGTCACGGTGGAAGGCGGCAAGCTGAAGAAAGCCGCGGGCGCCGCATTCGATCCGCAAGCATTGGCCGCACGCGTCGACGCTTTGCCGATTCCCGCAACGCATCTCGACGCCGCGCCGTACGACATTCTGGTGACGGGCGTCGGCGGCACGGGCGTCGTGACGGTCGGCGCATTGATCAGCATGGCTGCGCATCTGGAAGGTAAGAGCGCGTCGGTGCTCGACTTCATGGGCTTCGCACAAAAGGGCGGCTCGGTGCTGTCGTTCGTGCGTTTCGCCGCGCGCGACGAGTGGCTCAATCAGGTGCGTATCGACACGCAGCAAGCCGACGTGCTGCTCGCCTGCGATATGGTGGTCGGCGCAAGCGCCGATGCGCTGCAAACGGTGCGTCATGGCCGCACGCGCATTGTCGTGAACACGCATGCGATTCCGAACGCGACGTTCGTGACCAATCCTGACGCGACGCTGCACGCCGACGCCCTGATCGACAAGATGCGTCATGCGGCAGGCGCGGAGCGCATGTCGACATGCGACGCACAGGCACTCGCCACGCGCTTTCTCGGCGACACCATCGGCGCAAACATTCTGATGCTCGGTTATGCCTGGCAACTTGGACTCGTGCCCGTATCGTTCGGCGCGATGATGCGCGCGATCGAATTGAACAACGTCGCGGTGCAGATGAACCAGCTCGCGTTTTCGATCGGCCGCCTCGCTGCGCAAGATCCGGCCGCGCTCGAATCGCTGTGGCAGGCACGGCATCTGGCGAAGCAGGCTGTGCGCGTCGATACGCTCGACGAACTGATCGCGCATCGCGAAGGGCGTCTGCAGATTTACGGCGGCGCGGCGTATGTGAAGCGCTACCGTGCGCTGGTCGATGCGGCACGCCGCGCGGAGACCGCCGTGGACACGAAGAGCGAGCGCATGACGCGCGCGGTGGCAACCACGTTCTATCGTCTGCTCGCGGTGAAGGACGAATACGAAGTGGCGCGCCTGCATACCGATGCCGCGTTCCGTGAAGCGCTGGAAGCGCAATTCGAAGGCGTGGCCGGCAAGGACTTCGGCATCAAGTTCAATCTCGCGCCCCCGACGCTCACGCGCCCGCAACCCGGCAAGAATCCGGCCAAGAAAACCTTCGGTCAATGGATGTGGCCGGTGCTAGGCACGCTGGCGAAATTCAGCAGCCTGCGCGGCACGATGCTCGATCCGTTTGGCCGCACGCTGGAGCGCAAGATGGAGCGTGAACTTGCCGGCGACTACGAAACCACGATGCAACGCGCGTTCGCCAAGCTCAACGCCGGCAATCTGGAAGACGTGGCGAAGCTCACCGACCTGCACGCCCGCGTGCGCGGTTATGGTCACGTAAAGCTCGCGAATCTGGCGGGTGTGAAGCGTGGCGAGCGCGATCTGGCCGCACGCTTGCAGATCGAAGCGGCGACCGGTGAATCGGTGCGGAAATCGCTCGAAGAGGTAAAAGGCGCGGGGCAGTTGCGCGGCATTCCGGTGGTCGTGGCGAAGTAGTGTTCTTCGCTTTCCTTGCACGTGGACATGCGTGAATCAATGCCGCTTCGGGAGCGATCTCGAAGCGGCATTTTCTTTGCCCGGTGATCTAGCTACGCGATGCGTCCAGCAGCGCTCTGACTTTCGCGACCCTGGCCGCATCGACCGGCGCGAGACCCTTGCCGTCCACGCGAACGCCCGAACCGAAATGCACCGCTTCGACTTGCGTGCTGCTCACAAAACCGGCAACGGCATCAACCGTCAAGCCGGCGCCGGCCAGCACCGTCAAATGCGAACCGGACGCTTGCCGCACCAGCTCGCGGATCGTCGCTTCAGCGTGCAGAACTGAAGGTTGTCCACCCGAGGTCAGCACATTCGTAACGGCATCGAAACCGAGCAGCACGTCGAGCGACTGGTGCATATCACGCGCTTCGTCGAACGCGCGGTGGAAGGTGATTGCCAGTCCATCTGCCGCGTCGATCGCACGCGCAAGGCCTTCGCGATCGATCTCGCCCGACGCATTCAGCATGCCGATCACGACACCGTTCGCGCCTGCCGCCTTGACCGCCCGCACGTCGCGCAGCATCACCGCGTAATCGTCGGCGTCGTACACGAACGAGCGGCTATGCGGCCGCACGATTACGTTCACGGGAATCTCGACCGCCGCCACCACCGCTTCGATCAAGCCGAGACTCGGCGTCAGGCCGCCCTCGCCCATTGCGGTGACAAGTTCGAGACGGTCGGCGCCCGCTTGCGCGGCAAGGCGCGCGTCGGCAACGGTCGTGGCAATGACTTCTAGAAGGACGGACATAAGCACGGCTGAAGATCGTTGAAACCGACATGATCTCCAAAAATGCCCCGGGCCGCCCCAACTTTTTTTGCGCTCCCTTGAGAGGCTGCCGCGCAACGACAGTTAGGGACACTCAAAAATTCTCTTCGTCCACCCAGTCAATGTCGCCGCACAACACGCAGGTCTGCGCGCCGACACGCGTCGCCACCGAAAGCGTCACGCACGGCAACGCCTCGTTGATCGACAGATAGGGACGCGTCACATGCACACGCTCCGGCGCATTGATCGCATCGCGAAAATACGGTCGACGCAGCCAGTTCGCGCCCTGCGCGTCGGCGAGCGGCAGAAAGCGTGTTTCATGCGCCGCGCGATCGGCGCGCAGCACGACGTTGCGGCCCGCCTGCTTGCCCTTCGCGTCGAGCAGAAAGCAGCGCGCCGCATGGTCGAGGGCGAGAAAATTCCAGCACACTTCCTCGAGCGGTTCGCCGGCCGCGAGGCGTTCCGCCGCCCGCTCGAAAGCCCGCAAGTACGGCGCAAGCCGGCTTGCGTTGCGGCGCTCGCGCGCTTCGGTCTGGTCGCGATAACGCTCGGTGAGCTCGCTGATGCACGTGGTGGCGTGCAGCGCGTCGGCCGCGCCCGGGTTCGGGCGGCCGAAGAAAAAGCCTTGCACGAAGTCCGCGTTGCAGGCGAGCGCCATTTGCGCTTCATGCTCCGTTTCCACGCCTTCGATCAGTACCAGTTTGCCCGCCTCGTGCAGCAGCGCGACGAGCCCCGGCAGAATCGTCGCCATGTCGGCGCGATGCGCGGCGTGCGACAGCATGACGCGATCGAGCTTCACGATATCCGGATTCAATTGCCAGATCCGTTCGACGTTCGAGTGTCCCGCGCCGAAGTCGTCGAGTGCGATCAGGAAACCGCGCTCGCGGAACTGGCGCACGGCGTCGGCGAGACGCTCCAGATCTTCCGCGCGATGTTCGAGCACTTCGAGCACGATGCGCCGCGGCGGCAAATCGAGCCGCTTTAACGTGGCCAGCAACGCGGCGGCGAGATACGGATCGGTGAGCGCGCCGGGATGCACGTTCAGGAACAGCCATTCGCGCTCGGCGCCGAGCACCTTGAAATTTTCCAGATGCAGCGTCTGGGCCAGCCGGTCCACCTGAAGCACGTCGCCGAGGCGCGCGGCTTCGCCGAATACGTCGAGCGGCGACACGGGCCGGTCGAGCCCGTCATGCGCCCGCAGCAGCCCTTCGTAGCCGACAGCCCGCATATGCGACAGACTGAAAATCGGCTGAAACACGCTGCTTAGCGTGAGCTCGCCATGCTGCACCGTAAAACGTTCGAGCCCCGACGTCATCTCGACCTCGAAGCCATGCGGCGCGCTGGCCGTTCTTTCCTGTTGCGCAATCGTCATGCAGTCCTCTCACGCGAGAGCCGGGCCGGTCCGAACGCGGAGGCGAACAACCTCGGCGCCGTTTCTCAAATGTGCGTCATCGATATACCTTAAGCAAGCTCCATGCGCACGCTGACGCACATTCCAATGAAATTTATACGAAAGATTACGCACGCGGACGGGAGCATGCGCCGCTCGTGGGCGTAGAGCGCACCGTTACGGTGCGCAACCTCGTCGAGGCGCTCATGCGCCGCGGATTGGCGCCTTCGTGACGCCCTCGTGCCGCCCTCGTGCCGCGCCGGCGATGGCACAAGGCGTCGTCGGGCTAAACTTCGGCCTTGCACTTCGTAAGCGCCGCATGGCCGATAGGCGAAGATCACCGAAGCAACGGCGTTATATCCCCCGAAATAGACCGATGGACATTGTCTTTACCGTATTGATTCTTTTGCTCGCCGTCGCCGCCTCGGGCGTCGTCACCCGCATCTTGCCGGTCTCGTTGCCGCTGCCGCTCGTGCAGATCGCGATCGGTGCGTTGCTCGCGTGGCCGAAGCTCGGGCTGCACGTCACGTTCGACCCGGAAATTTTCATGATGCTGTTCATTCCGCCTTTGCTGTTCGCGGACGGATGGCGCATTCCCAAGCGCGAATTCTTCATGGCGCGCCGCTCGATCCTGATGCTCGCGCTCGGCCTCGTGTTCATGACGGTGCTGGTGGTCGGTTACTTCGTGCATGCGCTGGTGCCGTCGATCTCGCTGCCGGTTGCGTTCGCGCTGGCCGCGGTGTTGTCGCCGACGGATGCGGTGGCGCTGTCCGGCATCGTCGGCAAAGGCAAGATCCCTGGGCGGCTCATGCACATCCTGGAAGGCGAGGCGCTGATGAACGACGCGTCGGGACTGGTCGCGTTGAAGTTCGCCATTGCCGCCGCGCTGACCGGCGTGTTTTCGTTGCGCGAAGCGTCGATCAGTTTCGTGATCATCGCCGCGGGCGGCCTTGCGATCGGCGCGGCAGTGAGCTGGCTGTTCAGCTTCGTGTCGGCGCGCTTCCTGAATCTCACCGAAGAAGGCGACCCGGCGCCCGGCGTCGTGATGACGCTGCTGATTCCGTTCGCCGCGTATCTGATCGCCGAACGCCTCGAGTTGTCCGGCATTCTGGCCGCGGTTGCCGCCGGCATGATGATGAACTACGCGACGATTGCGAACGCCGGACCGGTGTCGTCGCGGGTGCGCGCCACCAGCACGTGGACGATGATCGAGTTCGTCTTCAACGGCATGGTGTTCATTCTGCTGGGGCTGCAGTTTCCACACATTCTCGGACGCGCATTGCTCGACGCGCACGAGACCAGCAACGCGCAGGTCTGGCTGCTGATCGGCTATATCGCCGCGGTGGGGGTGGCGCTCTATGCGATGCGCTTCGTGTGGGTGTGGCTGCTGCGCTGGTTCGCGAGCCGCGGCGCCGCGAAGCAGGGCGTGGCCAATGCGGTGCCGGGTTTGCGCACGGTCACGATCACGACGGTGGCCGGCGTACGCGGGGCAGTGACGCTCGCGGGCGTGCTGTCGTTGCCGGAGGTGTTGCCAGGTGGCGTCCCGCTGCCGGGCCGCGATCTGGCGATCTTCATCGCATCCGGCGTGATTCTGCTTTCGCTGCTGGTGGCCGTCGTGGCGCTGCCGCTGTTGCTGAATGGCTGGCGCCGTGGCAAGGATCCGCATGCCGCCGAGGAATTGCTCGCGCGCACGATGGCCGCGCAAGCGGCGATTCGGGCCGTCGACGAGGTGCACGACACCGAGTGCGCTGATCTGGATGAATCGGCTTCGGCGTACGCGGCTGATGTCACCGCGCGAGTCATGGACCTCTATCGGCGCCGCCTCGCCACGCTCGATGAAGAGCAGGAGCCCCGCGAGCTGGCGCGCCGCGCCGATGCGCTGGAGTTCAGAATGAAGCTCGCGGCCATGCGAGCCGAACGCAAGACACTGCTCGCGCTGCGCAGCACTCAGGAGATCAATGACGAGACGTTGAACAAGCTGATGCGCGAAGTGGACCTGTCAGAGACTGCGCTGACGGCGCGCAGGCGCTGACGCGCGGCGCTGCGTGATGGCGGTTCCAGCGGCTGGCGCGTTTCTCCGAATTTCTCCGAATGAGACATCACGGAAACAGAAGCCCGCGCCGCCGCCGAACCGCTTGATACGAGAGAGGAGGCTCAGGCCACCGGACCTTGCGCCGGCTTCCTTCTCAGCAGAGCGTAGAGAATGATCGCGCCGAACGTCGCGGTGCCGATGCCGCCCAGACCGAAACCGCCGAGCTTCAACGAGAAATCGCCGGCGCCGAGCACGAGCGTGACCGCGGCCACGATCAGATTACGGTTGTCGGAAAAGTCCACCTTGTTGACGACCCAGATGCGCGCGCCGGTCACGGCGATCAGCCCGAACACGACGATCGACACACCGCCCAGCACCGGCCCCGGAATGGTCTGGATCACCGCGCCGAACTTCGGCGAAAAGCCCAGCACCAGCGCGATCACCGCGGCGATCACGAAGACCAGCGTCGAATAGATCTTGGTGACGGCCATCACGCCGATGTTCTCCGCATACGTCGTGACACCGGTGCCGCCGGCAAAGCCGGACACGATCGTCGCGAGTCCGTCGCCGAGAAATGCGCGGCCGACGTAGCGGTCGAGGTTCTGGCCCGTCATCGCACTCACCGCCTTGATGTGCCCGAGGTTCTCCGCCACCAGGATCACCGCGATCGGCGCGAGCAAGGTCATGGCCTGCATGTTGAAAACGGGCGCCGTGAAGTGCGGCATACCGAACCACGCGGCGTTGGCGACGATGGCGAAATCGATCGGCTTGCCCATGCCGAGGCCATTCGTGACGATCGCGTAGATCACATACGCCATCAGCAGGCCGACCAGAATCAGCAGACGCTGCAGCATGCCGCGCGCGAACACCGCGACCGCGCCCACGCACAACACGGTGACCAGCGCCATCCACGAATCGAAGTTGCTGCCGCTCACGCCGTGCACGGCGATCGGCGCCAGATTCAAGCCGATCACGCAGACAATCGCCCCGGTGACCACCGGCGGCATCAGCTTCTCGATCCATTGGGTGCCGACCGCCGACACGATCAGGCCGATCACCGCATACACCACGCCGCACGCGATGATCCCGCCGAGCGCCACCGGAATGTTCAGGTTCGGCCCGTGGCCGCCGTAGCCCGTCACCGCGATCACGAGACCGATGAACGCGAAGCTCGAGCCGAGATAGCTCGGCACGCGCCCGCCCACCAGCACGAAGAACAACAGCGTGCCGATGCCCGACATGAAGATGCACAGGTTCGGATCGAAGCCCATCAGCAACGGCGCGAGCACAGTCGAGCCGAACATCGCGACGACGTGTTGCACGCCCATTGCGAACATTTGCGGCCACGCGAGCCGCTCGTCGGTGCCGACGATGCGGCCCTCGGCCGGTGCGGGCTGCGCACGCCAACGGGGGAAGTAGGAATCGGCCATGGCGGGGGTTCTCCTCTGTTCGGCGCTATTTATGGTGGCGCGGCGCCGGAACAAGGCGTCGCCCAGGAATTACGCGCGAGTGTACGGAGTGCCACCAGGCCTGGCAAGTTCAGCCGTGCCGGGCTTCCAGCGAAAACACCGTGACGGCCGCCTGCAGCTGCCGCGCCTGATCCGCCATCGACGCCGCTGCGGCAGCCGCCTGCTCGACTAGCGCCGCGTTCTGTTGCGTCACGTCGTCCATCTGCGCGACCGCGCGGTTGACCTCTTCGATGCCGGTGCTCTGCTCCTGCGACGCCGACGAAATCTCGCCCATGATGTCAGTCACCCGTTTGACCGCGTGCGTGACTTCAGCCATGGTCTGGCCGGCCCGCTCGGCCAGTTCGGCGCCGCTGCCCACGCGCGCCGTCGAGCTTTCGATCAGCTCCTTGATCTCCTTGGCCGACACCGCGCTGCGCTGCGCGAGCGAGCGCACTTCGCCCGCCACCACCGCGAAGCCGCGCCCCTGTTCGCCGGCCCGAGCCGCTTCCACCGCCGCGTTGAGCGCGAGGATGTTGGTCTGGAACGCAATGCCTTCGATCACCGCGATGATGTCCGTCATGCGCTTCGAGCCGGCCGCCAGTTCGCGCATGGTTTCGACCACGTCGCCGACGAGGTGGCTGCCGCGCGCCGCCACTTCCGAAGCGCCGTGCGCGACGCCGCCCGCCTGCTGCGCGTTCTCGGCGTTCATCTTCACTGTCGAGGTCAACTCCTGCATGCTCGACGCGGTTTCCTGCAGCGCGGCGGCCTGTTCCTCGGTGCGCTGCGACAGATCGGTATTGCCCTGCGCGATTTCACCCGACGCCATCAGGATGCACTCGCTCGATTCGCTGATGCCCGACACGATGCCGGCCAGCCGCTCACGCATGTTGCGCAACGCGAACAGCAGGCTGTGGGTGTCGCCGGTGCGGGTCTCGACGCGCACGCTCAGGTCGCCGTCCGCGATGCGGTTGGCGATCTGCATCGCGTAATCCGGTTCGCCGCCGAGTTGCGCGGACAGACGGCGCGCGATCACCGTGGCGAGCAGCATGCCCGCGACGATCGCGCCGAGCACCAGCACGCTCATGACGATGCGCATGTGCTGATAGCCGGCGGACGCTTCATGCTGCGCTGCGTTGGCCTGCTCGCGGCGATAGTCGATCAGCGCCATGATGCGATCGCGCAGCGCCTCACTCGACGCAATCGCGCGACGCACGAGTTCGTTGTTGTCGACGCCGGCCGGAACCGGTTCGAGACCGATCTGCTGATGCACGATGCCTTCCCACGCCGCCGACGCGCGCAGCACGTCGTCGAACATGGCCTGACCCTTGCTCGTCCCGATCGTCGCGCGGTACTGGTCGTAGCCGCCGTGCATTTCCTTGAGCGAGCCGACAATGCTGTCCTTCAACTTTTGACGGCCGGCGTCGTCGGCCGCATAGCCGAGGTTCGCGGCGGCCAGATCGGAGTCGATCTTGTGGCGGTTCGCCTCTTCCATCCAGTAGAGGCCGTTCATGTGTTTATTGCCGATCGCGTCGGTAATGTCGTGCATCGACGACAGCGTACTCAGCGAAGTCACGCCGATCACGACGCAAAAACCAATCACAACGGAAAACGCCAGCAGCAGTTTCCTGAACACAGGCATGCGGTCGAACCACTTCATTTCACCATCCTTCACGAGTCACGACGGGACGCTCGAGTCGCCGCGCCATCGCGAAGTATTTCGCGACCTTCTGGCTGCGCAGCGACGCTCCCACCTCATTTACGGCGGCCATCACCGCGACTTGATGCGCGAAATGTCAGGAATAACCGGGACAGGATGTTGTAAGCGATGCTGAGTGGACAGGGCCGGATCGCAAAAACCCCGCGATCAGTAAGTCGACGTCACGATTGGGATTTGTCTGATTTATGGGGCGGCGGCTTACGCCTAGACTTGGCCTGCTGCGTTGATCCCCATGAGCAAGCGCATGCGATGTTGTAACTCTCCGACTTTTCCGCTCACGCTCCCCCAGCGTGAGCGGTTTTTTTCGTCAGTATGATTTGTTGCTCGCGCACGATCTGTTACTCGCGCAAGCGCACTTACGCGTTGGCGTTCACGCGTGTGTTGCGAAAGCGGCGCCTGCGCTGCACGTCTTTGGCGATCTTTGTCCTCTCCGGCAGCGCACGACGCGTCGAGCAATCTGCATCGCGCAATCGAAGCATCGCCCGATTCGTCAGGTGGAGTTTTTCGCTTGGGTGACGGATTCCGCTGCAGAGGCAGAGCCGGGCGTCGCACGGATCACACGCATCGCACGGGTGGTCGCGTGGTAGCGCAGCACGCGATTGCGGCCTGCGTCTTTGGCTTCGTAGAGAGCTTCGTCGGCACCATTCACGAGGGCGCGACTCGTGGCGAATGTGTCGCGTAGCGCAGTCGCGACGCCAATGCTAACGGTGAGCACATGGTGCGAGCTCGCCACGTGGCGAAGCTGGAGCGCCTGAATCGCGGCGCGAATCTTCTCCGCGATATGGGTTGCGCCGGTTTCGTCGGTATCCGGCAGCAGCACGGCAAACTCTTCGCCACCATAGCGCGCCGCCGTGTCGCCTGGGCGCCGCACGCTCTGCGCAATACAGCGGGCCACGCTAATGAGCGCTTCATCGCCCGCCGAATGGCCGTACAGATCGTTAAAACCCTTGAAACTGTCGACGTCGATCAGCAGCATCGACAACGGCCACGCGTTGCGCTGCGCGCGGCGCCACTCTTCTTCCGCCTGCTCCTCGAAGGTGCGGCGATTGAAGAGGCCGGTCAGCCCGTCGGTGCGGGCCAGCACGCGTAACTCTTCTTCCGCCGCGCGGCGATGGCGCAGTTGCTGGGAGAACAGCATAGCCAGCGCGATAATCGTCACGTCGAGCGCGCCGATCAGCGAGCCAATGATCCACGCACGGCGCCGCCATTCGACGTAAATGTCGTGCGTGGACAGCGCGACGTCGAGGATCAGCGGATACATGTCGATATGACGGAACGCGTACCAGCGCTCGACGCCGTCGATCGCCGCCGTGCCGAAGAAGTCACCGCTCGGCTGCTGGGTGAAGCGTGAGTAATTGGAAGTGCCGGTCAGATTGATGCCGATGATTTTCGGATCGTACGGACGCCGCATCAGCATCGTGCCGTCGTTCAGCATCAGCGCCATCGATCCGCCGGCGCCGAGATTCATGCCGGCGAACAGCCTGCGGAAATAGGTGAGGCGCATGGTGCCCACCACCACGCCGCCGAAACTGCCGTCCGGCCGCGTGATCCGCCGGCTCAGCGCGATGCTGACGTCTTTGCCGCTCACTTTCGGCATGAACGGGTGGCTGATGAACAGGCCGGCATTGGGAGAGTCCCGCTGCACCTTGAAGTAATCACGGTCGGCGAGATTGATCTGGCGCGGTGGCGAGGCCTGTGAGTCGAACCTGACGTTGCCGGCCTCGTCGGTTACGAGGATCGAACCCATGTCTTTCGCGCTTGCCGAGCCGTCGAACAGGACCATCTGGCGGAGTGCCGGCTTCAGGTCGAGCACGCCGGGCTGTTTCAGCCCATCGATCACCGCGCGCAGCGAAAGGTCGTAGATCTCGAGATTACGCGACACGTCGCGCTCTACCAGCAACGACACGTTGAACACGGAATCCTGCGCGCGCCGCAATGCGTCGTCGCGCATTTGCGCCAGCACCCACACGGCGATCGCGAGAATCGCGCTAGCTAGCACGATGCTGATCGCAATCACGATGTTCGGTCGGCTCGTCACCATGGTTTTTCGTTCGAGCAGGCGCGGACCCGCGCGCGTGAGCAGGAAGGCCGCGTCCGGGCTGGCGCGTACCGTGAACCGGTAGCGTACCAGACGCTGTGGCGCGCCGAACGATCCGCAAGGCGGGTTTTTGCCATGTCCTCCGTCCGCGTTCAGAACGCCGACACGAGACGCAAGTGTAATCCGAGCCTTTCACTCAATGACCAAATTATTCAATCGGCACGAAATTGTGCGTTTCTTCGGTCATCGTGCGCAAACTTTCTAGTGATATACCCGATCAGCCTTCAGGATTTGACGTTGCGATCCGATATTCGGTGAATGGGATGCCTCTTTTGCGTCTTACGTCGATGCGGCAAGTCATGCATTCGACATGAGACACGGAAGCGGTAAACAGCGCGGGGCCGCCGCCATGTACGACGGCCACACAGACGCTCCCATGCCCGGACCTGAGAGTCCATTGCGAAGCATTCACGTTTCGTTATTGGAGAAAAATCATGACATTGAAGCACCTCACAATCAAAGCCAAACTCATTGCCGGCTTCGGCATGCTGTCTCTAATCGTCGTCGCGGTCTCCTCGCTTTCGCTGAAGGCGCTGAGCGACTCAACCGATGGATTTTCCGGCTTCGTGCACGGCATCAAAGCGCGCGCCGACATGGCGGTGCAGGTGCGAACCGCCGTCGACCGCCGGGCCATCGCCGCGCGCAATCTCGTGCTCGTAACGAAACCTCAGGATCTGGACCTCGAGAAAGCCGACGTGCTGCGCGCACATGAAGATGTGCAAATCAATCTGAAGAAGCTCAACGACATGATCGCCGCCGCGACCGACACCTCGGAGAAAGCGCGCAGCCTCGTCGCCGAGATCAATCGGGTGGAGGCCGCGTACGGACCGGTCGCCACCGACATCGTCAATCTCGCGCTGAACAACAAACGCGACGAAGCGATCGTCAAGATGGACGATCAATGCCGGCCGCTGCTCGCCGCGCTGATTCGCGCGACTAACGCGTATGCCGACTACACGCACGGCCGCCAGGAACAGATGATCAACGAATACGCGGCGCACTACGAGAACCAGCGCAACCTGCTGATCGCGATGAGCCTGATCGCGGTGGCACTCGCGATCGGCGCATGCGTGCTGATCACGCGCGCCGTTACCGGACCGTTGCGCCAGGCGATCGACGTTGCGCGCACCGTGTCGGAAGGCGATTTGCGCACGCGCATCACCGTGAACGGCCGCGACGAAACCGGCAAGCTGTTGAGCGCCCTGCGCGAGATGAACGAACGGCTGACGACGATCGTCGCACGCGTGCGCGACAGCAGCACGAGTATTGCCGGCGCGGCACGCCAGATCGCCGCGGGCAATATGGACCTGAGCCAGCGTACCGAACAGCAGGCTGCGTCGCTGCAGGAAACGGCGTCGAGCATGGAAGAGCTCACTTCCACCGTCAAGCAGAACGCCGACAATGCGCAGCAGGGCAGCATGCTGGCCACGAATGCTTCGTCGGTCGCGCAGAAAGGCAGCGAAGTGGTCGGCCAGGTGGTGAGCACGATGCACGACATCAGCGACAGCTCCACCAAGATCGCCGACATCACCGGCATTATCGAAGGCATTGCGTTCCAGACGAACATTCTTGCGCTCAACGCGGCCGTCGAAGCTGCACGCGCGGGCGAACAGGGTCGCGGTTTCGCGGTGGTCGCGAGCGAAGTCAGAAGCCTGGCGCAGCGTTCATCGAGCGCAGCCAAGGAGATCAAAGACCTGATTGCCAGCTCCGTGGACAAGATCCGCGACGGCTCGGCACTGGCGGGTGAAGCCGGCAAGACGATGGCCGAAGTCACCCAGGCGGTGGCGCGGGTGACGGACATCATGTCGGAAATCGCGGCGGCATCGAGCGAGCAAAGCCGTGGCATCGAGCAGGTCAATCTCGCGATCACGCAGATGGACAACGTCACGCAACAGAATGCCGCTTTGGTAGAAGAAGCGGCGGCGGCTTCGCGGTCGATGGAAGATCAGGGCCAGCAGTTGAACGAGGCGGTGGCATTCTTTCAGATTCTGAATAGCGATGCGGCAACGGCTTCTGGTTCTGCTGTTCCCGTGCATAAGGAAATACAGCGACGCGAATCGGCTGTTGCGCCAGTCCGGCGCGCCGTCCGCGCGACGCCCGCGCCGGTTGCCGCACCGGTTGCCGCGCCGGTTGCCGCACTGGCGACGGCAGCCGTGGCGGTCGGGGCGGATGACGGGTGGGATCGGTTTTGAGCGTTCTTCTCTGACTAAGCGCCGTGCCAGGGTGGGCGGCGCAAGCATGCGGAGGCGTGTTGCGTCGCAGACGCGAATGCGAGGAGCGTTGGAAGATCAATCGCTTCCTCTCGGCTTCCTTGCATCAACGCGAATATCGAACAGCGCCGCCGAGCCGCGCGAGTGCAGCGGCCATTTCGGTTTCGTCGAGATTGCCGTAGGCAAGCCGCACGCCTCGCACGTCCTCCCCGTTAGGCGAGAACCGCCGGCCAGCGAGTAAACGAATGGCAACCTGCTCGGGCGCGATCCATCCACTCGGCGGCAGAAAGCTGCCCGCACACGTTCGAGGGCGCTGGATGCGGGTTGATGGCTCGTAACGAAGCTTTGGCGCTGCAGATGCGACTTTGCTCCCGGATTGCATCGCTCGGGGTTTAGGCCTTTGAGTGGATAAGAGAAAGCCCTGCAAGTCTTTGGACTTGCAGGGCTTTGATATGGCCGTTTGGTGGAGAGGAGGAGGATCGAACTCCCGACCTTCGCATTGCGAACGCGACGCTCTCCCAGCTGAGCTACCCCCCCAACGTGCAAACAATTCTAGCACAGGCATTTTCCGTTTTGCCAAGCCGCACGAGGCAGCAAAACATCACCTGGATGGCGCCCCCGCGAGCACCCAATCCACCACCGCGCGGATGTCCGCGTCGCTCATCGATTGATGCGCGGGCATGGGAATCATGCCCCACACGCCGGAGCCGCCCTCCTTCACCTTGCGCGACAACTTCGCCGGCGCTTGCGCATCGCCCCTGTACTTTGCGGCGATCTGCTGGAACGACGGACCGACCAGTTTGCGGTCCACCGCATGACATCCCATGCAAGCATTGGAGTTGGCAACCCGTTGCCCATTTGGCGCATCCGCCGCTTGAGCAGCCGGTGCTGCAACGCCCGCCAGCGCGCCAAGCATCAGCGCGCTCACTGCAATGGCAACACCACGCATCATGGCGTCGTCGCCTTCGGATTACCCGGATGCACCGAGCTTGAATTGCTGACCGGCGCGGGCGCCTGCTGCTCCAACGGCCGCGAACTCACCGACGAATCAGGTATAGCGCCCACGGTCGGCGCACTCGCGTCCGGTTGCGAAGCCGCCACAGGCGCCGTCCCCGCCGCCGCGGCTGCCGCCGCCGCTTCCTGCGGCTGAATGTACTGGAACACCTTCACGACCTGCACGACGCCCGGCACGCGGCTCGCTACGTCCGCGCCGCGATTGCCTTCGTCCATGGTGACGAGGCCCATCAGATACACCGAGCCACGCTCGGCGACCACCTTGAAGTTGTTCGCCGAAATGTTCTTCTCGGCGATCAGCGCGGTCTTCACACGCGTTTCGAGGTAAGTGTCATTCGTGCGCGACGAGAACGAACTCGCCGGCATGATCGTCAGTTCGTTGACGATCGTACTGACGTTGTTCAAGCCACGCACAATCGTCTCCGCGCGCTGCTTCGACACGTCCCCGGCTACTTCGCCCGTCAGCAGAACGCGGCGGTTGAACACCGCTACGTTGACGTGCGCGTTGTCGGGCAGGTTCTGGCTGATCTGCGAGAGCGCCTTCACCTGCAACTCGCGGTCTTCGGTCTGCGCGCCGAGCGTGCGCCGGTCGGTCGCCACCAGCGCGCTGCCGCCCGCCGCGCCGGCGACGGCCAGAAAGCAACCCTGCAATGTTGCGGACAGCCCCGCCGCGAACCCAATCACCAGCACGGTTCTCACCAGTGTCTTCTTGACGCGGAATACGCTCATCAACTAGCTCTCCTTCGGAATCGGTCTCAGTCTTCGCCCAGCAACATGGCATCGATGCCGTCGCACAGACAATGGATGGTCAGCAAATGCACTTCCTGAATACGCGCGGTGCGATCGGACGGCACACACACGTGGATATCGGTGTCGCTCAACACTTCCTGCATGCGTCCGCCGCCCTTGCCGGTCAGCGCGACGACGATCATTTCGCGCTCGTGCGCGGCCTCGATCGCGGCGAGCACGTTGGCGGAATTGCCCGACGTGGTGATCGCCAGCAGTACGTCGCCCGGCTGGCCGAGCGCCCAGACCTGCTTCGAGAAAATCTGTTCAAACGAATAGTCGTTGGCGATGGCTGTCAGCACCGACGTGTCGGTGCTCAGCGCGATCGCCGGCAAGCCTGGCCGCTCGCGCTCGAAGCGGCCGATCAGTTCGGCGGCGAAGTGTTGCGCGTCGGCCGCCGATCCGCCGTTGCCGCACGCAAGAATGCGATTGCCGTTGGCAAGTGCGGCGAACATCGTGTCGATCGCGACGGCGATCGGCATCGACAGGGTTTCGAGGGCTTCGAGTTTGACTGCCGCGCTGTCGCGGAAGTGTTGTTGAATACGTTCGACTGACATCGAGTCTCTATTTTCTACCGCGAGTAGACCGCAGTGCGCGGCCGTGTTGTGAAGTCGTATGGCGAAGTCGTGCCGCTCCGATAAACCCGGCCGGCAACGCAGTGCATGAATGCAAAACCATCGCGCATTGCGCCGCTTCGTGTGTTGCCGGCGTTGTCCCGTGGCCTGCACGCGAGCGCAAGTTTATCGCACTCGCACGTGTTCTCCGCGCACGGCGTCAGACTTCGTCGGCACGAAACGCATCGCGCAACCACACGAGCCGGCCGGCTTCGAACGCGATCACGTCGAACCGGCAAGCGGGCTGAACGCGCCACTGCGAAGCGCGGGTCGCCAGATAGTGCTGCGCGGCGCGCACGATGCGCTGCTTCTTCTGCCAGCCGATACTCGCCGCCGCGCCGCCGTACCGGCGCTGCGCGCGAGCACGCACTTCGACGAACACCAGCGCGCCGTCACGCTCGCGCATCACGAGATCGATCTCGCCGCCACGGCACGACACATTGCGCTCGACGAACCGCAAACGCTGCCGTTGCAAAAACTCCTGCGCACGCGCCTCGAAAGCCGCGCCGACGAGTTTGGACCCGACGAGTCTCGAAAAGTTGTGCGCCGAGATGGATGCGCCGAGCGGCGCCGCCGGGTGCGCCGTCTCCCTGCCACCCGGCTCGCGCGGCACTGCGTGGCACAATGGCGGCCTCGTTCCGTCTGTTTGCGTCTTCTGCCTCATGACTCCTCTCTCCGAACTCGCGCAAGGGCAGCAGTACCCGACTGCCGCGCTGTATGTGGTGGCCACGCCGATCGGCAACATTGCCGACGTCACGCTGCGCGCGTTGCATGTGCTCGGACTGGTGGACCGCATTGCGGCTGAAGATACCCGCAACACCGGCCAACTGCTCGCGCGTTACGGCATCTCGAAGCCGCTCGTCGCGGTGCATCAGCACAACGAACGTGCCGCTGCACTGCGCCTGATCGAGCACCTGCAAGCGGGCGAGCGCGTGGCCTACGTGTCCGATGCGGGAACACCAGGCATCTCGGACCCCGGCGCAAAGCTCGTCGACGCGGTCCGTGAAGCCGGCTTTCCCGTCATTCCGTTGCCCGGCGCCAGCGCCCTCGCGACCGCGTTGAGCGCGGCCGGCGACTGGGTTGCGACATTCTCGTTCCTTGGCTTCCTTCCGCCGAAAGCGAAAGCGCGCGCCGCCACGCTGCAGCCGCTCGCGAACCACCCTCACGCGATGGTGTTCTACGAAGCGCCGCACCGGATCGTCGAAACCGTGCAGGCACTGGCCGACGCATTCGGCGGCGAGCGCAAGCTGCTCATCGCACGGGAATTGACGAAGTTACACGAAGCGCTGCACCGCGGCACCCTGGCCGAAGGGCCAACGTGGCTTGCTGCCGATCCGAACCGGCAACGCGGCGAATTCGTGCTGGTGGTGGAAGGCGCGCAACCGGAAACGGCCGGCGAACACGATCACGACGCGCTATTAGAGATTCTGCTGGAAGAATTGACGGTGAGCAGCGCCGCCAAAGTGGCCGCGGCTATCACCGGAGCGTCGCGCAACACGCTGTACACGCGCGCGCTGGCGCTGAAGAAGGACGAAGAACAAAGCTGACGGACAAACGAAAAGGGCCGCGCGATGCGGCCCTTCCTCTTCTCTGCAGACACGATGCGAGCGGCCGTCATGCCGCCTGGCGATACGGAAAGCGCGCCTGAAACGCGCCCGCCGCCGCTACATCACTTCTGGGCGGTCGAATCCGAGTTCGACGCCAGCATTTCATCACGCGCAGCACGCGCTTCCTGCTGCGTCAGTCCCTCGATCTGGACACGCGCCGTACCGGCGTGGCGCATGTCGAGCACGGACGCGGCGGCCATGGACAGATCGATCACGCGGCCACGCGCATACGGGCCGCGGTCATTGATACGCACGACGACCGAGCGCGACGTGGCCGGATTGGTCACGCGCACATACGAGCCGAGCGGCAACGTACGATGCGCCGCGGTCAGCGCGTGCATGTCGTAGCGTTCGCCATTGGCGGTGCGGCGGCCATGGAAGCCACGGCCGTACCACGAAGCGCGGCCGGTCTGATGAAAGTCCGAAATGCCCGAACCTTCATCCGTAAGAGGCTTTGCATCGGCCAGCGACGAGCCTTGTGCAGTCGCGTCTGAAGCCGGCGCGCTACCAAAAGCTTGCGGTCCGAAGGAGCCCGCCTGCGTCAATTTTGTGCTCTGCGGCACGCCGCTATCCGACGTGTTGCCTGCGCCCGGAGGCGTGGCGCAACCCGCCAGCACAAAAAAGGCAAAAAGAGTCCCCAGACCACGGGATAACCGAGTTTTCATAAGACGTGCAATCACATTGTCGAGCCGCATCACGCAAAAGTTGAGCGTGTTGCCTGCGACTCCGGCGGCAATGGACGACAACGCGCCGCGCAGTTGAGCGCAGTACGTCAAAGCCCGGATGCGGCTCATTCAGCCGCTACCGCACGGTTAATTTTCACGTCTGGCGCAACCTGTCCCCGGCAGCCTGACCAGACCCCACATGCCGCCATCGAACGTGGCAAACACGTTCTTGCGCGCGTAACTCAGCGCGCAGGAACGGCGGCGTAGGCCCCACCCAGCGTCACGGCAGTTAAGTCCGTAGCAGGCGCGCGGCGCCTGGCTGGGCAAGACGTGTGCATCGAATGCATCGATACCTGATGGCCGCCCGGAAGTGCGACAGCCCATACTTGAGTGGCGATCCGCGTGCCCATTTTTGATGGGGACGCATCGCCTTGTGGCAGCACAGTTCCCTGTGCATGGGGTCCATTATACCTAAAACAAAATTTCGGGATGACAAGCGATTGAAAACCTTGATGAATTTTCACGCCTGCTGCAAAAGTGAGCAGAGGAAAGCCCGCTGGGACGGGGCTTCAGCCCCTCGGTGAGCGCGGGCTAGACGCCGGTACAATCAACGTTTTTCCAGCGGCGCCGTCACCCATGAAAGTCACCTTGATCCCCGTCACGCCGTTCCAGCAAAACAGCTCGCTGCTCGTTTGTGAGGCAACCGGACGCGCGGCGGTCGTCGACCCGGGCGGCGACCTCGACATCATCCAGGGCGAAGTCACGCGGCAGAACGTGACGGTCGAAAAAGTGTTCCTGACGCACGGCCACATCGATCACTGCGCGGGCGCAAAGACGCTGGCCGCGCACTACGGTGTACCGATCGAAGGCCCGCATCCAGACGAGCGCTTCTGGCTCGACAAGCTGCCGGATCAAAGCACACGCTTCGGCTTTCCCGCCGCCCAGGCGTTCGAACCGGACCGCTGGTTGCAGAACGGCGAGACCGTGCAGTTCGGCGACGAAATCCTCGAGGTCTATCACTGTCCGGGCCACACGCCGGGCCATGTGGTGTTCTTCAGCCGCGCGCATCGGCTCGCGCTGGTGGGCGACGTGCTGTTCGCCGGCTCGATTGGGCGCACGGATTTTCCGCGCGGCAACCACGCGGATCTGGTGCGCTCGATCCGCGAAAAACTCTGGCCGCTCGGCGACGACGTCACTTTCGTTCCGGGCCACGGGCCTACTTCGACGTTCGGCGCCGAACGCCGCACCAATCCGTATGTCGCCGATGGAGTCGAGGCATGAGCAGCGAAATCTATGTGAGCACCGACGTCGAAGCGGACGGCCCGATTCCCGGTCCGCACTCCATGCTCAGTTTCGCCTCCGCCGCCTACACGGAAGACAAGCGGTTGATCGCCACGTTCTCGGCGAATCTCGAACTGCTCGAGGGGGCCAAGCCGCATCCCGTTCAGGAAGCATGGTGGAAGACGCAACCGGAAGCATGGGAAGCCTGCCGCAAGGATTTGCAAACGCCTCTGGCCGCGTTGACGGCGTATGTCGAATGGGTCGAAGCGTTGCCGGGCAAGCCGGTGTTCGTCGCGATGCCGGCTGGTTTCGACTTCACTTATATGTTCTGGTACATGATGCGGTTTGTCGGCCGCTGTCCGTTTTCCTGGTCGGCGCTCGACATCAAGACCCTGGCCTTCGCGATGACCGGCCTGCCCTACCGCAAGAACATCAAGCCGCGCTTTCCGAAGCACTGGTTCGACGAACATCCGCATACGCACGTCGCGCTGGATGACGCGATCGAACAAGGCGCGCTTTTCTGCAACATGTTGAAGGATCTGCGCGCAAGTCAGGCGATCACGCTTGCGGCCGGCAAAGATGGGGACGACTCAGGACAAAATACTACTGAGGAACCGGCAAATTAGGTAATCTCCCTCGTCGAGGCCGTTTTACATTGCGTTTCGTTTTCGCCCCCTCTACCATGCGTTGATACGGCGACGCAAACGGAGGCGCAGTTGACACTCGATACGTTCTCTCAAAAAATCCTGCGCCTGCTGCAGCTCGACGCACGCCGCTCGGTGCAAGAGATTTCCGACCAGGTCGGCCTGTCGAGTACGCCATGCTGGCGGCGCATCAAGGACATGGAACAATCGGGCGTGATCCAGCGCTACACCGCCCTGCTGGATCGGGAAAAGCTCGGGCTGCACGTCTGCGCCCTCGCGCATATTCACCTCACGCGCCACACCGAAGGCGGAGTCGAACAGTTCGAGCGCGAAATCGCGACCTGCCCGGAAGTCACCGAGTGCTACAGCACGACCGGCGAGTCCGATTACATTCTCAAGATCGTCGCACCGGACATCAAGGCGTACGACACCTTCCTGCACGAACGCATCTTCAAGATTCCGGCCGTCGCGCAGGTTCGCACGAGCGTCGTGCTACGCGAAATCAAATTCGATACGCAATTGCCGTTGTGAGCCGTTGACCATTCGACGCACGCCGTGAAGCCGCATGGTGGCGCGGCGCAAAAATCAGGTGGCGCTGTGCGGCTCCGTCGCTTTCGCATGATCAGTGGCCAAGCCAATGTTTGCCTGGATTGTCGGCGCGGTGTCGGCCGGCCAGGCGCCCAGTTCCTGCAATACGTCCAGTTTGCGAGCGCCCAGGCGGGCCTTGAGCGCGGCCAGGTCAAGCCGCCCCAGCCGTTGCGATTCGCTGCCCAGCGTGCGCGGCACATCTCGCAACACCACTTCGACATCGAGGCCCGTGCTCAGATAGTGGATGTTCACCGCCGCCGCCTTCATGCCGAGAGGCGCCAGCGCCGCGCTCACTTCCGCGGTGACTCGCTCGCGGGTAGGCAAATCGACGGGCGGGTGCGCCACCGCATCGTTTTCGGGATCGACGTGAATCAATGCGTCGAGCACGCGGCTGTCCGTCAACACGCGCAGACGCGCCGACTCGGCGATGTAGTGCCCCTCCGACACGGAGATCAGCGGGTCGACCAGAATGTGCGCGTCGACGAGCGCGAAGTCGCCCATCTTCCGCGTGCGCAGTTCGTGCACGTCGCGCACGCCCGGTGTCGAGAGCAGCAACGTACGCATGTCCGCGGTAGCGGCGTCGTCGAGCGCGCGGTCTGAGAGGTCCTGCAACGCGTCCCAACCGAACATCCACCCCATGCGCGCCACCATGAAGCCGACGATCGCCGCGGCAATCGGGTCGAGCAGGCGCACGCCGGCGAGGCTGCCGACAATACCGATCGCGACCACCAGCGACGACGCCGCATCGGAACGCGCATGCCAGGCATTGGCGATCAACATGGCCGAACGCGCACGCTGCGCTTCGCGCAGCATGTAGCGAAACAGACTCTCTTTGGAAATCAGAACCAGCACCGCGACCGCGAGCGCGCTCATATGCACCGCGGGGATATTTTGCAGATCGGCGAGGCGCGTTCCCGCCCGCCACAACATACCGACGCCCACCGCGATCAGAAGCGCGCCCAGAAATAACGACGCGACGGTTTCATAGCGGCTATGCCCATAATTGTGATCCGCGTCGGGTTTTGCCCCACTGTGCCGATTGGCGATCAACACCACAAAATCGGAAACCAGATCCGCGAGGGAATGGACACCATCGGCGACCAATGCCTGAGAGTGGGCGAACACGCCGATGACGATTTGCAGCGTCATCAATACCGCATTAAGCGCAATACTGACAAATGTACTTTTGCGCGCAATGCGATGTTTTTCGGCGGACTGGGCAGCGGCGGCGGCAGGCATCTGAGAAGCGGACTGGAAGAAGTTCAATCCCTGCATTCTACCCGGCGCATCAGGAGACGCGTGGCAGACGCCAAAAAAAATTCCTTTTAAATCAGCCGCTTATCTAAACGAAAAGCATTCGCGTTCAAGTTTCGCGAAGTACATGCGACAGCCACAAGGCATTTTGTCGCGGCAATAAAAAAACCGCGCCCTCGACGGTACGCGGTTCTCTCTTGCAAGTCAGACGCGATGGGTGCATCTGATTGAAGCTATTCGTATTAACTGATGGGCAGAAGCCGGGCAAAAACCGGGCAGAAGCATTACCCGCTGCCCAAAGTATTTACTTCTCGATGAGAAACTTCTCGCGATCCAGACCTGCGATCCAGCGCGGCGGCTTACCGCGGCCGGACCACGTGCTGCCGCTATCCGGGTCGCGATACTTCGGTGCGACACCTGCGCGCGGACGAGCGGCTTTAGCACCCTTGGCAGCACGACCGCCGCCGAGTTCGGTCAGAGAAATGCCGTAGTCGGCCATTTTCTGCTTGATCTCATTCAACACTTCCGCGTACTCGCGCGACTTCGCTTCTTCGATCTGCTTTTCGAGCTTCTCGCGCTGAGCGAGTAGTTCCTTGTAGGAAGACATAGGTTCCCTTGTGGTTTGGATAAATGACTGCCAGTCTTAAGCCAGCTTGCCCTTTGAAGGTGATCATGCCTCGGAATTTGATAGCGAGATTAACACAAAATAGAAAGACTACAAAAGCGCGAGCGTTGAATTAATCCGAATTCGTTTCAAAAAATTTCCATCCGCCACCGGGTGTCCTCACTCCCTTTCAAATAGCTGATTTCGGATTTTGCTGAAAACTGCAGGCGGCATCGGTAATTATCAATTTAACTGTCACAAAATGAAAATTAAGATCGTCATTTTCCGACAACATTTCATGCGATGATAGCTTTCGCATGAAACGTCGTAACATATTGCCGCACGCGTTCCGTGCGGTTATTACACACGATCGTTTTCCCGCAAACGGTGCTAAAAACCTAATTAGCGTGGCGCTGCATGCAATCTTCGAGCGCCGCGCGCAAGTTCCCGGTATTGAGTTTCGCGTCGTCGAAAGCAAAACGGCTACGCACGCCGTTCATTTTCAGGTCCGCGCCATATCGGTCGACGCCGAGCAGTTGAAATCCACTTGCGCGTCCAGAGTGACTGGCCAATTGTTCGATGAGCGTGTTCTCTTCATCGAAAGCAAGTGGCGGCAATGGATCGAGTTCGGCGCCGTCCAGCCACCCCATTGCGCCGAAACCGCCGATATAACGCAACCTTTCGAGCCGCATTGTCCAAAACGTAAAATCGCCGAGCACGAGGTAGCGCTCTGCCTCCGGGTGGTAGCGCAGATAGCGCTGCACGACCTCAGGCGTCGAGTCAACCGGTTCGAAGGTGCCCAGCAACGTGACGCGTTGGCCGCTCAGTACGTCGCCATCAGGTGCGTCGACGGCGAGAAAGCCGGCGCGCGGGTCGGCGTGCAGGTTATGGGTGTGCTCGGCGAGTCGGCTCACCAGGATCGTCGGCCGATGGTGCGGGTCCGGTGCGAACGGCAGCATTGACGGATAAGGGAATCCTTCCGGCTGGCGCGCGTGCGTGGCGAGCGTGCCGACGGCGGCCGTGTGCAGCAGATGCAGCGGAGCGTGAGCGGGAATGTTCAAGTGTGCGTTCCTGGATAGGACAGTGGCGAATCACAAAAAACCGGGGAGCGGCGCATTCGGTACATCCGGCACATCCGGCGCTTGTCGCGCCGAGGCCGCGACGCCCCAAACGGAACCGAATGGAGCGCGCCGGGCCGAGTTGAGCACGAACCAAACTCGAGCCGAGCCCTGCCGAACCATCGCAACTATGCGGATTCCGCCTTCCAGCATAAAACAGCCCGCTTCGTTAGAATCGGAATTTCGCTTTCAACGCGCTTTCTTCCGCGTTCCCTCCTCGAGATTTCCGTGTCAGACCGCTCTCCCGAAGTCACCGCCCTCCCCGCCGCTCACCGCGACCTGTCCGATACCGCACGGCAGCGCGCCCGTATCGCCACGATGGCGGTGTTCTTTATCGCCGGCATGATGTACGCGTCCTGGGGGGTACATGTGCCGACGGTGCGCGACCGTTTCCATCTGAACGCGGCGATGCTCTCGTTCGCGCTGCTGGCCGTCGCCGGCGGCTCGATCGGCGCGATGGCGGCCAATGCTTCCTGGATTGCGCGCGTCGGCACGCGCCGCGCCTGCCTCACCGGCGGCCTCGTGATGGCCGTGTGCGCGGCGCTGATTCTGGTCGTGCCGACCTACTGGCTGCTGCTGGTCGTGCTGGCCACCTTCGGCGCGGGCATGGCCACACTCGATGTCGCGATGAACGCCGAAGCCAGCGCCGTCGAAAAAGCGCTCGGCAAGCCAATCATGTCGTCGTTGCACGGCATGTTCAGCGTCGGCGGGATGGCCGGTGCGGCGGTCGGCGGCGCGTTGCTGTCGCGCGGCATGGCGCCCGCGGTACATCTGGCGCTAGCCGCCGCGGTCAGCGCATTCGTTCTGATTGCCGCCTGTCCTTCCGTGCTGCCGCACGTGCCGCACGCCGACCATCCCGATTCCGCCACGCCGCGCGCCAACCGCTGGCGCTCGCCGGCATTGTGGGCGCTCGGCGCGATGGCGTTGGTCGCGCTGATCGCCGAAGGCGCGATGTACGACTGGGCCACCGTCTATATGCGCGATGTGGTGCTGGCCACGCCGGCGCTTGCGAGCGCTGCCTACGCGGCGTTTTCGGGCGGCATGGCGGCCGCGCGATTTGCCGGCGACGCGGTGCGCGCCCGCTTTGGCGCTCCGCAACTGGTGATGGCGAGCGCGACGCTCGCATGCGTCGGGATGGTCGGCGCGCTGTTGCTGCCGAATGCGGTGGCGGCACTGATCGGTTTCACGCTGATGGGTCTCGGTCTGGCGAACATGATGCCTGTGCTGTTCGCTGCGGCTGCCAGCGTAAAAGGCATTCATGCGGCGGAGGGACTGGCGCATGTTGCCGGACTCGCGTACTTCGGGCTGCTGCTCGGTCCGGTGATCATCGGCGCGGTGACCCAGGTGAGCAGTTTGCCGATCGGCCTCTCGGTGGTCGCCATCTGTTCCGCCGCGATCGCAGTCGCGGGCCCGAAGGTGCTGCGGCGTTTGAAGATCTGACGCGAAGGCACGCCGTTGCCGCGTCTGCGCGTACGACGCCATACGAAGCGCGTGCGCCCTCACGTTACGTTACGCGCCGCACGAGCATGGCTGTGTTCCGGAACACGTCGATTGAACGAAGGCACTCCCGTCGTGGCGCGCTCGCCGCCAACATATTGATTCATATACGTTTACTCGCCCTATCCATCGTGCGAACAAAAATGGCATAGGCCTTGCAGTTAGCTCCCCAGGCAGTGTCCAAAACTACGGGGGAGCAGACCATGAATCGCAAATTCAAGCTGACGGCGATCGCCATGTGCGTCACGTCGATGATCATCCTGACGGGATGCGGAAGCACGTTGAACAGGCCGAGCGTGGCGGGTGGCGCGGGAAGCGGATCGGGTGGCGGTTCTGGCTCGGGTGGCGGGACGCCTACGCCTACGCCTACGCCTACGCCTACGCCTACGCCTACGCCGACGCCGACGCCGACGCCGACGCCGACGCCGACGCCGACGCCGACGCCCACACCAACGCCGACACCTACACCTACACCCACGCCAACGCCAACGCCAACGCCAACGCCCACACCAACGCCGACGCCGACCAGCGCCAACCCCATCGGCGTAGTCGTGCAAAACACCGGCAACGTGGTCACCGCCGCCGGCCAGACCGTCTCCGCTGTCGGCAGCCAGATCGGACTCACGCCGATTCCAGGCGCGAATCCGGCGACCACCACGGCGCTCGGCAACGTCGTGTCGAATCTCGGCAACGGCGTGACGGCCGTCGGCACAGGCGTAGCGAGCGGCCTCGGCCAGCTTGGCAACTCCACCGATCCACTCGGCACGACGCTCGCCAGCAGTAGCAATCTGGTCCAAAGCGCAGGCCAGGCCGTCAACAGCGCCGGCCAGCTCGTGACCAGCCTCGGCAGCGGCTCCACTGCACCGCTGAGCCCATTGACCACGCCGCTCGGCAGTACGGTCTCGACGCTCGGCAACGCGGTCACCGGCCTTGGCACCCAACTCGGCTCGCAACTGACGAACGGCCCGATCCAGCAAGTCACTCAAACGGTCTCCACCGCGATCACGCCGATCACGAGCACGCTCGCGCAGACGACCCAAACCGTCGGCGACACGACCGGCCTCGGTTCACCGCTGAACGGCCTGCTCTCGACGATCGGTCATGGACTCGACAGCGCCGGCGGCAAGCTCAGCAGCGCGACCGGCAATCCGATCGGCCAGAACCTCGGCAACGTCGTGACCAAGCTCGGCGATGCGGTTACGTCCGCCGGCGGGCTGCTCACAGCGGGTGCCACCGGCAGCGGCAATCCGCTCGGCGGCATCACCGGTATTCTGAATCCGGGCAGCGGCGGCGGCACGGGCTCGCCGCTCGCACCGCTGACCAGCATCCTCACCGCGCTGCCCGGCACGTTGAGCGGCGGCCTGACGGGCGGCAGCGGCACCGGCGGCCCGCTCGCGCCGTTGACCAATGTGGTCAGCACCTTGACCGGCAGCCTCAGCGGCACGGGCTCGAGCAGTCCGCTTGCGCCGCTCACCGGCGTCGTGAGTTCGGTCACCGGGGCATTGAGTGGCGCGACGAACAGCGGCAGCAATCCGCTCGCGCCGGTGACCTCGGCCGTGTCGTCGCTGACCGGTGCGCTGGGCTCGGCCACGGGGTCGGGTAGCAGCGGCACGGCCAACCCGCTTGCACCGATCACCGGTTTGTTGACCACGGTCACCGGTGCCTTGAGCGGCGCGACGACGTCCGCCGGCGGCACGACCGGCGGCGGTCTGCTCGGCGGCCTCGGCGCGCTGACGACGACGAAGAAGTGACGAACAAAGATAACGACAGCAAATAACGGCGCAAGAAACAAGCGTCGAAGGGGGGCGGCGAGCCGGGTAACCGGCTCGCTGTTTTTTTATCCGCGCTTCTTGCCACCCGCATCACCCGCCGACCGCACCGTTTCAGACAGCGGCGCGCTATCACCCGCAAGTCACAGTTCGTGATACGTATCGTAGTGACGCGAGAAGTCGTTACTCCGGAGAAAGTTGGTGAACGTCATCGTCACCGACGCGTCGAGTCCTTCCACGTAATGCCACCAGCCAATCGGCAGAAACAGCAATTCGCCTGGCGCGAGCGTGCATTCGAGCAATTGCGCTTGCCGCATCGACGGGAAATTGTCGTAGTCGACCGCGCCGCCGTCCACTTGCGAATAGCAATGCAGATGGTTCGCCATATGCGGCGTGTCGGATAGCGGCACGAGTTTGATCCGCTTACGGCCAATCACCTGCGCCATGAAGTTGTTGGTCAGATCATGGTGAAACGGTGTCCTGGTTCCTGCCGGTCCCATCCAGAAGAAGCCGGTATCGGGCGAAGCGGCGTCGAGATACTCGTCGATTGGCGGCACATCGGACCATAACGCCGCAAGCGCCGCGCGATTGTGCGAGGTGTTATTGGCGGTCATATAGAAATCGTTGGTCGGCCCGCTCTGCTCGACGAGATCCACATAATCGGCAAAGCGCATCATGCGCTTGAGCATGGGCTGATTGATTTCGTAATTCGCATCCGATTCGCGGCCGAACTGCACTTCCACTTCGCAATCGCCGCAGCGCTCACGGAAGTAGTCCCAATTCCACCGCGAACGTGCGGGCCAGAAATCGAATGCACCGGTGATGATGACCGGCCGGTTCTGAGAGTAGTACTGCTCAAAGAACGCGTCGCGCGATAAACGTTCGCGCCGCTCGATCAATCCGCTTGCCGTGCGCATGCGATTCAGCTCGCTGTACACCGACAATATCCATTCGCGCTTGCGCAAACGATTGCGCAAGCGCGTCGCGCCATGAAAATAAGGACTCGCAAGTGCCGCTTCGATTTCTCGAGTGGCATCGGCCGCGTCGAAACCGTGGCCGACAAGCACGCCATGCAGCGCGGACGGCGGTGCGTCGAGCAGCAGATTCTCGGCAATCCAGCGGCGCCATGCGTCGTCGAAAGAGCGGGTCACGGTAGTCACGGCATGGTCTCCGAACAGTGCGGCTACACAAAAAATATCGGCAAAAAGAATCGGCAAAAGAAATCGGCAAAAGAAAAGGCACGCGTACCTCGCGGCGCGCGTGCCTTTTTAATCATGCGACCGAAGACAGACCAACGCCGCCTTCGCTCACGCGATTTTTACATCTTCACTACGTCGAGCAGCGTCTTCTTGCCCGCCTTGTAGTTGTACAGCGAGATCACGCCGTGCTGAAGGTCGCCCTTCGAGTCGAACGTGGTTTCACCGATCACACCCTTGTAGTCGGTGCTCGGCATTGCTGCCAGGATCTTCGCCGGATCGGTCGAGTTAGCACGCTTCATAGCGTCGACGATGATGTACACAGCGTCATACGTGAACGGTGCGTAGATCTGGATCGGCTGACCGAAACGCTTCTGATACTTGGCGAGGAACGCCGAGCCGCCAGCCATCTTCTCGAGCGCCATACCGGCTTCCGAGCAGACGATGTTGTCGGTCGCGTCGCCAGCCAGGTCCGACAGCTTGTCGGTACACACGCCGTCGCCTGCCAGCACCTTCGCGCGCAGGCCGAGCTGCTTGGCTTGCTTGGCGAACGGGCCGCCGGTTGCGTCCATACCGCCGTACATGATCGCGTCCGGGTTTTCGCCCTTGATCTTCGTCAGAATCGCGCGGAAGTCGACAGCCTTGTCGTTCGTCGCGTCATGCGACATCACGTTCAGGCCCAGCGACTTGGCGGTCTTTTCGAATTCGTTTGCCAGACCCTGGCCGTAAGCGGTCGAGTCGTCGACGATCGCGACGCTCTTCACTTTCAGACCCTTCGCTGCATAGTTAGCCAGTGCCGGACCTTGTTGCGCATCGGTCGCGACGACGCGGTACGTCGTCTTGAAACCTTGTTGCGTGTAGGCCGGGTTCGTTGCCGACGGCGAGATCTGCACGATGCCAGCATCGCTATAGATCTTCGAAGCCGGAATCGACGTGCCCGAGTTCAAGTGGCCAACCACTGCGACGACCTTGTCGTCGACCAGCTTCTGCGCGACTTGAGTTGCCGTGCGCGGGTCGGCTGCGTCGTCCTGTGCGTCCAGTTGCAGCGTGACCTTCTGGCCACCGATCGTCAGGCCCTTGGCGTTGATTTCTTCAACTGCCAGGCGCGCGCCGTTTTCGTTGTCTTTACCCAGGTGAGCGATACCGCCAGTCAGCGGTGCAACGTGACCGATCTTGACGACCGTGTCGGCTGCAGCCGAAGTTGCCAACGTAGCGAACAGCATCGCGGCAGCGCTGATCGGCAACAGCTTTTGAATCTTGATGTTCATGTAAGTCTCCAGTTTCGGTCCCAAAAACAACGTAATCGCCCTGTGCCCCCGCTTCCCCAACACGTGTCGCTCAGTCCCGTGGACGACCACGCCGGTTGCATCGTTCATGCACTTGGCCAGCACGCTCACCGGACTGTTTGTGGCAGGCGGCAAACCGTACTTGCGCGCAAGTGTAGGCCATCAAATTAAATTGTGGGACTTTTTTGAGGAAGTGGGATGAACACTAATAGCGTTTATCCAACAGGGGCCGATTCCGGCTGGAAAGACTGACTCGAAAGCACCAGCCCATGCGGGTTTCCGCTATGTGAGGCTTTCGTCTAACAGCTCGGCCTAAAGGCTTTTGCGCGTTAAACCGTTAATCATGCGAATAGGCTTTTTGCCTAAAAAGAAGGCGCGCCGAAGGTGATGCCTGGCGCGCCTGGATTACGTCTGAATCATGCTGAATCAGCGTTCGAGGGCGGCGATACGCGCCGTTGCTTCGCGCCATTCGCGTTCTAGCTGACTCATCAGTTCGGCCGCGCCGAGACCTTCGCGGCGCGCACGCCCCAAGGGCGCACCCTGGCCCGACCACAGAGAAAGATAGTCGCCGTTTTCCGCGCGGCTCGCGGTTTGCCGCAGTTCCTGCGTCAACGCATTTTGCACGGGATACGGCGCGATCTTCTGCGGTGTCTCGCTCAACCGCTGCATCAACGGATTGCGTATGCCGCGCGCATGGCGGCCGGTGATCGCGCGCGTGACCGAGGTCGATGTGTCGGACATGGACCGCACGCGGGTTTTCCATGCCTGCGGTATCGCACTTTCATGACAGGTGAGAAACGCGGTGCCCATTACCGCGGCTTGTGCGCCGAGCGCGAGGGCGGCGACGATGCCGCGTCCATCCATAATGCCGCCGGCGGCGAGCACCGGCAGGTCGGTTGCGTCGACAAGTTGCGGCACGAGCGCCATCGTGCCGACCAACGCGTCTTCGAATGCGCCGATAAACGTGCCGCGATGCGCGCCCGCTTCCGCGCCTTGCGCGGCAATCGCATCGGCGCCCACGTCGCGCCACGCCAGCGCTTCGGCGACATGCGTCGCGGTGCCTATTACATATAGACCGTTGGCATGCAGCCGGGCGACGTCGGCGGCAGAGAGCAGTCCGAACGTGAAGCTCGCCAGCGGCACGCGCAATTCGATCAGCATCTCCAGTTGTGCGCGGAAGTCCGGCGCGTAGCGTGCGAGCGGCGCACCCGGCGGCAAACCGAGATCGTGACGCAGCGGGTCGATCGCTTCGAGCGCGGTACGCACAGTTGCATCGTCCGGCGTAGCCGGATCGAGCACGAACAGATTCACGCCGAACGGACGATCCGTCAGCGCGCGGATCGCCGCGACTTCGCTCGCGATCTTTTCGGGCGAGAGCGCCGCGCCCGCCAGAAAACCGAGACCGCCCGCGTTCGACACCGCGGCGACCATGGCCGGCGTCGTCGCGCCGCCCGCCATCGGCGCCTGCACGACGGGCACGCGCAACCCGAAACGTTCTGCAAACGGCGTCACAAAATTGACTTCACTCATGATGGATTCCTTTTCGGGCGATGCGCTCGCCACAGGGACGAGCCGATACGCTCGACTGTACCGAGGCGATCCGCGCCGGAGAAATGAATTATCGAGAACGTTTCAATCGCCTTACGAGATTTCCGCCGCACAGGCCCGCTCTGCAGCGCGTTTCTTTTGATGGCAAACTGACCGCCCCCGCTTCAGGTATTCAGGCCTCTGGCATTTATTCAGACCGACCTCGCACAGCCGCGCGAGTCAATGGAGAGCAACATGAGCACCACTTCCCGATGGATCGATATTCCCGCCGGTAACGACAGTTTTGGCGGCTACCTGGCGCTGCCCAAAGGCGGCAAGGGACCGGCCGTCATCATCATTCAGGAAATCTTCGGCGTGAACAGCCATATCCGTTCGGTGGCGGATCAGTATGCGCAAGACGGCTACGTCGCGCTCGCGCCGGACGTGTTCTGGCGCGTGCAGCCGCGCGTGGAATTGACGTATGAAGGCGCTGATCGCGACAAGGGCATCGAGTTGATGCAAAAGACTAATGTCGATCAGGCCGTGGCCGATATCGGCGCCGCGGCCGCCGCGTTGCGCGCCATGCCGGAGGTGACCGGCAAGGTCGCGGCAATCGGCTATTGCTTCGGCGGTCGGCTCGCGTATCTGGCCGCGGCGCAAGGCACGCTCGACGCAGCGGTCGCCTATTACGGCGGCGGCATCCAGAATCAGCTGGAAGAAGCCGCGAAGATCAAGGTGCCGATGCAATTCCACTACGGCGAACTCGACGCGCATATCCCGCTCTCGGCTGTCGGTCAGATCCAGGAACGCTTCGCCGGCCGCACGGACGCCGAATTCAACATCTATCCGAATGCCGATCACGGCTTCAACTGCTCGGACCGCGCCTCGTACAACCAGCGCGCCGCCGCGCTGGCGCATGGCCGCACGCTGACCTTCCTCGGCGAGCGTCTGTAACTCGCACTTCCCGTTGCCGCGCCCGTTTGTGCCGCTCGTCGCGCGGCCCATCCGCGCGCGGCAATTGCGCCTTTTTGCCGGTGCTTTTTATCTGCGTCAGTAACTCACGCGCGTAACTCAGTTACTCTCTCAAAGACGGCTTGTCATCGGCATGCCGTCTTCTTCCATGTCCAGCGATCAATCCGGGCGACGTGATCTCCAGCGGATGGCGTATCGCGAGCATGGACCACCCGCCGACCCGACATTCGATAGCGAGGGCTCATCCGTCGTGCATTCAGACTATCTCGCCCATGACGCCACCGGCCTCGCCGAACTGATACGCAAGCGCGAGGCGAGCGCGCGCGAGTTGCTCGACGTTGCGATCTCGCGCACCGAAGCCGTCAATCCCGCAATCAATGCGATTGTCCTGAAGGACTACGATGCAGCGCGTCAGCGTGCGTCCCGCGACGATGCAAACCGGGCGAACGACGCAAACAGTGCGGACAGCGTCAGCGCGCAATTAGCGCTGGCCGGCGTGCCCTATCTGATCAAGGATCTGGGCGCGCCGGTCGCCGGTCTGCGCATGGCGATGGGCAGCCGCCACTATCGCCATTTCATTCCTGCGCAAGACGCGCCCGTGGTCGCGCTCGCGAAAGCCGCCGGTCTCAATATCTTCGCCAAGACCAGCACGTCCGAACTCGGCCAGATGCCTTATACGGAGCCCGAACTGTTCGGCGCGTGCCGCAACCCATGGAATCTCGACCATACGCCGGGCGGCTCCAGCGGTGGCGCGGCGGCTGCGGTCGCCGCCGGCATCGTGCCGCTCGCGCATGCTTCGGACGGCGGTGGCTCGATCCGCATTCCGGCGTCATGCTGCGGACTCTTCGGCCTCAAACCTTCACGCGGACGCGTACCGCGCGCAACTGCGGCGGCGGCGGCCGGCGACCTCGGCGTCGATCATGCGGTGTCGCGCAGCGTGCGCGACAGTGCGTTGCTGCTCGATCTGATTGCGGGCAATGCCGACAGACCGCTCGGTGCGCCGGGCACGTTCCTGAGCGCGAGCCGCGAGCCGTGCAAGCCGCTGAACATTGCCTACGTCACGGACCCGATGCTGGCGCCCACCCTTTCCGCCGACGCGCGCGCCTCACTCGAAGACGCCGCGCAACTCGCCAGTTCGCTCGGCCATAACATCGAACCGGTGTCGCTCGGCATCGACTTCGCGGCGGTTCGGCATGCATTCCTCACGCTCTGGTCCGTGACCGCGGAAGATCTCGTGCTGAATGCCGAGCGGATCAGCGGCCGCAAGCCTCTGCGCACGGAATTCGAAATTTCGACGTGGGCGATGGCGCACGTGGGCCGCAAACTCGGCGAACGCGGCCTGCCCGCCGCGCTCGAAGAACAGCGGCGCATCACCGAGCGGCTCGCCGACCTGATGAATCGCTATGACGTGATTCTGTGCGCCACGCTGGCCTCGTCGCCGATCAAAATCGGCGAGATGCAGCCCACCGCTGCCGAACGCATGCAAATGCGCGCCGTCACCGCCATGCCGCTCGAAGCGCTAATGAAGAAGGTGCTAACGGAAGCATCGAACAAGGCATTCACCTGGGCGGGTTGCACGGAACTGTTCAATCTGAGTGGCCAGCCGGCGATGTCCGTACCGCTTTACTGGAATGCACGCGGGCTGCCCGTCGGTGTGCAATTCGCCGCGCGCGAGGGCGGCGAGGCTACGCTGCTGCGCCTGGCCGCACAACTGGAAATCGCGCGGCCTTGGTTCGACAGGCGACCGCCTTTGATGCCCGCACGCAGTTGAACAAAGACGCGCCGCCGGCGGAGAAGCTGTCGGCGCGAAGTATCGGTGAAGTTCAGGAGCAGGGGCCGATGCAGACCGAATCCGGGCCGCAGGTCAGGCCGGTTTGCGCTGCGCGTCGAGATCCGCGTGACGCTTGCCCGGAATGCAGGCGAGCGCGACGATCGAGAGCGCCAGTCCGCCCATCACGTAGTAAATCGGTGCGAGCGGCGAGCCGGTGGTGTTGATAAGCCACGTCACGATGAACGGCCCAAAGCCGCCGAACACCATCACCGCGATGTTGTAGGCGAGCGATAAGCCGGTCGAGCGCACGTTCGCCGGAAACAGCTCCGCGATCAGCGCGCCGAACGGCCCGTAATAGCCGGACAGCGTAATCGACAGCAGCGCCTGCACGAGAATCAGTTTCGATACGCTCGGCTCCGCCGCGAGCCATGCGAACAGCGGATAAATGATCACAAGCGTGATCACCAGCGACCACAGCGACAGGCCCTTGCGCCCAATGCGGTCCGACCACGCGCCGGTCAGCGGCGAGAGCACCGTCAACAGCAGATTGCCGACGATCACCGCGGAAAAAGACTGTGCGTAGGGCAGTTTCAGTTGATTGACCGCGAAGGTGGGCAGATAGCTGATCAACACGTAGATCGTCACCGTGAGTGCGATCACGGAGCCGAGTCCGCAGAGCACGTCGCGGCTGTGGCTTCTGAAGACTTCGCCGAGCGTCGCGCGCCGCGCGGTTTTTTGCGCGAGCAGAAACGCTTCCGAATCGGCGAGGTTTCGGCGGATATAAAAACCGATCGGCCCGATGATCAAACCCAGGATGAACGGCACGCGCCAGCCCCAGGATTTCAACGCCTCGGGAGACAGGCCGCGCGTGATCAGGGCGCCCACCAGCGCGCCAAGCAGCAGCGCCGCCGCCTGACTTGCCATTTGCCAACTGCCGTAAAAGCCGCGCTTCGAGAACGGTGCCGCTTCGATCAGCAACGCCGTCGAACTGCCGAATTCACCGCCGGCGGAGAAGCCTTGCAACATGCGTCCGGCTACGATCATCAATGGTGCGCCGATGCCGATTGCCGAATACGGTGGCGCGATCGCGAGCAGCAGAATGCCGAGCGTCATCAGCGCGATGACGAGCGATAACGCCGCTCTGCGTCCCGCGCGATCCGCGTAGAGTCCAAGCACGATGCCGCCGATTGGCCGCATGACGAACGCGACGCCGAACGTCGCGGTGGTGAGCAGCAACGACGCGTAATCGTTGCCGTCCGGGAAGAACAATGGGGCGATCACCACCGTCAGAAAACCGAACACGGTGAAGTCGTACCACTCGAGCGCATTGCCGATCACAGCCGCGACGACGGCCCGCGTATGAAGACTCCTTGACGCTGGTGTCATTCGAATCTCCAGCCTGCGAAAAGTATCCCGTAGTGCGTCGTTTTAGTGCAATGGCATGAAAGTGCGAGCAAGAAAGGGGCCGCGAGCCGCTGAGGTCGCATTGGAGTGTAAAGAGCGTACAAGCCGTTTTCAAGCAGCAAAAAGGCGTCTGCCGCGCGGGACGGCAGACGCCTGTGTGATTCGACCGTGGTGGCGCGCCGCCATGTTGCGGCGCGTTTTGCGCGACACCTTTTGTGTGCGCGGCTGACGGGTAATCAGGCCTTCTTGTTATATGCGCTGCACCAACCTTTGCTCGCGACCTGCTTGCCTGCGAACATCGGGCACGGGCCGTACTCGTCGGTCGCCTTGGCCTGGTAGAAGCTGCAGTTGCCGCAGTCCTGGCCGGGTGCGTACTTGGCGAATTTCGCTTTGTCGACTTTACTCGCGTCTGCCTTGTAGCCGAGTGCTTGCGCAGTCGGATCGCTTTCGGAGACTTTCGGTGCATCGGCGAATGCCTGCCGCGACAGCGCCAAGGTGGATGCCACACCAATGCTGGTGATCAAAAACGTACGACGGGAAGATTTCATGGGGACTCACTCCATTTATATTGAACTGATCGCCGTTCTGATGACAGCGGTCCCCAAGGATATCAATGAAGCCGCCGCGCGTGACTACTCAAATGATAGAGATAACCGAATTGGTACGACTGCGCGCCCGAATGTCGCGCGCAAGGGAGCGGGTCGCGCGCGGGTCGAGCGCGCGCCGTCAGCTTGCGGTTAGTTCGCGGCGCCGAACCCGCACCGTGAGTTCGCGGTCAGTCCGCAGCGAACTCGCAGGGATGCGCGACATGCGCGAACCCCGTGCGAATTACCCGCGTCCGCTCAACTCGCACACCCGCTGCGCGATGGCGAGCGAGGCCGTCAATCCCGGCGACTCGATGCCGAACAGATTGACCAGCCCACGCACGCCGTGCGCGGCCGGCCCCTGGATCACGAAGTCGGCAGCGGGTTCGCCGGGGCCCGAAAGCTTCGGACGAATCCCCGCATACGCGGGCTGCAATGCGTTGTCCGGAAGCGCGGGCCAATAGGCGCGAATCGCCGCGTAAAACGATTCCGCGCGACGCGGATCGACGTCGTAATTGATCGTATCCACCCATTCGACGTCGGGACCGAAACGCGCCTGGCCGCCCAGATCGATGGTCAGATGCACGCCAAGACCGGCCTCGTTCGGCATCGGGTAAATCAGGCGGCTGAATGGCGCGCGCCCGGAGATGCTGAAGTAGTTACCGCGCGCGAGATAGAGCGGCGGCACATGCCGCGCATCGAGTCCACGGATCTTGCGAGCCAGCGCATTCGCCTGCAAACCGGCACTGTTGATCACGCAGGCGGCGCTGATCGTGGCCGGCGCGTCGCCGCCTACTTTGATGATGAAGCGGCCGTTGTTCGCTTCGATTGCCTGCACTGGCGCGTGAAACGCGCACACTGCGCCATCGCGTTCGGCGTCGCCTTGCAGGGCCAACATGAACTGATGACTGTCGACAATACCCGTTTGCGGCGAGAACACCGCTTCGACACATTCGAGCGCGGGTTCGAGCGCTTGCGCCTGGTCGCCGGTGATTCGCATCAGGTCGAGCACGCCGTTATCACGGCCTTTGGCCATGATGCTTTCGAGCTGAGGAATCTGGTTGCGCGAAGTGGCGACCAGTAATTTGCCGCAGCGCGAATGCGGCACCTTGCGCTCGGCGCAGTAGTCGTAAAGCATCTCGCGGCCGCGCACGCAAAGCGCGGCTTTGAGCGAGCCGCGCGGGTAGTAGATGCCCGCGTGAATCACCTCGCTATTGCGCGAGCTGGTGCCCACGCCGATCGCCTCCGCCGCTTCCAGCACAATCACCTCGCGCCCGCGCGCCGCCAGTGCGCGCGCCACCGCAAGACCGACCACGCCTGCGCCGATCACTACACATTCGATTTGGTCCATGTCCCTTGACGCGGCCAACTTCGCCGCGCGCTGCCTCGCTCGCCCGATCAAGATGAAGACAGGATGCGGCTGACGCGTGCGCAACACCGCGCGCTGTCGAACGCTCCTGTCCATTCGCAACCGCTACGCCAGAGTGTGCAACGCCGTACAGACAGAAATGCCCGCAGTCGGCAACCACTGCGGGCACTCGGTCTTGCGCAGATCCTACACGTAACGGCCGGACTAAATCAGTGTACGCCGTCGAAGGTGACAACGCTCGCCTCTTGCCAGGTCATTCGCAGCAATAATTGCCACGGCATTCACTCCATTTTCGGTACGGACTTCCGTTCTGGCTGTGAAAAAAACTCGAAGAGGCGCGTTTTTCCCCCAGAAAGCGGCAAAAACCTCAAAAACCAATCGGTTTTCGTCGATTTCCGTAGTCCAGGCGAATGTCGCCCGCCTCGATCCGGTCGCGCCCGTCAATGCGCGCCGCGCCGAAGCCGTTGAGAATCGCCCGGCGCATTTCACGCGGCGACGCGCGCATCAGCGCATCGAGCGCGGCGTCGCCGAGCACGTCGGGAAAGCGCAGGCCCCAGTTGTGCGCCGAGCGGATCTCGTCGTAGATCGCCTGGGCGATGCGGCGCGCACCGTCATGATCCGGCGGAGGGATTTCATACACGTTCATCCGGTTCAGGATCGGCTCGGGAATCGAGCGCTCGTCGTTCGCGGTCGCAATCCAGATCACATGCCCGGCATTGATCGGAATCTCGGCGAATTCGTCGATAAAGGTCTGCGCCGTATCGTGCTCGAGCAGCGCATACAACGCGCCGAGTGGATCGTATTGCGAATCGCCGGTCGCCTTGTCGATTTCGTCGACGGCGATCACGGGGTTCGCGTAGCTGCCGTTCACGAGCGCATCGAACACCTTGCCCGGCTTCGCGTTCTTCCATTGCGAAGACGCGCCCGACAGAATCCAGCCCGCCGTCAGCGAACTCATCGCCACATATTGATAGGCGGTACCGAGCAGGCGCGCCAACTGCTTCGCGAAGTGAGTCTTGCCGATGCCGGGATCGCCGAGCAGCAGAATCGGCATCAGTTCGAGGCGGTCTTCGGTCTCCAGACACAAGGCGACCTGTTTGCGGATGTCGTCGAGCGGTGCTGAAAAGTTGGGCAGCGCGTCGATCAGATCGTCGATCGACGGCATGCGGTTCGGCTTCACGCAAAAACGCAGATTGCCGGTTTTCAGCATCTTTTCGTATGTCGCGCGCAATGCCTCGTTCGCGCCGTCACCGAGATCGTTCAGCGCGGTCTCGACCTGATCGAGGTCGTACACCCGACTGAAAGACGCCACGGCGATTTCCTGTTTGACCATTGCTGTTGTCATCGCTCACCCCGTCTGGCTGGTCCTGCTGCTGCGGCCCCTTGTATGGCGCCGTTTCAAGTCCAGTGTAGCGAGGACATATTCACGTGCAAGCCAGCAGTCGTGCCGCTCTGCTGCTAACAGCGGGTTGTTTTTGGCGATTCCCAACCCTATCTGAAATGGATTGTTGCTGAACCCGGCCCCGTTTGAAGTGTCAGAAAGGCGTTGCGCCCATCAGGCGTAAGATGGCCCTCTGACCATGCCGCCGGATCCGGTGACCGGAGACTTTTTCTATGTGGAAAACCAGTATCGTGGCTGTGTTGCTCGGCACTTCGTTGCTTGCTAATGCACAACAACCCGCACAACAACCCGCACAACAAAAAAGCACACAACAAAGCCCGCAACCAGCCACGCAACAGAGCGCACCACAGAGCGCACAGCAACGGCCGGCGCAGCAGGTCGTGCAATGGCAACTGCAGGTCATGCGCGACGGCCAGCAGATCGACACGTTCGACGGCACCACCACCGTCGGCCAGGCGCGTACGGACACGCATCACAAGATGGTGCAACACAACGTCGGCTGTAAAGATCAGCCCGGCGGTAGTATCGATCTGGCGCGTACGTTGACCGTCTCGCCGCTGCAGGCGGATGCGAACGGCGTCACGTTGTCGATCGAAGCACAGGAAACGTTCGAGGAAGACGCCGCGCGGAAAACGGACACCGGCTGCAAGCTGCCGCCGCAACCGCGCCAGGTGAGCGCGAGCCATCCCGGTCTGAAGGTGACGCCGGGGCAATGGGCCAGCTGGACGATCGTCGACAAGGATCCGAACCTGGTCTACCGCGTGCGCGCGAGTCTCGCGGACAGCACCAGCACGGCAAACTGATCAAACCGATGCAAAGCACACGTAAGACAACACGCAAGCAGCGCGCGACTAACCGACGCCCCCAAACAGAACACGTGGACAACGCGGCATGCGAAACCCCGAAGAATTGATCCGCGAGAGCGTAGCGCCCAAGGATTTCATTGCGGTGAGCTGGAACCTGCACAAAGGCCGCACGCCGCTCGGCTTCCAGGCCTGGCAGGCCATGCAGCGCTGGGTGCAATCCACCCACGCGGACGCGTATTTTTTACAGGAAGCGATGGCGCGGCGCATGCCGTCGCCGGTGCTGGCGAGCAGTTTCGGCGAACCGCTCGCCGATCCTTTGAGCGATGTCTGGCATTGCCAGGCCACTGAAATTGCGCGCGCGCTGGAACTCGAAATCGCACTCGGACCGAACGTCTTCAAACCGTCGTGGCGGCATGGCAATGCGATCCTGTCGCCGCACCCGCTCGATCTCGGCGGACGCTGGGACATCTCCGCGCATCGCTTCGAAAAGCGCGGACTATTGGTTGCGCGCGCCACCTTCGGCGGTCACTCGGTCACGCTGTTGTGCGCGCATCTTGCGCTGACGCGCTCGGCCCGCTTGCGTCAGATGAACTGGATCGCTCACTGGATCGCGAAGGAAGCACCGGAAGGTCCGCTCGTGCTGGCCGGCGACTTCAACGACTGGCGCAACGATTCGGTGCCGCTGTTCGGCGAACATGGTTTGCAGGAAGTGGCCACGCTGCTCGGCGAGTCCGGCCGCACCTTTCCCGCTTTCTCGCCCGCGCTTGCGCTCGACAAGATGTTCGTGCGCGGCATGAAGCCGGTCGAATGGATCCAGCCGACGCAGGAAACCGCGTGGCTCTCCGATCACCTGCCGTATATGGCGCGCTTGCGAATCGATTGAGCGCCGGCGCCGCACGCTAGTCTTTGTGCGGCGTCCATTGCAGCGTCGCGGCGAGCTCCTCGCCCGGCTGCAACACGCAGCCGCCCACCTGCTCACGCATGCCGACCGTGTTGAAGCAATCGGTGGTGTTCGTCACCGGCTCCACGCACAGCTGCGCGTCGTTGGCCGGCGCGAACACCACCATGTGATCGAACGGCGCGTCGGCGATCATCGTCAGTCGACGGCGTTCGTCGGGCCATGCAATGGTCGCCTCGCGTGACCAGTTCGCAAAGTTGTTGTCGAGGTCGTAGGCGTCGGCGGACATGCCTTCGCGCAACGCGTCCACCGCCGGATGCGGACCAAGATGCGTCGGCAGCACGTCGGCGTCGGCGTGCCACATGGCCTCTACTTTGGCGTACACGCGGGTTTGCGCGGTGCGCGGATAGTACGGATGATGGCCCATGCCGAACGGCATCGGCCGGTCGGCGAGGTTTTGCGCGGACAACGTGATGCGCAGCGCGCCATCGCTCAACTCGATACGCTGCTGCGCGCGGTAACGGAACGGCCAGTCACCGGGTATGCGCGAATCCGGTTCGTGTTCAAAGTGCAGTTCCACCGAGCTTTCCGTGCGCGCGCCCACTTGCCATGCGCGCCGCCACGCATTGCCGTGCAGCGCGTGGGCGAAACGCGTGTCGTTGCCGGCGAGGTCGATCGTGCCGCCGTCGAATTCGAAACGCGCGTTGCGAATCCGGTTGCAGTAGGGAAAGAGCGGAAAGCTCGCCATGCGCAGCGGATCGCGTTCAGCGAAGGCTGCGGACGCGGCGGGCCGCAACCAGTGCAGCGGGCCGCCGGGCGTCGTTTCGTAGAACGCCGCCAGCGCGCCGCCCACGTCGGGGGCGATCACGGCGCGCAATGCGCCAGCCGATAGCGTGACGACCGTGGCGACGACTGCGGGATCGTCGAGCCACATGAGTCCAGTCACGCGTGGCGGGATCGAATTCAAGGAAACATCGTGCATGGTCAGAAAAGACGGGAGCTCGGGCGGATGGCGGCATGAACGCGCATCGGTGTCTCCCTCGGTGTCTCCAATTGCGAGCCGCGCACAGCGCGCGGCCGGCGGACCCGTCCAGGTCCGCGCGACCGAGAATCGCACGCCAAAGCAAACCCGTCAATATTATTAGTAATAAATTGGACCAATCCATCTTGTGCAAGCGGCGATCGTGGTCTCCCAAATGACGGGTTAGCGCGCGTTGCCGCGTGCATATTATTAGTGGTACCGTCAGCACCACGATGCCCATGGCATGCCCCAGATTTAGCGCCGCGGTAGCGCGGCCCGCACAATGAAAAAATCGACCCAACGCCGTCCGACCATGACCGACATCGCCAAGCTCACTGGCGTGTCGCAATCGACTGTCTCGCTCGTGCTGAACAACGCGACCGGCGCGAAGTTCTCCGAGGCCACCCGCAACAAGGTGCTCAAAGCCGCGCACGACCTCGGCTACCGGCTGTCGCTGCGCGAACCGGTCTCGGCTTCGAGCGACGAACGCAATCTGATCGTCTATCTGGCCGACGAGATTTCCACCAGTCCGCATCCGGTCGTCAACGTCGATGGCGCGCGCGACGCGGCCTACGCGAGCGGCAAGATGCTGGCGGTCTATTCGACGCACGGCAACGCCGACATCGAGAAGCAGGTGCTCGACGCCACGCTGTCGAATCCGCACGTGTTCGGCGTGATCTACGCGACCGTCTATACGCGCAAGGTGACGCCGCCGGCGGCGCTCTCGCAGGTGCCGACCGTGCTGCTGAATTGCTATACGGGAGAAGGCGGGTTTTCGTCGGTGGTGCCCGCCGAAGTCGCCGGCGGCCATCTGGCGACCGATTACCTGTTGCAGGCCGGACATCGACGGATCGGCTATATCAACGGCGAACCCTGGCAGGATGCGTCGAAAGATCGCCTGAAAGGCTACCGCACCGCGCTCGCCACCGCCGACCTGCCCTTCGCGCCGGAACTGGTGCGCGACGGCGACTGGAGTTCGGGCCTTGGCTTCGAACTGACGCTCTCGCTGATGCGCGAATCCAATCCGCCAACCGCGATTTTCTGCGCCAACGACCTCACCGCGATCGGCGCCATCGAAGCCTTGAAACAACTCGGCCTGCGCGTGCCCGAAGACGTCTCGGTGCTCGGCTACGACGACCAGGAAATCGCCCGCCACACGCATCCGCCGCTCTCGACCGTCGTGCTGCCGAACTACGAACTGGGGCGCTGGGCGGTCGAGACTTTGCTGCAGGAAGAACACAATCGCGCGGCCGGCGCCCCCGTTCGGCATCGCATGGTCAAGCTCGACGGTCCACTCGTCGAACGCGGCTCGGTCAGGGTAATTACCGAGGCAAAAAAGCCAATAATTAATATTATTAGTGATTGACCGATAATAATTCCGGGTGAAATAATCGGCACGTCGAGTCAGGCGAACATCGCCGGCCGGCATGAGACACACTAAAAGCAAATACACCTACCTCACCAGGTACTGGAGGAAGACATGGCGTCGCTCAACACGCAGTCGCGCGCTCACGCGCGCAAGCAGCAGATTCGTCCGCTGGCGGGTTCGCTACTGGCTCTGGCAATCGGTTTCGGCGTCGCCACCGCGCACGCCGACGACGCGTTGCCCAAGCTGTCCAACAAGACTCCCCTGAAGGTCGGCTTCGCGCAGACCGAAAGCAACAATCCGTGGCGTCTCGCGGAAACCAAGAGCTTCAAGGAAGTCGCCGCGAAGTGCGGCTGGCAGTTGGTCATGACCGACGCCAATAGTTCGAACTCCAAGCAGGTGTCCGACATCCAGAACATGATCGCGCAGCACGTCGATCTGCTGGTGTTCCCGCCGCGCGAAGAAAAGCCGCTTGCACCGGTCGTGCTGCAAGCCAAAAAGGCCGGCATTCCGGTGATTCTGGTCGACCGCGACGTCGATCAATCCGTCGCCAAGGCGGGCCGCGACTACATCACGTTCATCGGGTCGGACTTCATCGATCAGGGGCATCGCGCCGCTGACTGGCTCGTCAAGGCGACGGGAGGCAAGGCGAAGATCATCGAACTCGAGGGCACCACCGGCGCATCCGCCGCGAACGATCGCAAGAAGGGCTTCGACGAAATCATCGCGAAGAATCCGGGCATGACGATCATCGCGTCGCAAAGCGGCGATTTCGCACGCGACAAGGGCCGCCAGGTCATGGAAACGCTGTTGCAGGCGCATCCGGACGTGACCGCCGTCTACGCCCACAACGACGAAATGGCGCTCGGCGCGATCGCCGCGATCAAGGCCGCCGGCAAGCAGCCGGGCAAGGACATCCAGATCGTCACGATCGACGGCACCAAGGGCGGCATGGACGCGATCGCGGCCGGCGAACTCGGCGCCAGCGTGCAGTCGAGCCCGTTCTTCGGCCCGCTCGCCTGCGACGTCGCACAGCGTTACGCGAAGGGCGAAAAGATCCCGACGTGGGTCAAGGTGTCCGACAAGTTCTACGACAAGAGCAACGTGCAGCAGAACATGCAGTACGGCTACTGAGATCGAAGCCTTGCTGTACGCGCAGTTTTGAAGTTTGAGCGCTGCCGTAGCAGGGCGTCCGCACGCTCCGACAGCGCCCCGATGGAAGTCCCCCGCCCCGAAGCAGATGCTGTTCAAGGCATCGGGATCGAGGGACTACCTCGTAGGACGTCACCGCCCCGAATCTGTCTCCTCGGGGGGCGGGCGACGGGAAGGGTTCGGAGCGACGCGTTCGTGGCAGCACGAGCCGTCGCTTCGCTTTTATGCGGCGTACCATGGTTCGACGCCACGACCCGCATAAGAGCCCGAACGAAGGGCCGCACCGGCCCGCACGTGCACGGCATGGCGCGCACGCGGCAAATCAAGGCAGCACCCGCATCAGGAGGACACCCGTGACGGAATCCGGCAAAGAGACGCCACACTCCCCCCTTACCCGTTCGCCGCTACTCGAGATGCAGGACATCGGCATCAGCTTCGGCGGCGTGCCCGCATTGCGCGGCGCCAACCTGAGCGTCGCCGCCGGCGAAGTGCATGCGCTGATCGGCCAGAACGGCGCGGGCAAATCGACCATGATCAAGATCCTGACCGGCGCCTATCGGCGCGGCTCGGGCAGCGTGCGCTTCGAAGGCCGCGAGGTCGATTTCCGCACGCCCAAAGAGGCGCGCGAAGCCGGCATCAGCACGATCTATCAGGAGATCAATCTGGTGCCGTTCCGCTCGGTGGCGGAGAACATTTTCCTCGGCCGCGAGCCGCGCCGTTTCGGCCTGATCGACTGGCGCGCGGTGCAGCAACGCGCCGCCGCGCTGCTCGAATCGTTCGGCCTGCAGATCGATGTGAAGAAACCCGTCGGCCGCTATTCGACCGCGATCCAGCAAATGGTGGCGCTCGCACGCGCGGTGTCGTCGGACGCGAAGATGGTCATCATGGATGAGTCCACCTCGTCGCTCGACGAACGCGAAGTGGAGTTGCTGTTCACCGTGGTGCGCAAGCTGCGCGACGACGGCCGCGCGGTGATTTTCGTGTCGCACCGGCTTGACGAACTGTACGCGCTGTGCGACCGCGTCACCGTCATGCGCGACGGCCAGACGGTCGCGCAAAGCACGATGGCCGAGATGGACAAACTGCAACTCGTCACGACGATGCTCGGCCGCACGCTCGCCGCCGTCGTGCAGGACGACACCGCGGCACGCGAAGCGAACCTCGCGCGGCGCGGCAAGCAGATGATCGCGGCAACGCAGTTGAGCGCGCATCCGAAGGTGAGCGACGTCTCGCTCGAAGTTCACGCCGGCGAGGCAGTGGGTCTCGCGGGACTGCTCGGCTCGGGCCGCACGGAAACCATGCGGCTGATGTTCGGCGCCGATCCGCTGGAGCAAGGGTCGCTCGCGATCGGCGGTGAAAGCGTGGCGCTGAAATCTCCGCAGGACGCGATCTCGCGTGGCCTCGCCTATCTCACCGAAGACCGCAAGGCCGAAGGCATCGTCCCCGAACTCTCCGTGCGCGACAACCTCACGCTCGTCTGTCTGCGCACGCTGGCGAAAAACGGCGTGGTCGACGTGAAGAAACAGCAGGCGATCGTCGATCGCTTCATCGCGTCGCTCGGTATCAAGCTGCGTTCGCCGGATCAGCCGATACGCGAACTGTCCGGCGGCAATCAGCAGAAGGTGCTGCTGGCGCGCTGGCTGGCCGCCGAGCCGTCGCTGTTGCTGCTCGACGAACCGACGCGCGGTATCGACGTGGGCGCCAAAGCGGACGTGGCGAAGATCGTGCGCGAATTGCGCGACGCGGGTCTCGCCGTGCTGCTGTCCGCCTCCGAGCTCGAAGAGCTGACCGCCGTGGCCGATCGCGCGGTGGTGATTCGCGACGGCCGCACGGTCGCCGAACTGAACGGCGCCGACATGAGCGAGACCGCGATCATGGACGCCATTGCCTACGGCAGCGACGGCCATTCGCAACTGGCCGAAGCCGCGCAAACGGCAAACGCCGCACATATCGAAGACGCGTTGGAGGGCGACCGTCATGGCGCTTAAGTTGCACACCGAAACGTTGCATACCGAGCTGCGGCTCGGCGAAACCGCCCAGCAGATGACGGCCGCGCCGCGCGCCACACCGGCCACCACCGTGCGTAAATGGCGCCACCTCGCCATGCAGCGCGAAGTCATCGTCCTGCTCGCGATGGTGCTGTTCAACCTGTTCTTCACGCCGCACTTCTGGTCGCTGCAAACCTTCAACGTCAACATGACGCAGGTGGTGACGATCGTGATCGTCGGCATCGGCATGACGCTGGTGGTGGCGACTGGCGGCATCGATCTGTCGGTCGGCGCGTCGATGGCGATCTCCGGCGCGCTGGCGCCAATGCTGTTCCTGAACATTGCCGGTCCCGCCGGCATTGCGCTCGCGTTCGTGCTGCCGGTGCTGGCCGCCGCGTTGTGCGGCGTCTTCAATGGCTTCCTCGTGACGCGGTTATCCGTCCAGCCGATTGTCGCGACGCTGGTGCTGTTCATCGCCGGACGCGGCATCGCGCAGGTCGTCACCGACGGCAGCCTGCAGGCGTTCAGTACGCCCGCCTTCCAATGGATTGCGCTCGGCAAGGTCGCGGGCGTGCCGTTCCAGGTGCTGCTGATGCTGGCGCTGGTCGCCGTGTTCGTGTGGGTCGTGCGCAAGACGCTGTTCGGCCAGTATCTGCTGATTACCGGCGGCAACGAAAAGGCCGCTTATCTGTGCGGCGTGCCGACCGCCACCGTGAAGCTGATCGCCTACACGCTGTGCGCGGCGCTCGCGGGGCTGGCGGGGCTGATCTCGATCTCCGTGAATTCGTCCTCCGATGCCAACGTGGTCGGACTCGGCGTCGAGCTCGACGCGATCGCGGCGGTGGCCGTCGGCGGCACGGCGTTGACTGGCGGCAAGGCCTATATCGGCGGCACGCTGATCGGCGCGCTGATCATCCAGTTGCTGCGCTATACGCTGCTCGCGCACGGCATTCCCGACGCGGCGGCGCTGGTGGTCAAGGCCGGCATTATCGTCGCCGCCGTTTATGTGCAGCGGCGCTCGCGCTAACGCGGCAGAGACATTCCCGGACTCGATACGATGAAAAAGAATCTTCCTATCCTGCTCGCGCTGGCCGCCCTCGTGATCTTCGGCCTCGTGCGCTACGAGCATTTCGGCTCGGCGTACAACATCACGTCGTTCTGGCGCTACAACTCGATGTTCGCGCTGATCTCGGTGGGCATGGCGTTCGTGATCATCACCGGCGGCATTGATCTGTCGGTGGGGACGGTGGCCGCGCTGGCAAGCGTCGTTGCCGCGCTGACCAGCGTGTACGGCGGCTGGGTCGCCGTGCTGGCGGGCTGCGCCGCGGGACTCACGGTCGGCGTGCTGAACGGACTGATCATCACGCGCCTGAAAATCCTGCCGTTCATCGTCACGCTCGCGACGAGCCTCGGTGCGCACGGCGTCGCTCTGCTGCTCGGCAAGAACGATGCGGTGTCGATTTCCGCCGACTCGAACTTCGGCAACTTCGGTCAGGGCGATCTGTTCGGGCTGCCGATTCCGGGCATCGTCGCCGTGGCGGCGGCGCTGGCCGGCTGGCTCGCGCTGCGCAGCACGCGCTTCGGGCGGCATTCGCTGGCGATCGGCGGCAGCGAGGAAGCCGCGCGGCTCATGGGCCTGAACGTCGACCGCACGCTGGTGATGGCCTATGCGGTGAGCGGCCTGCTCGCCGGCATGGCGGGCGTGATCCTCGCCGCCCAATTCGGCGCGGGACAACCCAACGAAGGCGTCGGCTGGGAGCTGTTCGCGATCTCGGCGGTCGTGCTCGGCGGCACGTTGCTCACGGGCGGCGAAGGCTCGATTGCGATGACGATTGCCGGCGTATTGCTGCTCGGCCTGGTGTTCAACCTGCTGAACTTCGAAAACGGGCTGGGTTTCATCAGCTTGTCGGCGTACTGGCAGTCCGTGATTCGGGGCGTGTTCCTGCTGCTCGTGATCGTGTTGCAGGCTCGTGTGCTGAAGCAACGCGGGAAAAAACGGGTCGCGGCGCCGGCGTGAGCGGCGCATTCACGGGGTCGCGCCGATCGATACGGAGCGAAGGGCGGCGGTTCAGGTTTGCTGCCGCTCGCGCCTACTTTGAGCGTTTCGGAGTAATCAAATCGGCACATGCGGAAAGCCTTATTCCAATTTGGATTCAGACGTATCTAGCGACGATTTACCCCTCTTTGTGTACCAACCCTGACAAGGTCGGCGCGGATCGGATGAAAACACCGCCACGCGCACACCGTACGTCTCGCCGCCAGCCATCCGCCCACCGTTCGCGCCGCTCTTGCCAGTTTTATCAGCAGGGTCAATGCTGCAGCGCATGGCGGGTTTCGGTATCATCCTGAAAATGTTGCCCGCGCGGCGCGCCTATCCGGCGCATGCCGGACAGCCGATGGCGCCGCCATGCGCGGTTTTTTCGCCCATCGCCGTACCTTGCCGAAGCGCGGCCGCAGCCCTGCCAACGTACTTCGCGGCGCCCGGTTTTACCGACAACCGGCGCCGACGCTTCCGGGTCCGGTCATCCGCTTGACCACGCTCAACCGCCGCGCCGCAGCCTTCCGGCAGCGGGCGCGGTAAAATAGCGGATTGCGCGTGATTCCCATATGGGTTAGCGCAGCATCGCCCTTGCCGTGCCGGCCGGCTCAAAACGACTGGCCGCCTTTGTTTTCGCACTATCCAAGAAGCCATGAGCAACCTGAATCCACAAACCGTCCTGAGCGTCCATCACTGGACCGATACGCTTTTCAGCTTCACCTGCACGCGCGATCCGTCGTTCCGTTTCGAAAACGGTCAGTTCACGATGGTGGGCCTCGAGGTCGACGGCAAGCCGCTGATCCGCGCCTACAGCCTTGCGAGTGCGAACTACGAAGAGCACCTCGAATTCCTGAGCATCAAGGTGCAGGACGGCCCGCTTACGTCACGTTTGCAGCATCTGAAGGTCGGTGACGAGGTTCTGATCGGCAAGAAGCCGGTTGGCACGCTGGTGGCCGACAACCTGCTGCCGGGCAAGACGCTGTGGCTGCTGTCCACCGGCACGGGCCTCGCGCCGTTCATGTCGATCATCAAGGATCCGGACATTTACGACCGCTACGAGCGCGTGGTGCTCACCCACACCTGCCGTTTCGTCGACGAACTGGCGTACAAGGAATACATCACGGACCACCTGCCAGCGCACGAGCACCTGGGCGAGTTGGTTCAGGAAAAGCTGCTGTACTACCCGACCGTCACGCGTGAAGCGTTCCAGAACCGCGGCCGGATCACCGAGCTGATCGAAACCGAAAAGCTGTTCGCCGACCTCGGCGTGCCGGGTTTCTCGCTCGAAAACGACCGGATCATGCTGTGCGGCAGCCCGCACATGCTGCGCGACACGCGCAAGCTGCTGGACGACCTGGGCTTCCAGGAAGGCAGCAACAACGCGCCGGGTCATTACGTGGTTGAAAAGGCCTTCGTCGGCTAAGTTACCTTCCACTGCGTTACGATTTTTGCGGCTCGCCCCGCAAAATCAGCGAAAAGGAGCCTTCGGGCTCCTTTTTTATTTTCACGTTACAAATCGGCGCCGACGATCTAACATTCGTTGTCAGTATTCTTCCTACAAAAGCAGTGTTGCGAATGATCAACCCATACTTGAAATCGGACCGCTAAGCCTTGCTGCAACTGCTTTTTTTCTTTTTATGAGATATCATCGCGGCGCATCATCAGTCGAATTGACGCGCCTGCCATGGCCTAAGCGCCATGTTACTGAATGTAAATTTCGTTACGTCATACTGTTAGCGATTCGCCCGTTGCGTCCTGAGCGCGACGTCTTGCACCTGGAGGCCTGAGACCCGTATGCGTTCTTTCGTCTTCGCGCCGCCGACGCGCACCCGCTCCGCCGTCCGTACGGCTTTCTGAGAACGAAGGTCATGGATACGTCGACTGTCGTCCCGTTCGCCGCCCATCTTCCTGCGTCACCGGAACGTGAAGGGTTCGACGCGTCCGCTACGCCGTCTACCTCGGTCGAACAGGAAATCGCACGGTTGCGCGCCCGGGTCAGAGAACTCTCGGCCGAACTCGTGCAGGCACAGGAAGCCGCTTGCCGCCACGTGGCGCGCGAGCTGCACGACGGCGTAGGCGCCGAACTGACGGCGACGCGTTTTGCGCTTGCCGGCGTCGAAACCTGGCTGCCCGCCGATGCACCGCCGCAATGTTCCGCCGCGCTCGCCGTGGCCAACCGCTCGCTCGACGCCGTGTATGAAGCCAGCCGCCAGGCTGTCGCGGAACTGCACGCACCATCGCTCGAAGCGGGCATTGTCGGCGCGTTAGCGCACTGGACCGGCGATTTCGCCGCGCGCACGCAACTGCGCACGAGCTTCGTCTGCGCCGCCGACGTGCGCCTCACCCGCCTGCCCACCGACGCCGCGCTGGCCGTATTCCGCGTCGCGCAGGAAGCACTGAACAACATTGCCAAGCACGCGCGCGCCGAATCCGCGGACGTGCGGATCGAAACCAGCCGCCGTCACCTCACGCTGATCGTCGTCGACGACGGCAGCGGCATCACGCGTAACGCCCGCAGCCGCCGCGGCCATTTCGGCCTGAGCAGCATGCAGGCGCGTTGCGCGGCCTTCGACGGCACGCTGCGCGTAAGCGCACGCCGTGCCGCTACGGGGCGCGGCGACAGCGGCAACGGCATGCCGTCGCGCGGCACCCTCGTTCGGGCGCGTTTTGCCTGGGACGCCATGCTGGCGGATGCGCCGCGCGCCCGGCGGCAGGCGCTGCAATCGTGAGCACGCCGTCATGAGTTTGCGCATTCTGCTCGTCGACGACCACGCCGTGGTGCGCCAGGGCGTCCGTCAGCTGCTGCTCGACCGCGGCGTGGCGCGCGACGTGACCGAAGCGCAAAGCGGCGCCGAAGCGCTCGACGCCGTCGCCCGATTCAGCTACGACGTGGTGCTGCTCGACATTTCGCTGCCCGACATGAACGGCGTCGAAGTGCTCAAGCGTATGAAGCGCAAAGCGCCGCGCGTGGCCGTGCTGATGTTCTCGATGTATCGCGAGGACCAATACGCCGTGCGCGCCCTGAAAGCAGGCGCCGCCGGCTACCTGTCGAAAACCGTCGACGCCGCGCAGATGATCGGCGCGATCCAGCAGGTCGCGGCAGGCCGCAAATACGTGAGCCCGGCGATGGCCGAGGCGCTCGCCGACTACGTTTCCTTCGACGGCGAACAGTTGCCGCACGAAAAGCTCTCCGACCGCGAATATCAGACGCTGTGCATGCTCGCCTCGGGCAAGCGCCTGACGGATATCGCCGTGGCGCTCTCACTGTCGGTGAAAACGGTCAGCGTGTACCGCACCCGCCTGCTCGAGAAGATGAAGCTGCGCAATAACGCCGAATTGACCTTCTACGTGATGAGCAACCGGCTGATCGATCTGAATCCCGCTATGGCCGGCTGACGGCCTATTGCCGCCTGCATTGCTCAGTGCGCGCTGAATAGCTCGCACGCCCTGATGAGATTGCGAGAGAGCGATTCCTCCCGATTGGCAGAGCATCGAGCGAAAGCTTTGCGGCCAATGGCCGCGCAGCCGACGAACATGCCGCCCGAGCCCAGCCTGCCGGGAATTTTCAGCCCCGCGCCTATGACGCAAAATGCCCGTGCCGCAATGGGGCGCGGAACGTATCCGTTAAAATCGTGGGTTTCCCGACATTCGGCGCGCAACACGCGTGCACTACTGGAGACCCCCGCCAATGTCCCTGTTTCGCAAGAAGAGCGTCGAGCACATGATCGCCGCAAGTGCTCAGAACGCCGGCCTGAAGAAAGCGCTCGGCGCGCTCGATCTGACCTTCCTCGGGGTCGGCGCCATTATCGGCACCGGCATTTTCGTGCTGACCGGCACGGGCGCCGTGCAGGCCGGCCCGGCACTGATGATCTCGTTCCTGATCGCGGCGATCGCCTGCGGTTTCGCCGCGCTCGCCTACGCCGAATTCGCCTCGACGATTCCGGTGGCGGGGTCCATCTACACCTACTCATATGCGACGCTCGGCGAACTGGCCGCGTGGATCATCGGCTGGGACTTGATGCTCGAATACGGGCTCGCCACCTCCGCGGTATCGGTGGGCTGGTCGGGTTATCTGCAATCTTTGCTGTCGGGCTTCGGCGTCTCGTTGCCGGTTGCGCTGACGGCGGCGCCGGGTGCATTGCCCGGCCACGATACGCTCTTCAACCTGCCCGCGTTCCTCGTGATGATGGCGATCACCGCGCTGTTGTCGGTAGGTGTGCGCGAGTCGGCGCGGATCAACAACGTCATGGTCGCGATCAAGGTGGTCGTGGTGTTGCTGGTGATCGGCGTGGGCGTATTTCACGTGACGCCGGCCAACTGGCATCCGTTCATGCCGAACGGCTGGAACGGCGTGTTCGGCGCGGCGGCGGTGATGTTCTTCGCGTTCATCGGATTCGACTCGGTGTCGTCCGCGGCGGAAGAGGTGAAGGATCCGAAGCGCGATCTGCCGATCGGGATCATTGCGTCGCTGGGCGTTTGCGCGGTGTTGTACGTGGCGGTGGCGGCTGTCGTCACCGGCATTGTGCCGTCGGCGCAGTTTGCGAATATTTCGCACCCGGTGTCGTATGCGTTGCAGGTGGCGGGGCAAAAGTGGGTCGCGGGGTTTATCGATCTCGGCGCCGTGCTGGGTATGTTGACCGTGATTCTCGTGATGGCTTATGGCCAGACTCGGGTCATTTTCGCCATGTCGCGCGATGGTTTGTTGCCTGCGCGGCTTTCGCGCGTGCATCCGCGGTTTGCTACGCCGTTTTTTACTACGTGGCTCGTCGGGATCTTCTTTGGGCTGATCGGGGCGCTGGTGCCGCTGAACGTGTTGGCTGAGCTGATCAATATCGGCACGTTGGCCGCGTTTTCGATGGTGTCGATTGCGGTTCTCGTTTTGCGGAAAACGCATCCTGAATTGCCGAGGGCGTTTCGGTGTCCTGGGGTGCCGGTTGTGCCGGTGCTGGCTGTTGCGTCCTGTCTGTTTTTGATGGTTAATCTTCAGGCTGTTACTTGGGTGGCTTTTGTTGTTTGGTTGCTTATCGGGTTGGTTATTTATTTTGGGTATTCGCGGAGGCATTCGAAGTTGAGCAAGTGATTGGGGTTCTTGCCTGTTTGGTGGGTTGTGGGTGGGTTCTTTCGGGTTTTGGCCTTTCCTTGTTTTGCTTGTGGTTTATTAGCGTTGCCCCTGTGCGGGGCGGCACTCACTTTCTTTGCTTGCCGCAAAGAAAGTAAGCAAAGAAAGCGGCTTCACACCGCCAGCCCATAAGCGGGTCCCCTGGCTTGGAGGAGGTGGTGGTGCATCTGGAATCCGTGCCCTCGCACATTCCGCCCCAGTGACAAGGCAGTCATTCTTCCGGCGGCGCTCCGCGCGCCGTCGCGGTACTTCAACAACCGCCAGATGGGGCGCGCGCCCGCGGCATTTCTCAGCGGTTGCCGTCTGTTGCGTCAGCGGTACTTGCCAAGCCGCTGAGCGCCTTTTTGCGTCGGCGGCACTTCTCGAAACGTTGAACGTCCGTTGCATCGGCGGCACGTCTCGAAACGTTCAGCGTCTTTTGCGCCGGTGGCACTCCTCAAACTGCTGGCCATTATTTGGGTCAGTAGCGTCTCTAAGACCACGGCCCATTAAGGCGTCTCGCCGAGGCGAAGCCGACGGCTCCCGCAATGCACAAACGCAGCCTCCTGAAGCGAACCGTTCCGTTGAGCGCGGCGCGCGAGGCGGGAAGTATGACGGCCTTGTCACTGACGCCGAATGTGCGAGAGCACGGATTCCAGATGCACCACTACCTGCTCAAAACCGGGGGACCCGCTTATGGGCTGGCGGTGTGAAGCCGCTTTCTTTGCTTACTTTCTTTGCGGCAGGCAAAGAAAGTGAGTGCCGCCCCGCACAGGGGCAACGCCAATAGACCACCAGGAATTCAAGGAAAGGCCAAAACCCCAAAGAACAAAGCCACAACCCGCCGAGCAAACAAAAAACCCCTCATAGCGCCCCAGCCCAATTTGTGCTTTACTTTTCGGCAGCCCCATAAAAAAACCGCAGCACCCTCATCGGACCCACGAACAGGCAGCTGAAGGCGAACAACAAAACGGAAGGTCCGGTCTCACCCCATAAGGAGACAACTTCATGGCGATCAGCATCAGTCTGACGGTGAATGGCGCGCCCATCAGCGCCTCAATCGACCCTGGCACCCTGCTAGTCCAGTTCCTTCGCGATCAACTCCGGCTCACCGGCACGCACGTCGGCTGCGATACGGCCCAGTGCGGCGCATGCACTGTCCATCTGAACGGACGCGCGATCAAAGCCTGCAACATCCTCGCAGTGCAAGCCGAAGGCGCGGAGATCACCACCATCGAAGGACTCGCCAAAGACGGCGCGCTGCATCCCATGCAGGCAGCCTTCAAACACTGCCACGGACTGCAATGCGGCTTCTGCACCCCCGGCATGGTGATGAGCGCGGTTTCGCTCGTGCAGCGCCAGCCGAATCTCACCGGCGACGACGTGCGCGCCCAACTCGACGGCAATCTGTGCCGCTGTACGGGGTATCACAACATCGTCAAGGCAGTGCTCGAAGGCGCCGAGGGCATGAAGTCCGCCGGCACGGCCAACGCCGCCGCGAACGCGCAAGCCAATGCACCGGCCACTGCCTGAGGAGCCGACGATGAACGCACCCGAAACCCATCTGATCGGCGCTTCCGTCGAACGTAAGGAAGACTATCGGTTCCTGACCGGCAACGGCCAGTACACCGACGACATCGTCCTGCCCCAGCAAACCTACGCCGTGTTCCTGCGCTCGCCCTACGCGCACGCGAAGATCAACAGCATCGATACCGCCGCGGCCAAACAGTCGCCCGGCGTGGTCGCGATCTTCACCGGCGCGGACATGGCGGCCGACAACGTCGGCGGGCTGCCGTGCGGCTGGCTGATTCACAGCACCGACGGCAAACCGATGAACGAGCCGCCGCATCCGATCATCGCGCATACGAAAGTGCGTCACGTCGGCGACCAGGTCGCACTCGTGATCGCCGATTCGATCAAGGCCGCGAAAGACGCCGCCGAATTGATCGAAGTCGACTACGACGTGCTGCCCGCCGTGGTGGACACCGCGCATGCAGCAGACGCCGGCCAGCCCGCGGTTCACGACGAAGTCCCGGACAACGTCTGCTACAACTGGGGCCACGGCGACAAAGCCGCTACCGAGGCAGCCTTCGCCAAAGCCGCGCACGTCACCACGCTCGACATCGTCAACAACCGGCTCATTCCGAACGCAATCGAACCGCGCGCGGTCAACGCGAGCTATTCGGTGCAGGACGACAGCTACACGCTCTACGTCGCGAATCAGAATCCGCACGTGGAGCGCCTGCTGATGGCCGCATTCGTGCTCTCGCTACCGGAATCGAAACTGCGTGTGATCGCGCCGGACGTGGGCGGCGGCTTCGGATCGAAGATCTTCCTGTATGCCGAAGACGTCGCGCTCACCTGGGCGTCAAAGAAAATCCGCCGTCCGGTCAAGTGGACGGCCGAGCGCTCGGAAGCGTTCGTCTCCGACGCGCACGGCCGCGATCACGTGACCAAAGCCGAACTGGCGCTGGACGCGGACGGCAGGTTCCTCGGCATGCGCATCCATACGACCGCCAACATGGGCGCGTATCTGTCCACGTTCGCGTCGAGCGTGCCGACCATTCTGTATGCGACGCTGCTCGCGGGTCAGTACACCACGCCCGCGATCTACGCGGAAGTGAAAGCGGTGTTCACCAACACCGTTCCCGTGGATGCCTATCGCGGCGCGGGCCGCCCCGAAGCGACATATGTCGTGGAGCGCCTCGTCGAAACCGCCGCGCGCGAAATGAAGCTCGATCCGGCGGAGATTCGCCGCCGCAATTTCATCCGCGAGTTTCCGTACGCGACGCCGGTCGGCCTCACTTACGACACCGGCGACTACGAGACGATTCTCGCGCGTTCGCTCGAACTCGCGGACGTCAAAGGCTTCGCCGCGCGCAAACAGGAATCCGAAAAGAACGGCAAGCGGCGCGGCCTCGGCTATTCGTGCTACATCGAAGCCTGCGGTCTCGCACCGTCGAATATCGCGGGCGCATTGGGCGCGCGGGCCGGCCTGTTCGAAGTCGGTCAGATTCGCGTCCATCCCACCGGTTCGGTCACCGTGTTCACAGGTTCGCATAGTCACGGGCAGGGACACGAGACGACCTTCGCGCAAGTGGTGGCCGACCGGCTCGGCATTGCGCTGGAAAGTGTCGAGATCGTCCACGGCGACACCGGCCGCATTCCGTTCGGCATGGGCACATACGGCTCGCGCTCGATCGCGGTCGGCGGCTCGGCGATCATGAAGGCGCTCGACAAGATCGAGACCAAAGCGAAGAAGATCGCCGCACACCTGCTCGAAGCCGCGGCGGAAGACATCGAGTTCAAGGACGGCGTATTCCGCGTCGCGGGCACGGATCGCACCAAGGCGTTTGCCGAGATTTCGCTCGCCGCGTACGTGCCGCACAACTATCCGCTCGACGTGCTCGAACCAGGCCTTGAAGAAAGCGCGTTCTACGATCCGACCAACTTCACCTATCCGTCGGGCGCGTACATCTGCGAGATCGAAGTCGATCCGGAGACAGGCGTGTGCCGCATCCAGCAGTTCACCGCAGTGGACGACTTCGGCAACGTGATCAATCCGATGATCGTCGAAGGTCAGGTGCATGGCGGGCTCGCTCAGGGCATTGGCCAGGCGATGCTGGAGCGCTGCGTGTACGACAACGAGAGCGGCCAGTTGCTGTCCGGCTCGTACATGGATTACGCAATGCCGCATGCGTCCGATCTGCCGAACTTTACCGTCGAAACCGCCAAGGGCACACCGTGCACGCACAATCCGCTCGGCGTGAAAGGCTGCGGCGAAGCGGGCGCGATCGGCTCACCGCCGGCGGTGATCAACGCGATCCTCGACGCGCTCGCGCCGCTTGGCGTGACCGACCTGCAAATGCCGGCGACGCCGCATCGCGTGTGGTCCGCGATTCACGCGGCCAAGCAACCCCATTGAGATCCTGAGCGGAGCATTCGACATGTATTCATTCGAGTATCAACGCGCGACGGATCCCAAAGCGGCCGCCGCCCTCCTCACCGCCGACAGCGACGCGAAGTTTCTCGCCGGCGGCCAAAGCCTGCTGCCCACCATGCGTCTGCGTCTCGCGCAGCCGTCACAATTGATCGACGTGACACGCATTCCCGCGCTCAAGTCGATCACCGTCGACGGAAAGACGGTGACGATCGGCGCCGCCGTATGCCATGCGGACGTCGCGGATCACGCGGAACTGCGGCGCGTATCGCCGGCGCTCGCGGATCTCGCGGCGCATATCGGCGATCGCCAGGTGCGCGCGCTCGGCACGATAGGCGGCTCGCTCGCCAACAACGACCCGGCCGCCTGTTATCCGGCCGCTGCCATGGCGTTGGACGCGACGATTGTGACGGACCGGCGGCGCATTGCGTCGAGCGATTTCTTCGTCGGCATGTATGAGACGGCGTTGGCGCCCGACGAGCTGATCGTCGCCGTGGAGTTTCCAGTGCCGGAGCGCGCGGCGTACGAGAAATTCCGCAATCCCGCTTCGCACTTCGCGTTGGTCGGCGTATTCGTCGCGAAGTTTGCGAGCGGTGTGCGCGTCGCGGTGACGGGCGCGGCGTCTTCGGTGTTTCGTGTGCCTGAACTGGAAAGCGCGCTGTCGGCGAACTTCACGCCCGAGGCTGCCCGCGCGGTGACTGTGTCGGCCGCCGACCTGAACACCGACATGCACGCGAGCGCCGAATACCGCGCGCATCTGATTCCGGTGCTGGCCGCGCGCGCGGTGACGAAAGCGAACGCTTAGCTGTTCTTCGCTGCTCGCGGCTGACGTGCCTGCGCTCGCACGGGCACGTCAGCCGCATTCGCTCAGGTGCGCCGACGGCGCGTCGCGTCGCTTCGTTACTTCGCTTGATCGGCTTCGCTTCGGCGGCTTCGCTTCGTTGGCTTCGCTTCATCGGCCACGTTTCTCCAGCCACCCTTCCTTGCGCAGATTCAGGAACTCCATGCAGCCCGCTTCAATCGACGACACCCTCGCCCAACTCGCCGCCCAGAGCTATTTCGCCAGCCGCGAGCTGGCGACCGCGCTATATCTCGCGCTGCGCATGGAACGGCCGTTGTTCGTCGAAGGCGAGCCGGGCGTCGGCAAGACCGAACTCGCCAAGGCAGCGGCGGGCATGCTCGGCACCTCGATGTTGCGGCTGCAATGTTATGAAGGTCTCGACACGGCGAGCGCGCTCTACGAATGGGACTATCCGCGGCAGATCATGGCGCTGCGTCTTGCCGAAGCCGCCGGCGAGCGTCCCGACAACGACACGCTGTATCGGGGCGAATTCCTGCTGAAACGCCCTCTGCTGCAAGCGCTGATGCCCGATGAAAATCATCCAGGCGCACGGCGTGTATTGCTGATCGACGAGATCGACCGCGCCGACGAACCGTTCGAAGCCTTTCTGCTGGAATTGCTTTCGGACTTCCAGGTATCGATTCCCGAATACGGCACGGTCCGCGCGGAGCAGCCGCCGCTCGTCGTGATGACCTCGAACCGCACGCGCGAAGTGCACGACGCGTTGAAGCGCCGTTGCCTGTATCAATGGATCGGCTATCCGGAGCGCGATCGTGAACTGGAGATCGTCGCCGCTCGCGCGCCGCAGACCTCGGCGGAATTGCAGCGGCGGGCGGTCGATTTCGTTCATCAGCTGCGCGGCATGGATCTGTTCAAGGCGCCCGGCATTGCCGAAACGATCGACTGGTGCCGCGCGCTGGAGGCGCTATCGGTCACCGAGCTCGATCCGCAATCCGTTCACAACACGCTTGGCGTGCTGCTCAAGTATCAGGACGATCTGGCGCGCGTCGATGCCGCGCAAATCGCGCAGTGTCTCGCCGCGCCTGGATAGCCAGCATGACGAACTCATTCGACGCAGGTAACAGCGGCGCCTCGGGCCATGGCTCACCGCTCGACGACACACCCACGCTCGCCCGCAACGTGGTGCATTTTGTACGGCTGCTACGCGGTGCCGGCTTGCCGATGTCGCCCGCCCAAGCCGTCGACGCGCTCGCCGCGCTGCACTGGATCGATCTGGGCCGCCGCGACGATGTGCGCGCCGCGCTGGCCGCGTCACTGGTCTCGGCGCCTGACGAACGCGATCTGTTCAACGCCGCGTTCGACCTGTTCTGGCGCGATCCCGATTGGGAAGGCAAGCTGCGCGCGCTGCTACTGCCGAAAGTGCGCGACGGTCTGCCGCCGCCCAAACGCAACAACCGTCTCGCCGACGCGCTGGCCGTGCGCGCGCCGCCGTCACCGCACAGCGAGGCGCCACAGGAAACCGAACAACACGAACTGCGTGCGCACGTCACCTTCAGCGCGGAAGAGCGCCTGCGTCATCGCGATTTCGACACGCTTTCCGCCGACGAATGGCGCACCTTGCGTCATCTGATTCGCGGCCAGCGTCTGCCGCTCGCGACCGAGCCGACGCGCCGCCTGAAAGCCGCTTCGCACGGCACGCATGCGGACTTGCGCGCGAGCGCCCGGCACGCCGTGCGCGCGGGCGGCGACTGGACGGTGTGGAAGTATCGCGCGGTGGTCGAGCGCAAACCGCCGCTCGTGTTGCTGCTCGACATCTCCGGCTCCATGAGCAGCTATTCGCGCGCGGTGCTGTATTTCTGCCATGCGCTCCTGCAGTCGCGCGAACGGCTGCAGGTGTTTCTGTTCGGCACGCGCCTCACCAACGCCACGCGCGCGCTGCGCGAGCGCGATCCCGACGTGGCGATTGCGACGCTCACCGAGCAGGTGGTCGACTGGTCCGGCGGCACGCGGATCGGCGCGGCGCTCGCCGAATTCAACCGCCGCTGGGCACGGCGCGTGCTGACCGGTCGTGCAACGGTGCTGCTCGTCACCGACGGCCTCGATCACGAAGCAATCGATGTGCTCGACACCGAGATGGCCCGCCTGCACCGCTTCGCACACCGTATCGTGTGGCTCAATCCGCTGCTGCGTTTCAGCGGCTTTTCTCCGAAGGCGCGCGGCGTGCAGGCCATCCTGCCGTATGTCGACGCGCATCGTCCGGTTCATAATCTAGACAGTCTGACGGCGTTCGGCCGCGACCTCGCGCAACTCACGCGCGCGCCTCGTCGCAGCGCCGGCGTCGGGGCTGCCGCAGGAGCGACACCATGGAATTGACCGAAACCCATACGCTTCCCGTTTCGCAGCAACGCGCATGGGAAGCGCTGAACGACACGGAGATTCTGCGCGGCTGCATTCCCGGCTGCGAGAGCATCGATCCGGACGGTGAGAACGCCTACCTGGTGGCGCTGAGCGCCGCGGTCGGCCCGGTCAAGGCGCGTTTCAAGGGACGCATGCAACTCACCGACATCGAGGCGCCCAATTCGTACAGCATCGTGTTCGAAGGCCAGGGCGGCGCAGCGGGGTTTGCCAAGGGCAACGCGCACGTTTCGCTCCAAGCCGACGGCGAGGCCGTCACGAAGCTCACCTATACGGCGAGCGCACAGGTCGGCGGCAAGCTCGCGCAGATCGGCTCGCGGCTCGTCGACGGCGCCGCGCGTAAAATCGCGGGTGAATTCTTCAAGCGCTTCGGCGCGCGGCTAGGCGCCGACGGCGAAGGCACGGCGGCCCCGGACGGCGATGAAAATGCAGCCGATCAAACGGCGCCGCACAATACAGCATCGAATGAAGCCGCGGACGGCGAGTCCGGCGGCGACGCAACGAAAAGGAAGAAATCATGGACAGCGTGGATCTCGAAGTCCTGAAGTCCAGCGCACGTTGGCTGGAAGAAGGACATCGCGCGCTACTGGTCACGGTGGTGAAGACATGGGGCTCGTCGCCGCGTCCCGAGGGCGCGATGCTTGCAGTGCGCGACGATGGGCTCGTGGTGGGCTCGGTGTCGGGCGGTTGCATCGAAGACGATCTGATCGACCGCGTGCGGCAACGCGGTATCGAGCAGGTGCTACCCGAAGCGGTCAAGTACGGCATCACCGCGGAGGAGGCGCACCGCTTCGGCCTGCCGTGCGGCGGCACGATCCAGTTGGTGCTCGAACCGTTAACGGCGCAAAGCGGCATTGCCGAACTGTGCAGCGCCGTGGAGAACGGCCGCCTCGTCGCCCGCGAAGTGACCATGGCGAGCGGCGCGGTGCGGCTGGAAAACGCGCAGGCAACGGACGGCGTGCATTTCGACGGCGAACGTCTGCTGACGATTCACGGCCCGCGTTACCGCATGCTGGTGATCGGGGCGGGGCAGTTGTCGCGCTATCTGTGCCATATCGCAGTCGGGCTCGATTATCAGGTCACCGTGTGCGACCCGCGTGAGGAATACACCGAGGAGTGGAACATCCCCGGCACGAAGATCGTGCGGACCATGCCCGACGATACGGTGATCGAGATGAAGCTCGACGAGCGCTGCGCGGTGATCGCGCTGACGCACGACCCGAAGCTCGACGATCTTGCGCTGATGGAAGCGTTGAAGACGCCGGCGTTTTACGTCGGCGCACTGGGTTCGCGCAGGAACAACCAGGCGCGGCGCGAACGCCTCAAGGAGTTCGATCTGAACGATACCGAGTTGGCCCGCTTGCATGGACCGGTGGGGATTTATATCGGCAGCAGAACGCCGCCTGAGATCGCGGTTTCGATTCTTGCCGAGGTGACGGCGGCCAAGAACGGTGTTTCTCTGCCCACCTTGCTCCAGGTCGAAGGCGCCAAGGCTGCGCGGGAGATTGCGGCTTCCGGCGGAACGGCGTGTAGCGTTTAACGGGAATCCTGTCTGCGCGCGGCGCTGCTTCCAGCCGCCGCTGCGCGCCGCCGCGCGGCGCAACAACCCGCTTACATCAAGCCGCAGACCACTGCGGCGATCACCGACCCGCCCACCAGCACGACGCCCACCACGCGGCGCTTGTTCAACTCGGTCCACAGCAGGACACCGGTCAGCGAAAGCAGAATCATGCTGCCGGCAATCGTGTCGATCAGCAGCACCCAGCCGACGCTCAGCCCCACGCCTTTGTGCAGGTTGTTCATCGTCGAGAGAAACGAGTTGTGCGTGCGTTTCACCGCGACGAAGCCGTTGCCCACCCAGTATTCGGCCTGCACGCTCTGTGCAGGTCCCATGATGCCGACTTGCCAGAACTCCGGCTGCATCGTGCTGCGATCGCCCCACGCCACCGGATGCGCCGGCTCGCGCCTGGTTCTGCCCGGCTTGCCGTCGATCTTCAGTTCGGCTTTGAGCCACTTCGCCATCTCCATCGGCGAACGCAGCGGTTCGTGCGGCACGGGAATCTGCATTTCTTCCACCTGCGGCTCACCCGACGACACCTTCAACGGGCCACCGCGGTGGTTCAGGAGGAACCCGGTCGCACCGAACAGCAGACCCAGCACCGCGCCCCACAGACCGACCCAGCCATGCACCTTGCGCAGCCACTTGATGAAATTCGCGCGGCGCGAACGCTGGCGCCGCGCGGCCTGCTCGGCGTCGTCCATCAGATGATGGCCGCGTTGCGGCGTGTGAGCGGTGTATTGCGTGCCGTGACCAGCGGCGGGTTGCATATCGATTGATTCAGGCGCGTTCAAATCCAGGCTCCAGGCGCAGCAAGATGATCCGTCGCGGGCACGCGGCGACAAAGCGCCCGCTCACCGGCAGCGGTCAAAGAGGTGTCGAAAAGGAAGGACCGGACAACCCGGCTTGCGGGCCAAGGCTCCGGCCGAGAGGCTGGCTGGCAGTCACAGAGGAGAAATGTGACAGGAAGCTGGCGACGCCTTTTAATTGAGAATGGATATCATTACACAAACAGGGTATTTGCTCAATCCCGACGCGCGACATCCGCTTGACATTGGCGCGGCGCAAACCGACTCTAGCTGGCGATCCCGTCAACGCCACGTTCGGATACCTGCCTGCCATGCGCCTCTCTTCTCTTGTCTTTCTTGTCTTTGTCGGCTGGCTCGTCGGCATCCCCGGCGCGAGCGCGAGCGTCCAGGCGAGGCTGGACGATCCCTATACCAACGAAGGCGAGACGCAGACCTTCACCGTGAACGCCGACGGCTCCTACTCGAAGCTCGATTCGATGACGCTGCACGTGAATACCGAAGCGGGCGTCGCGCGGGTGGCGCAGCAATATGTCTGGTTCAACCGCAACATGGCGGACGTACAGATACTCGAGGCCTACACGACCACCGCCGACGGCGTACGTCACGACGTGCAGCCTGAGCAGATCCGCGACGTGCAAGAAGCCCGCTCGTTCGACGCGCCGATGTTTCAGGACATCCAGGAAAAAGTGATCGTGTTTCCCGCGGTGGAGCCAGGCGCGCGCGTGCATCTCACCTATCGCAAGACGCAGAAGCAGCCGATCGTGCCCGGCGAATTCAGCGACTTCACGCCGCCCGATCTCGCGCCAACTCTCAACTTCCGCCTGATCTACGATCTCCCGGCCGGCAAGCCGCTTTACGCGGACGCGCGCGGCTTCACCGTTGTACAACCCGTGACGCGCGACGGCCGCACGCGTTACGAATACCGCTACGACAAGGCCCATTTCAGCCGGCTGGAACGCGGTTCGGTTGCCTACGTGTCGTATGGCGACCGGCTGATGGTCTCGACCTTCCCGGACTATGCCGCGTTCGCCGCAACCTACCGCGAATCGGCGACGGACGCGGGCGCGCGAGACGCCGCCGTCGTGCGTCTCGCGCAGCAGCTCACCGCGCACGACCGCGCGCCGCGCGACAAGGCCAAGACGCTGTATGACTGGGTACGCCGCAATGTGCGCTACGTGGCGATCAACGTCGGGCGCGGCGCGGTGGTGCCGCACAGCGCGAGCGCGGTGCTCGCGAACCGCTACGGCGATTGCAAGGATCACGTGGCGCTCTACGGCGCGCTGCTCGACGCGGCCGGCGTGCGCAACGAACCGGCCTTGATCAGCAGCGGCACGATCTACACGCTGCCAAGCGTGCCGGGCTATGGCGTCATCAATCACGTCATCACGTGGCTGCCGGATTTGCAGCAATACGCGGACTCGACCGCGTCGAATGTCGAGTTCGGTTTCCTGCCGTCGTCCGATATGAACCGGCCGACCGTGCTCGTCGGCGAGGGCGTGCTCTCGCGCACGCCCGCCACCGCGACCATGACGCGCAGCACCGATCTATCGATCAAGGTCGAACCGGATGGCTCGGCGAGCTTCACCTATCGGCTGGAAGCGGCCGGCGCTTCCACCGAACAGACGCGCGCCATGTTGCGCACGCAGACGCCCGCGCAACGCGAGGAGTCGATCCAGGCCGAATTGCGCGGCGCCAATCTGCGCGGCGCCGCCACGCTCACCACGAACGACCTCACCGTCGCCGACGGCCCGCTCATCATCACGATGAAAGGCACGCTGGAAAATCTCGTGGTGCCTGGCGCGGCGGCATCGATTCCGGCGCTGACGAGTCTCGCAGGCGGCTTCGCGGCGGATACGCGTTACTGGCTCGGCGAGCGCCAGCGCACGCAGCCGTTCGTTTGCCATAACCTGGCGTTGCATGAACGCGCGCGCATCGAGTTACCCGCCAATTTTCGCGTGCTCGACATGCCGGAAGCGAAACGCACCGAGGGCCGCTTTGTCGATTTCCAGTCGCAGTACACGTTCGATCAGTCCAGCAACGTCATCACGATGACGCGCGACGGCGCCACGCATTTCGATAGCGACGTCTGCACGCCCGACGACTTCGCGCAGATGCGCCCCGCGATCGAAGCAATCGGGCGCGACGTGCGGGCGGAAGTGATTGTCAGATCGACGCTGGTGGAGTCGTCGAGCGTTGCGTCGCAGGCGCCCTGAGCGCCCGCGACAGCTAGCGCATGCCATGAAGCGGCGCTGCGTTCAAACGGGCCAGAGCGGCCCTTCCTGCATCGCGCCGAGTTGCTCGCGCAACTCGAGGATGCGCTCTTCCCAGTAACGCTGCGTGTTGAACCACGGAAACGCCGCGGGGAATGCCGGGTCGTCCCAGCGTCGCGCGAGCCAGGCCTGATAGTGAATCAGCCGCAGCGTGCGCAACGCTTCGACCAGATAGAGTTCGCGCGGCTCGAAGTCACAGAAGTCTTCATAGCCGGCGAGCAGATCCGCCAGCGCGCGCGACGCTTCGGCGCGCTCACCCGGCAGCAACAGCCACAAATCCTGCACCGCCGGTCCCATGCGACTGTCGTCGAAGTCGACGAAATGCGGCCCCGCGTCGGTCCACAGCACATTGCTCGGATGGCAGTCGCCATGCATTCGCAACATGCGGATGTCGCCCGCTCGTTCGAACGCACGCTCGACAGCTTCGAGCGCGAGATTCACCACGGTTTCCCACGCAGTGCGCACGTCGTCCGGCACGAAACGGTGGGCGAGCAGGAAGTCGCGCGGCTCGTAGCCGAACGTGTTGATATCGAGCGTAGGTCGCTCGACATAGTTCTGCGTCTGGCCGACCGCATGAATGCGGCCGATGAACCGCCCGAGCCATTCGAGCGTGTCGGGCCGGTCGAGATCCGGTGCGCGGCCGCCGCGACGCTCGAAGATGGAGAAGCGGAAACCGTCGAAGGTATGCAGTGTGCGGCCCTCAAAAGCGCGCGCGGGCACGGCCGGAATCTCGCGCGCGGCAAGATCGGCAACGAAGGCATGTTCTTCGAGAATGGCGGCGTCGCTCCAGCGCTCGGGGCGGTAGAACTTCGCGACCACGGGCGGGCCGTCTTCCACGCCCACCTGGTACACGCGGTTCTCGTAGCTGTTGAGCGGCAGCATGCGACCGTCGGTTCGCACGCCGACCGTGCTGAGCACGCTGTCGAGCGCGTCGAGCACGATTTCCGGCTTGAGCCGGGCGAAAGGTACAGCGCTGCTAGCGCTGTCCTGTGGATCGAGGATGTCGTCGTTCATGCCCGCATTGTGCGCCGCGCCGCCGTCAAAGACGAGGGCGACAGCACACAACGCGGAACAGCTCGCGGCTTACAACTTGCACACGGCCTGCACTCAAACTGCCTTCAATGCATCTGCGCGCTCGACGGTCGCACCAGCTCGCCCGTATCGATCAGGTCTTCAAGGAAAAAGGGTTCAGTGTTCAGTTGCAGCGAAGCGCCGGGCTCGCCGGCATACCACGCCACCATGGCCATGTCGCCGAGAATGCGCATGACGATCCCGCGCGCGCCTTGCGGCACGGCGATATGCACCGATCGGACAATGGAACCGATTTGCATGATGTTTCCCCGTTTCTCCCATAGCCGGCTTTATGGTTTCCATGCCGGTCAAGGTGATGATAAAAGCGTCGCTCCGCCGATAACGTTGCGTACGCACCCAATCTGCTGCGCGAGATACGCGTGAGAGGTTCGAGTCATTGTTCCCGTTTTGCGGGGCCGGGGAGAGCGCGAACTTGAAGGTCTTTACCCGTCATTTCGCCCTATTCCCATTACGGCGCGACCGACCGATGATTCGGAGCGTAACGCGTCGCAACGAGACCATCATAAACCCTGCTGGGGTGAGATATCAAAATCGTGCACCAACTGGACCATTTGTTCGATCGGCCCGCCGAGCCAGCCGGCTCGGGTCATTGCGGCACACGTCACGGCCGCCACGCGCCGCTGCCATATGGCGGCAAGTAGCGGCCGATCATGGTCGATAGGTATTCGTGCGCGCTTCGGTGCAAGGCGTGCTGCGCGAGGCGCTCATTGCGGCATGCCTGACAGGTCTGATGATTCTGCTGTCTCTCGGCAGTTGGCGCGCCACGTTGATCATCGCCGTGTCGATTCCGCTGTCGATGATCACGTCGATCATCGACAGCATCGGCTTGCCGGTTTCAGGCATCAAGACCGCACGCGTGCGCAGCAAGCCGGCTTCTCGCAACGGGAAGTCGCGAGCAATCTGCTGATCACGTTGTCCGGCAGCCAGCAAAGCACCCCGACGTTCTGGCTCAATCCGCGCAACGGCGGGAGCTATAACGTGATCATCGAAGCGCCGCAATACACGATCGATTCACTGCAATCGCTCGCGAACATTCCACTGACCGCGAACGGACGCAGCAATGGTCTCGGTTCGCTTGCCACCATGAAGCGCGAAGCGGGCAACGCGACGCTCACGCGCTACAACGCGCAGACCACCATCGATATTTTCGGCACCGCCGACGGCCGCGATCTCGGCGGCGTGTCCAACGACATCAGCAAGATCATCGACGACGTCAAGGCCAATCTGCAGAAGAGCTCGACCATCGAAGTGCGTGGTCAGGTGCAGACCGTGTATCGGCATCACGACCGCCAACTCGATTCTCGTCATCAGCTTCGCGCGCGAGCAGTTGCTCGAACACGGCGACGCGACGCGCACGGATTTTTCAGCGTATCCTTAACTCTTTTGTGTCAGCTGCATGCCTGAGGAGATTGTTTCGTGACTCCGCTTCCGGACTCTCCCCACACCTCTGCTTCGGCGGCTTCCGCTTCGTCCATTTCCTCAACCGCTTCCGCTTTGTCCGACATCCCCTACCTCGAACGCGGCACGCGCGCGTACTGGCGCGCCAGCATCGCGCTGCTGTTCGCCGGCTACGCGACCTTCTCGCTCCTTTACTGCGTGCAGCCCCTGCTGCCGTCGTTTTCGACGGCGTTCAACGTGACGCCGGCACAGAGCAGCCTGTCGCTTTCGCTGACCACTGCAGCGCTGGCGGTCGCCGTGTTCGCGGCCGGCTTCATTTCGGAAGGCTGGAGTCGTCACAAGCTGATGACGCTGTCGCTCACCCTTTCCGCGCTCGCGACTATCGGCGTGTCGATCGCGCCGCATTGGCATCAATTGCTCGTGCTGCGCACGCTCGAAGGTCTCGCGCTCGGCGGTGTGCCCGCCGTCGCGATGGCCTATCTCGCGGAAGAAGTGCACCCCGACGGTCTCGGCCTCGCGATGGGCCTCTACGTCGGCGGCACGGCGATTGGCGGGATGGCCGGGCGTGTGATTACCGGCGTCGTCGCGGATCTGTTTTCGTGGCGCGTCGCGATCGGCACGATCGGCGTACTCGGCCTTCTGTCGATGCTCGCGTTTCGCGCGCTGTTGCCGCCGTCGCGTCATTTCGTGCCGCGGCGCGGACTCGGCTTCACGCATCACCGAACCGCTCTCTTCAAGCAATTCGGGCGACCCGGCTTGCCTTTGCTGTTCCTGCTCGGCTTCGTGCTGATGGGCAGCTTCGTCACGCTCTACAACTACCTTGGTTACCGCTTGCTGGCGCCGCCCTACCGGCTGGATCAGACGGAGATCGGCGCGATCTTCATCGTGTATCTGACGGGCGTGGTCGCCTCGCCGTGGTCGGGTCGCATGGCCGACGCCTTCGGCCGCGCGCGCGTGCTCACCGGCAGCTTGCTGTTGATGGCGCTCGGTGTCGCGCTCACCATGCTGCATCCGCTGACGGCGATTGCGGCCGGCATCGCGTGTGTGACGTTCGGCTTTTTCGCCGGACACTCGGTGGCGAGCGGGTGGGTCGGACGTCTTGCCAAAGAGGCCAAAGGCCAGGCCGCCGCGCTGTATCTGCTCGCGTACTACATCGGTTCGAGCGTGGTCGGCTCGTATGGCGGCCACGTGTGGGCAAATTACGGATGGAACGGCGTCGTCGGATTGGTCGGCGCTCTGCTCGTCATCGGCCTCGTTGCAGCGGCACGTTTGCGCGCACACGAACAAGCTCGCGCATGACCGCTTGGTGACCCGACTCGCATTGAAAGACGCCGAAAAGTAAGGCCGTCGTAAGCAAACACTTCATTTTTTCAGCGTATTTGCTGCGACGCGGCAATCGTCGCAGCCTAAGCGGCACAGGGTTCAGCGGCTTGCGAATAGCCGCTGCAGCGCCGCAAAGCGTCGCTACGGCGACCTAACTGTCTCCTATACTCAAATCGAGCGTGGGCGGTGCATGACTCCATAAATCGAGCCGCCGTCTTCGCCGGTAATTATAAGGAGACGAGAATGACGACCTACTTCACGATCGGCGATTTCATCCTGGTCATTCCGATGGCGTTGGCCGGGGCTTTGTTTGTCGGTGCGCTTCCCTGCAAGACGGAATTCCGGCACAACGCGCTGCGCGTGCTTGGCGCGCTGCTCGGCGTGGTGTTCGCGGTCGTGCTGGTCGAAGGTTTGCCGGCGCTCGTCTAGATGAAGAAAGCCGCCCGTGGGCGGCTTGACTGTTTCTATGGCGTGAACGACAAAGGCGCGGGGATCAGATCGCCTGATCCGTGGACGGCTTTTCCCACAAGTTGATGCCACCCTCGGTCGCGTAGCGGTCGATCTCAGCGAGCTCGTCCTTTGAGAACGCGAGGTTCTTCAATGCGCCTACGTTCTCACGCACCTGCTCCGCGCGGCTCGCGCCGATCAGCACGGAAGTCACGCGCGGATCGCGCAATGCCCACGCGAGCGCCATCTGAGCGAGGCTCTGACCGCGACGTTGCGCGATGTCGTTGAGCTTGCGCACGTGCTCGATGTTCTGCGCGCTCAAATGCTCCTGCTTCAATGAGCCGCCGCCCGGCTTGTTGACGCGCGCGTCTTCCGGCACGCCGTTCAGGTATTTACCGGTGAGCAGACCCTGAGCCAACGGCGTGAACGCGATCGAGCCCGCGCCGACCTTCTCCAGCGTATCCAGCAGCTCGTGTTCGATCCAGCGGTTGAGCATGTTGTACGCGGGCTGATGAATCAGCAGCGGCACCTTGTATTCGGCGAGCAGCTTCGTCATTTCAAGCGTCTTGCTTGCCGAGTACGACGAGATACCGATGTACAGCGCCTTGCCCTGCTGCACGGCGCTCGCCAACGCACCCGCGGTTTCTTCGAGCGGCGTATCGGCATCGAAACGATGCGAGTAGAAAATATCGACGTAATCGAGGCCCATGCGTTGCAGGCTCTGATCCAGACTCGCGAGCACGTATTTGCGCGAACCGCCGCCTTGCCCATACGGACCCGGCCACATGTCCCAACCGGCCTTCGACGAGATCAGCAGTTCATCGCGATACGGCTTGAAGTCGTCCTTGAAGAGGCGGCCGAAATTGGTCTCGGCGCTACCGTACGGCGGCCCGTAGTTGTTGGCGAGGTCAAAGTGCGTGATACCCAGGTCGAAAGCCGTGCGCAGGATGTCGCGCTGCGTGGAGATCGGCGTAGTGTCGCCGAAGTTGTGCCACAAACCGAGCGACAGCGCCGGCAGTTTGAGACCCGACTTGCCGCAGACGCGGTACTGCATGTCCGAATAGCGTTCTGAAGCTGCTTCGTAAGCCATTGCTAGTGTCCTTGATGTTGAAGGCGCCCGACCAGTGCGGGCATGGGCAATTGCATGCTGCGGGAGGCGTGCCGCTCTGTTTTTGTAAGTGGGGATGCGGCCAGACCGCTATGGTAGCGAATCGAAGTGAAGCATGCAGACGCCCAGTATGCGGGATGGACGATTGCTTGCGGCTCCCCTACACTTTGCCCGATTCAGGCTCATGGGAGAGGTAGATGACAAAGGCGATTTCCATCGCGTTGATTGTCGGCGGTATCGTGCTGCTGTATTTCGGCGGGCAGGCGTTCAATTCGGTGAGCAGCGACGTCTCGCGCGTCTTTACCGGTTCGCCGAGCAACAAGGCGATCATGCTGATCGTGGGCGGCGTTATCGCCACGATCGCCGGATTGACCGGCATGGCTTTGTCGGGCCGCAAGCGATAACCGCCTGCGCGGCCACGCGGCGCTTCGGGTTTCGCGAACGAAAACCCAAGGCGCCGTCAGGAACCCAAAAAACTAGAACGCTACCTCGGGCTTCGCTGCCGAACGGGTTCCCGGCAACGGTACATTGCTCGCACCGTGATAGGTGTACACCAGCGAGAACTTCACCTGATCGGTGATGTTCTTGCCGGCCGAATGAAGCGTATTGCAGTGGAAGAACACCACGTCGCCGGCTTTGAGTTCAGGTGAGACCGCAGTGCGAATCCATTCCTGATTCTCTTCCAGATCGGAGCGGAAGAATTTGGCCTGATCGAACCGGTCGGATGTGAATGCGGCGCTGTGCGACTTCGGCACCATCCACAGCGCGCCGTTATCCACCGTCTCCGAACCGACCGCGAGCCACACCGAAACCAGATCGTCTCGCTCGAACGACCAATACCGCACGTCGCGATGCCAGCCGGTCAAACTGCCGTATGCAGGATGCTTGGTCATCATGCAGTTATGGTGCGCGCGCGACAGGCGCGGCTCTTCGCCGAAATACAATTCCATCCAGCCGCGAATTTCCGGCGCGGTCGCCCACTGCGCAAAGCTTGGATCGCGTCCGTACGCATCCAGCAGCCGCCGCACCGTATGGCCGCCAGGTGCCTGCTTGGACGTGGGCGCGCCGGGATACTGCAGATCCGCTTCGAACTCGATCGGTGCAGCCGCTTCCTCCAACTGGCGCTGCGCGATCTGTTTCAGTTCTTCGCAGCGCTCGGGCGACACCAATCCGGGCACCACGACAAAACCCTGCTCCCGCAACGTTTGAATCTGCTCTTTCTTGGAATGGAATGACATGGTGTTCCGTTACTGTCGACTAGCTGATGCTCGATTGTAAAACGGGCGCGATCGCGCAGTGTGCTGTTTCACGATCCGGAAGCGGCAGTCTTACGCACTACTTTCATGCGGGTGCGCAACGGCGCGGCACATTGAATGGGCAAGCACGCACGATAATCGCCCTCAAAGGGCGCGACCGGCACCGCGGCAAATCGGGATTTGCTCCGTAAAAACCCCTATTCGCAGGGTAAAAACCGACTTTCTGACGTCATGAATCGCGTGTAACCTGCGCTGCATGTTGATCGTCATTCCCGCACTATTGCGCCGCGTCGAGGCCGCCAAGGCCGACTCCGCTGTATTCCGTGCACTTTTCCGTCGAATTTCAGGCTTTCGCGCCGTTCATTGCGACGCCGCCATTGGCACATTTGGTGCTCCTCATGGCGCACATCCCGTCGCGCGACACGTTGCCTACCAGTGAAGCCATGCATACTCTCCTGAGCACCCGTCTTACCCGCGCCGCACTCACAGCGGCACGTCCGGCGCGTCGCCATGTCGTGCGCGCGCTGCGTCACCATGCCACGCGCACTCGCGCGCTAGGCGAACAATGGCGCGATGCCAAAGCCGTCGACGGCATTCGCACCTGGTTCAATACGTTCTTCTCCGCGCTGCGCCTGCAAGGCAGCTCGCGCCGCTTCTCGCTGCGTACGCTGCTGCGCAAACCGACGCCGCTGCGCCTCGCCGCGCCGCGCGCAGCGGTCGCCGTGCCGCAGAACACGAGCCGCCGTCCGCGGCGCATGTCGACGAACGGCAGCACCGCCTGGTTCGCGTTCGCGTTTGCGAGCCGTTGAGGCGATTCAGAACGCTTTGCTGAACCGGCGGGACTCATGCGCCGCATTGACGACACGAAGGCTTCGTCGCCGGTGAAGCCTTCGGCCGATCGCGTGGCAACGCGGTTTATCGATTGGCAGAGACGATAAAAAACCCCGCAGGCTCGCGCCGGCGGGGTTTTTTGCTGATACGGACGGCTCGCGCTTATTCGGCCAGCGCGGCAACCGGCTCCGTGCCGGCGGCTTCGGCAAGCGCCAGAGCCTTGTCCGTGGATTCCCACGTGAATTCCGGCTCTTCGCGGCCGAAGTGACCGTAGGCCGCGCTCTTCTCGTAGATCGGGCGCAGCAGATCGAGCATCTGAATGATGCCCTTCGGACGCAGGTCGAAATGCTCCTGCACGAGACGCGTGATGGTCGCATCCGACACGCGACCGGTGCCGAACGTGTTGACCATCACCGAAGTCGGCTGGGCAACGCCAATCGCGTACGAAACCTGAATCAGGCAGCGCGAAGCGAGACCCGCGGCCACGATATTCTTCGCGACATAACGGCCGGCGTAGGCCGCCGAACGGTCAACCTTCGACGGGTCCTTGCCCGAGAACGCGCCACCGCCGTGCGGTGCAGCACCGCCGTACGTATCGACGATGATCTTGCGGCCGGTCAAACCGCAATCGCCTTGCGGACCGCCGATCACGAAACGGCCGGTCGGGTTCACGAGGAACTTGATGTCGCCCTTGATCAGCTCGGCCGGCAGCGTCGGCTTGATGACTTCTTCGATCACCGCTTCGCGCAGCGTGTCCAGATCGATGTCCGGCGAATGCTGCGTGGATAGCACCACGGTGTCGATGGAATGCGGCTTGCCATCGACATAACGCACGGTGACTTGCGACTTCGCGTCCGGACGCAGCCACGGCAGACGGCCGTCACGGCGCAGATTTGCCTGACGCTCCACCAGACGGTGCGACAGGTGAATCGGCAGCGGCATCAGTTCCGGCGTTTCTTCGCACGCGTAACCGAACATCAGGCCCTGGTCGCCGGCGCCTTGATCGAGGTTATTGTCGTGCGCGCGGTCCACACCTTGCGCGATGTCCGGCGATTGCTTGTCGTAAGCGACGAGCACCGCGCAGCCGCGATAGTCGATACCGTAGTCGGTATTGTCGTAGCCGATACGCTTGATCGTGTTGCGCGCAACCTGAATGTAATCGACGTTCGCCGTGGTGGTGATTTCACCGGCGAGCACGACGAGACCCGTGTTACACAGCGTTTCCGCGGCGACACGCGAGTATTTGTCCTGAGCCAGAATGGCGTCGAGAATGGCGTCCGAAATCTGATCCGCGACCTTGTCGGGATGGCCTTCGGAGACGGATTCGGAAGTGAAGAGATAGTCGTTTGCCACGTTGCAGACTCCTGTTTTGTGGTTACGGTTGAGTTTCACGTAGCCAGCTTCGGGAGCCTTGAAGCGGCGACGCTTTAGCGGATTACCTTACCGACAGGCGCAAATCACATGGTTTGCAGCCACCGGCTTCGCCCCGCAAGTTGTCTATTAACTCGGCGAAGCCCTTATTATAGCGACTTCCTTTGATTGTCACAGAGTGTCTACGAGTGCGGTATTACGTCAATTCTTCCGCTTTCCTGAAGCCCGTCCCGTGCAGCGCCTCTTTTCAGGAGGCGGCATGCTGAGCCGCTATGGCGCCAAACTCGCGATCGGGCTGCTGAAACTGTTTGCACTGTTGCCGTATGGCCTGATCGCGCGTCTCGGCGACGGGCTGGGCTGGTTGCTGTATCAGATCCCGAGCCGTCGCAAGCGCATCGTCCATATCAATCTGAAGCTGTGCTTCCCCGAATGGAGCGACGAACGCCGCGAAGACGTCGCGCAGAAGCATTTCCGCCACGCGATCCGCAGCTACCTGGAGCGCAGCGTGCAATGGTTCGGCTCGGCGAAGAAACTCGAGAAATTGATCCAGCTCGACAGCGCGATCGATCTGACGGACCCGAACCTCCCGCCCACGCTGTTTCTCGGCTTTCACTTCGTCGGCATCGAGGCGGGCTCGATCTTCCTGAACTATTCGCTCAAGCGCCGCTGCGGCTCGCTCTATCAGCCAATGTCGAACCCGGAGCTGGAAGAAGTCGCCAAAGCGGCACGCGCGCGTTTCGGCGCGGACATGGCGAGCCGCGCCGACAGTGCGCGCATCGTGCTGCGCTGGCTGCGCGAGCGCAAACCGGTCATGCTCGGCGCCGACATGGACTACGGCGCGCGCAATTCGACCTTCGTACCGTTTTTCGGCGTGCCGACCTGTACGCTGACCGCGGTGGGGCGTCTCGCCAAGGTCGGCCACGCGCAAGTGGTGCCGTTCATCGGCGAGGTGCTGCCGAACTATAAGGGCTACCGGCTCAAGGTATTCAAACCGTGGGAGAACTACCCGACCGGCGACGACGACGCAGACGCCCGCCGCATGAACGCGTTCCTCGAAGAACAGATTCCGTTGATGCCGGAGCAGTACTACTGGGTGCACAAGCGTTTCAAGACCCGGCCGCCGGGCGATCCGAGCGTGTATTGAACCGCCGCCCACGTGGCCCGCAAAAAAGCGCCCGAATGTGGAAATGACGCGGGGTTCGGCTCACCTGCGGGCGCGTCACTTACAATAGCGTGATGAAACTGAAATTCACCAAAATGCACGGCGCGGGCAACGACTTCGTCGTGCTCGACGGCTACACCCAACCGGTCAACCTGACGCCGGCGCAGGTGCGCGCGCTCGCGGACCGGCATTTCGGCGTCGGCGCGGATCAGCTGCTGCTGGTCGAAAAGCCCACCGTCGACGGCGTCGATTTCAGATATCGCATCTTCAATTGCGACGGTGGCGAAGTCGAGCATTGCGGCAACGGCGCGCGCTGCTTCGTCAAGTTCGTGCGCGATAGCGGCCTCACCGATCAACGCAGCGTGCGCGTGCAGGTGCAAAAGGGCACCATCACGCTGACCATGCAGGAAAACGGCGAAGTGCTGGTCGACATGGGCACGCCCGTGTTCGACCCGGAGCGCGTGCCGTTCGCCACCAAAGGCCTCGAAGGCCGCCGCGAAGGCGCGGATACGCTTTGGCCGCTCGACGTGAACGGCACGACGCGCTGGATTTCCGTGGTGTCGATGGGCAATCCGCACGCCGTGCAGGTGGTCGACGACGTCGAAGCGTTCCCGGTGCTGGTCGAAGGCCCGGTGATCGAGCGCCATGCGCGTTTTCCGCAGCGGGTGAACGCAGGCTTCATGCAGATCGTCGGTCGCAGCGAGATCAAGCTGCGCGTGTACGAGCGCGGCGCGGGCGAAACGCTCGCGTGCGGCACGGGCGCATGCGCGGCGGTCGCGGCCGGGATCCGGCGCGGGTTGCTCGATGCGCCGGTGCTGGTGCACACGCATGGCGGCAAACTGACCATCACTTGGGACAGCACGCAAGCCGACGAGCCGCTGCTGATGGCCGGACCTGCCGCGACCGTCTTCGAGGGCGAAATCGAACTGGCCGACGCCCTGGCGGATTCACAGGCCGCATAAACTCATTGACCGATGCGCCGCCTCGAGGCGTCGCCCCGTAGTCCATTAGCCGAAACCATGAACGATCGCGAAGTCGCCGAATACCTGCTCGCCAACCCTGAATTCTTCGCCGAACACGCGGAAATGCTCGCGACGATCCGGCTCGCGAATCCGCACGGCAAAGCCGCGGTGTCGCTGCAGGAACGGCAGATGGAAATGCTGCGCGACAAGAACAAACACCTCGAACGCCGCCTCGCCGAACTTCTGCGCTACGGCCATGAGAACGACAGCATCGCGTCGAAATTCAACCGCTGGACCATCCGCGTGATGGCCGAACGCGATCCCTATGCGCTGCCGCGCACGATCGCCACTGGTCTGCGCGATATTTTCGACGTGCCGCAGGCGGCGCTGCGCGTGTGGGATATTGCCGAGCCTTATGCGCAGGCCGACTTCGCGCGCCATGTCGGCGAGGAAGTGCGCATCTTCGCCAATAGCCTGACCACGCCGTATTGCGGCGCGAACACCGGCTTCGAAGCCGCGCAGTGGCTGGCGCCGTCCGTCGCGGCTGTCAGCGATGACAGCGCGGGGCACGCGGCGTCCGAGTCGGCGCACGCCACCGAATCGATCGCCTTGCTCGCGCTGCGCGACCCGGAAGGCAACGAAGAAGCGCCGACCTTCGGCCTCCTCGTGATGGGTTCGCCCGACGCGCGCCGCTTCCACGACGGCATGGCAACCGACTTCCTCACGCAGATCGGCGCACTCGCAAGCGCCGCGCTGAGCCGTCTGCTGCCGCGCTGAGCGCTGCCAAAGCCGCCAGAAAATCACCGTGACCGCCACCGACCCGATCGCCGCCTATCTGTCGAATCTCGAACACGAGCGGCGGCTGTCGGCACATACGCTGCGCGGCTACACCCACGAACTGGAAGAACTCAAGCAGCTGGCCAAAGGCCGGCCGCTCGAAAGCCTCACCGCCGTGGACATTCGCGGCGCCGTTTCGCGCGCGCACGCGGGCGGCCTGACGGCGCGCTCGATCAGCCACCGGCTCTCGGCATGGCGTGCGTTTTACCGCTGGCTCGCCGGCCGTGTCGATCTGCCGGCCAATCCGGTCGCGACCGTGCGCGCGCCGAAACAGGCCAAGACGCTGCCCAAAGCGCTTTCCGTCGACGACGCCACGCGGCTGATGGAAAGTCCGCCCGCCGCATCGCCCGAAGGTTTGCGCGATCACGCCATGCTCGAACTGTTCTACTCGTCGGGCCTGCGCCTTGCGGAACTGGTCGGCCTCGACGCCCGTTTCGCCGATGCCGACGGCTACCGCTCGGCCGGCTGGCTCAAGCTCGACTCGGCCGAAGTCGAAGTGCTCGGCAAAGGCAACCGGCGCCGCGTCGTACCGGTCGGCAGCAAGGCGCTGGAGGCCTTGAACGCCTGGCTCGCCGTGCGCGACCAGATGGTGAAGCACGATCCGCATCCGCTCTTTCTGTCGGCGCGCGGCAATCGCCTGTCGCCGAACGTGGTGCGTGAGCGCGTGAAGCGCTCGGCGCTGGCCGCCGGCATTCCCGCCAACGTGCACCCGCACGTGCTGCGGCATTCGTTCGCCACGCACGTGCTGCAGTCGAGCGGCGATCTGCGCGCGGTGCAGGAACTGCTCGGCCACGCCAGCATTACCGCCACGCAGGTCTACACCGCGCTCGATTTCCAGCATCTCGCGCACGTCTACGATCAGGCGCATCCGCGCGCTAAAAAACGCGACTGACGCCGCGACCCGCGGCAGACAGTCTCCGCCTTCGCTTTACCCGCCGCGTGCGCTGTGCCGCGCGGCCCATTGCTCTCTCTGACACCTGATGAATACCGTTACGCTCAAACCGTCGAAAGAAAAATCGCTGCTGCGCCGCCATCCGTGGGTCTATGCCAACGCGATCGACCGGATCGACGGCAATCCCGCACCCGGCGCCACCGTGCTGGTGCGCGCGCACGACGGCCGTTTCCTCGCGCGCGCGGCGTACAGCCCGCATTCGCAGATCCGCGCCCGCGTGTGGAGCTTCGACGAAACTGAGCCGATCGATCACGCGTTCTTCAAGCGCCGCGTGCAGCGCGCGATCGCGCATCGTCAAACGATGGTTCACGACACCGGCGCAGTGCGGCTCATCTTCGGCGAGGCGGACGGCCTGCCGGGCTTGATCGTCGATCACTACGTCGCCGAGGACGAAGGCCAGCGCAGTCAGCTGGTTTGCCAGTTCATGGCGGCGGGCGTCGAGGCGTGGAAGGAAGCGATCGTCGCGGCGTTGACCGGCGCGACCGGCTGCCCGAATGTCTACGAACGCTCGGACGTGTCGATTCGTCAGAAGGAAGGACTCGAACAGATCACCGGCGTGCTGGCGGGCGAAGCGCCGTCGGAGGCACTGATTGCGAGCGAAAACGGCGTGCGCTATCACGTCGACGTGCGCAACGGCCACAAGACCGGCTTCTACGTCGACCAGCGCGACAACCGCCTGCTGGTGCAGCAACTCGCGCAGGATCGCGACGTGCTGAACTGCTTCTGCTACACCGGCGGTTTCTCGCTCGCAGCCTTGAAAGGCGGCGCCAAGCGTGTCGTGTCGATCGATTCGTCGGGCGACGCGCTCGCGATCGCCCAGCAGAACGTGGCGGCCAACGGGTTCGACGCCGAACGCGCGACCTGGCTCGACGCCGACGCCTTCAAAACGCTGCGCCGTCTCTACGACGAGGGCGAGCGCTTCGACCTGGTCGTGCTCGACCCGCCGAAATTCGCGCCGTCGCGTGAACATGTGGACCGCGCGTCGCGTGCTTACAAGGACATCAACCTGACCGGGCTGAAATTGCTGCGCCCAGGCGGCCTGCTCTTCACCTACTCGTGCTCCGGCGCGATCGACTCTGAACTGTTCCAGAAGATCGTCTCCGGCGCGGCCGCCGACGCGCGCGTGGACGCCCGGATTCTCAAGCGGCTTGGCGCCGGGGTGGATCATCCGTTGCTGACGGCGTTCCCGGAAGGCGAGTATCTGAAGGGCCTGCTGTTGCAAATCGCCTGATCGCCCATAATTTGGGGATTATTTCCCGGCGCCGCCGGCACGGGCGAAAGCGGGCTCGAACCCGTGCGCCAGCGCCGGCCTGGCGAATATGTTTCAATAACCGGCTGGACCGGGCAGCGCGCCAGGAGGCTGCCGCGCCCATTTCAGGCTTCGATTACGCACCGTTTCACGACAATACAGGCGACCCCTATGATTCCAGTCACCATCCTGACCGGCTTTCTCGGCAGCGGCAAAACCACCCTGCTCAAGCGCATCCTGAATGAAAAGCACGGCATGAAGATCGCCGTGATCGAGAACGAGTTCGGCGAAGAAAACATCGACAACGAAATTCTCGTGCAGGACACGGGCGAGCAGATCATCCAGATGAGCAACGGCTGCATCTGCTGCACGATCCGCGGCGACCTCTCGCGCGTGCTGGGCGATCTGGCGGCGCAGAAACAGTCCGGCAAGCTGGACTTCGACCGCGTCGTGATCGAAACCACGGGCCTGGCCAATCCGGGCCCCGTCGCGCAGACGTTCTTCATGGACGACCAGATCGCCAGCGAATTCCTGCTGGACGCCATCATCACCCTGGTCGACGCGAAGCACGCGAACCACCAACTGGACGAGCACGAAGTCGTGCAGCGCCAAGTCGGGTTCGCCGACCGCCTGTTCATCACCAAGTCCGACCTGGTCGATGAGAAGCACCTCGCCGATCTGCGCCACCGCCTGCTGCACATGAACCCGCGGGCGGCGATCAAGGTCGTCAATTTCGGCGAAGCGGACATCAAGGAAATCTTCGACCTGCGCGGCTTCAACCTGAATTCGAAGCTCGAAATCGACCCGGATTTTCTCGTGGAAGACGAGCATGCGCACAGCCACGCTCACGCGCATGACGAGCACGGCCATACGCATGACGATCACGCCAACTGCGATCACGACCACGGCCAGTGCGATCACGAAGGCCACGATCATGGTCATCACCACCACGCGCACCACGACGACAAGATCAAGTCGTTCGTCTACCGCAACGACCGTCCGTTCGATCCGAACAAGCTCGAAGACTTCCTCGGCGGCATTCTGCAGATTTACGGCGAACGCCTGCTGCGCTACAAGGGCGTGCTGTATATGAAGGGCGTCGACCGCAAAGTCGTGTTCCAGGGCGTGCATCAGATGATGGGCAGCGATCTGGCCGCGAAATGGCAGCCGATCGAGAAAAAGACCAACAAGATGGTGTTTATCGGCATCGAACTGCCGCAAGACCTGATCACCGACGGTCTGGACGCCTGCCTCGTCTAAACGCGGCGCGCCCCGGCCTCGCCGGGGCTGCCTGTCTTTCCGGCAGGCACCGGTTTTGCTGGTAGCGTCGTGCTGTTGCGCGTCAATGCGCGATTCGGCGACGCGCCCCGAGATAAACATCTGCTGAATATTACCGGCGGCCGCCGTAAGCGGGTTGAAAAGACACGCGTATGAAAAGCGCGTGAAAACCCTGCTGTATTAAAGCGTGCACGACCATCGCTTTTTAGCCGTGCGCGCGTTATATTTTCGGGATATCGGCGTACCGCAGGGGGATTTTCACCAGTTGCGGTGCTAGATTGTGATTCAGTTACAATACGTGCCCACTGGAGAATGAGAACGAATTGCCCGGTCAGCGCGTATCCGCGCCGGGCCTGAAACGGCGCCGGAAAATCTAATCCGGACAATACGCCGACAATGCCGGCCGGCACGGTCTGAAAAGACGCGCTGCCGGCAAGCAATGCCTCAGGAGCATTTGAGAATCGGTTTCCAGAGGAGTTCGGCCCCGCATTGGCGTTGCGACGCCCGGCGTGTGGGCGCCAGGCGCTTCGGCGTCACGACAGTCCACCGTCCGTGCCCGCCCTGGCGCTCCGCGTCCTCGAGGTGCCTTTGCGGGCAATACGAAAGTGCGGGCACGACGTAAGAGTTTTGCCTCACATTGAAGAAGTTAGCCAGATGACGACGAAACGACTCTTGACCGAAGCCGAAATCCTGAAGATGAGCGACAAGGATTACATGAATGAGGATCAGCTCGCCTTCTTCAAGAACAAGCTCGAACAGCTGCAGGCGGATATTCTCCGCAATGCCGGCCAGACGACCGAGAACCTGCGCGAGACCGTAATCGTGCCGGATCCGGCCGACCGCGCAACGATCGAGGAAGAGCATGCGCTCGAACTGCGCACGCGCGACCGCGAGCGCAAGCTGCTGAAGAAGGTTCAGCAGTCGATCGCGCGTATCGACTCGGGCGACTACGGCTGGTGCGAAGAAACCGGTGAGCCGATCGGCATTCCGCGTCTGCTCGCACGGCCCACGGCCACCCTGTCGCTCGAAGCGCAGGAACGCCGCGAACTGCGCCAGAAGCTGTTCGGCGACTGAACGCTTGCGGCGCGGCTTCGGCTCCGCGCCCGAAAACGCTGCTTCGTCGAGAGGCGCACGGTGGTCCGTGCGCCTTTTTTCTTTTGCGTGACGCCTATTTGAGGCATTGCCGTGGTGCAGGCTGCTACTCACCTCGCCTCGCCCCTCTTGTCGGCATAACCGCCGCGTTCGCTTCCGAACCATCTGTATTTGCCCTATGCCATTTGCCGGCTAGGGACCAGGATTCTCGTCATCCCAGCCCCGCGCCGTCCGATGCCGCGCGGGCGCGTTCCCCGCACCGAATCGCGTGTTTTTTGTCCTATGCCATTTGCCGGCTCTTGATATGACCGCGCACGCCCTAAAATAAACCGGACATGCGCTGCACGAGCGCGCGCCCGCCGGTTCGGTTTTAGCGTCGCGCGTCGTCCGCTTTCAGGATTCATGCGGTGGCGCATCGCGCTGCCGCGTCCTACCCGTTTTGCAAAGAGGAACGCATATGGAGCAATTTCACGGCACGACGATCGTCTCCGTGCGGCGCGGCGACAAGGTCGCGCTCGGCGGCGACGGCCAGGTGACGCTGGGCAATATCGTCATGAAAGGCGGTGCGAAGAAAGTCCGGCGCATCTATAACGGCAAGGTGCTGGTCGGCTTCGCCGGCGGCACGGCCGACGCTTTCTCGCTACTCGACCGTTTCGAAGCCAAGCTGGAAAAACATCAGGGCAATCTCACGCGCGCCGCCGTCGAACTCGCAAAAGACTGGCGCACCGACCGCATGCTGCGCCGTCTCGAAGCCATGCTGATCGCCGCGGACGCCACCACCACGCTCGTCATTACCGGCAACGGCGACGTGCTCGATCCGGAAGGCGGCATTTGCGCGATCGGTTCGGGCGGCGCCTATGCGCAAGCCGCGGCGAAAGCGCTCGCCGACAACACCGAGATGTCGCCCCGCGAAATCGTGGAAAAGTCGCTGGAGATTGCCGGCGACATGTGCATCTACACGAACCATAACCGCGTCATCGAGACGATCGAGTAAGGACCCACGATGAGCACCATGACCCCTGCCGAGATAGTCTCGGAACTCGACAAACACATCATTGGCCAAGGCCGCGCGAAAAAAGCGGTGGCCGTGGCGCTGCGCAATCGCTGGCGCCGTCAGCAGGTTGAAGAACCGCTGCGCCAGGAAATCACGCCGAAGAACATTCTGATGATCGGACCGACCGGCGTCGGCAAGACCGAAATCGCGCGGCGTCTGGCGAAACTTGCCGACGCGCCGTTCATCAAGATCGAAGCGACCAAGTTCACCGAGGTCGGCTACGTAGGCCGCGATGTGGACAGCATCGTGCGCGACCTGATCGAAATCTCGGTCAAGCAGACCCGCGAAACCGAAATGCGCAAAGTGCGGACCAAGGCCGAAGATCAGGCCGAAGACCGCATCCTCGACATTCTGCTGCCGAGCGCGCGCCCGGTCGGCTTCGGCGCAAGCTCGAGCGCCGCTGATACCGTCGACGAAGGCAGCACCACGCGTCAGACATTCCGCAAGCGTCTGCGCGAGGGCCTGCTCGACGACAAGGAAGTCGAACTCGACGTGGAACAGCCGCAAGTCGGCATGGACATCATGGGGCCGCCGGGCATGGAAGACATGACCGAGCAGATCCGTTCGATGTTCGCGAACATCGGCGGCGGCAAGAAAACGCGTCGCAAGATGAAGGTGAAGGAAGCGCTGAAGGCGCTCACCGACGAAGAAGCCGCCAAGATGCTGAACGACGAAGAGGTGAAAGCCAAAGCGGTGCAGAACGTCGAGCAGAACGGCATTGTGTTCCTCGACGAAATCGACAAGATCGCGTCGCGCAACGAAGCCGGCGGCGGGGAAGTCTCGCGTCAGGGTGTGCAGCGCGATCTGTTGCCGCTGGTCGAAGGCACCACGATCAACACCAAGTACGGCATGGTGAAGACCGATCACATTCTGTTCATTGCCAGCGGTGCATTTCACCTCGCCAAGCCAAGCGATCTGATTCCGGAACTGCAAGGCCGCTTCCCGATTCGCGTCGAACTGGATTCGCTGTCGGTCAACGACTTCGAGTCGATTCTGGTGTCCACGGACGCGAGCCTCGTCAAGCAATACCAGGCACTGCTCGCCACCGAAGATGTGCACCTCGAATTCGCGGACGACGGCATTCGCCGCCTGGCCGAAATCGCGTACTCGGTGAACGAGAAAACCGAGAACATCGGCGCGCGCCGCCTGTACACGGTGATCGAAAAACTGCTCGAGGAAGTCTCGTTCGCGGCCGGCAACCACTCGGGCCGCACGGTGCAGATCGACGCGGCTTATGTCGATCGCGCGCTGAACGAAGTGGCGGAAGACGAAGATCTGTCGCGTTACGTGCTGTGATGTCGATGCTGAGATTGCCCCAAGCTGTGATGTTCGCCGCTTGAGACAGATCAGATCACATGTGAACGCATAAAAAAACGGGTTGCCTTTGATAAGGCAGCCCGTTTTCATTTGCTTACGGCAAAAGCGGTGCGGAGTCTGCCGTTTCTACTGCTTGACCGGCCGCTTTGCCAGTTTGCGTTGCAGCGTTCGCCGATGCATATTCAACGCACGCGCGGTAGCCGAGATATTGCCGCCGTGTTCGGCCAGCACGCGTTGAATATGCTCCCACTCCAGACGCGCCACCGACAACGGCGTGGGATGCTCGATCGCCTCTTCCGCTTGCAACGCGCTTGCTTCACTTTGCAGTGCCGACAAGATCGTCTCCACATTGGCAGGCTTGGCCAGGTAGTTATCCGCGCCGTCTTTCACCGCCTGCACCGCCGTGGCGATACTCGCGTAACCGGTCAGCACCAGCATGCGCGCGTCGGGCTGCAGATCGCGCAATGGCGCGACGAGCGTGAGGCCGGAGTCATTGCCGAGATGCAGATCCACCGTGATCTGGCTGAACTTCTGCTGATTCGCCAGCTTGATTGCCTCATCCGCGTTGTGTGCTTCGCTCACCGTGTAGCCGCGCCGGGTGAGACCACGCGCGAGGATGCCGGAGAACACCTCGTCGTCGTCGATCACCAGAAAATTCATTTCGCTCATACTTGTTTCTCCGTGTTGGATGGTGCGGCGCCTTGACGGCCCGAGCCAAAAAATTTGCGCGCGGCGAGCGGCAGTTTCAGGACCGCACGCGTACCACGCGGCTTGATCGTGCTGACATCGGTCAGCTCGATCGATCCTTTCAGACGCGCCGCCGCCGAAAAAGCCAGATAGAGACCCACGCCGTGCCCGCCTTGAGTACTCTCGACCGGCATCGCGCCCAACGAGCCGCGCAACGCGGCCGGAATGCCAGGGCCTGCGTCACAGACCTCGAAGACGATCTGATCTCCACGCGCCGCAAGCGCGCAGGACAGCGTGACGTGATCGCGGCTTGCACGCGCAGCATTGTCGAGCAGAATCGTGAGAATCTGACTCACAGCCACGGTGTCGTCAAGACTGACATCCGCAGGCGGCACGCCGATCCGCTCGAACTTCACATGCGGATGACGCAAGCGCCACTGCTCAGCGAAGGATTCGAGCCATTCGCCGACCGGTTGTCGGCTGGCGCTGGTCGACGCCCGGCTGCGCAAACGGGCAAGCGCCGATGTACATAGCGTCATCTGCTGTTCGAGCAGTTCGAGGTCGGCGGCGTAGGGCGCGAGCCCCTTGTCGGAACGCGCGGCGTCGCGCAATTCTTCGGACAACATCGCAATTGTAGACAGAGGCGTACCAATTTCGTGAGCGACGGTGGCGGCCTGTACACCGAGCGCGACCGCCCGTTCATCGTGAAGCAAGCGCTGCTGCGCTTCTCCGAGCGCTGCGTCACGTAGCCGCAGTGCTCTCGACATGCGTGCAACGAACCATGCAATGAGCCCGACGCTGACCATGAAGTTCACCCACATACCCGCGCGATAGTAGTCGAACAGGTTCGCCGGATTGTCGAGATTCAGCGGCACGGAATCGAAACCCAGCACGGCGTAGCAGGCTACCGCGAATGCCGCGAGCCAGGCCATCAGATGCCACGGCAGCACGGCCGCGGCGATGGCGAGCGAAGGCAGGTAGAGCGAAACGAATGGATTGGTGGTGCCGCCGGAGAGAAACAGCAACGCGGACAACGCGCCTAGATCGACCCAGATCTGACCGAACAATTCCATGTTGGATTCGGGCCGCTGCTGCGAAACACGCCACCATGTGATTCCGTTGAAGATCACTTCCAGCGCGATCACGAGCAGCATGGCGGGCAACGGCAGATGCACGCCGATGAAGGTCTGCACGAACGCAATCGTCATCAACTGGCCGATGATCGCGAGACTGCGCAGCCAGAACAGATGCCCGAGATTGACGCGGCCGGTGTTGGTTATACGATGCATGACTTTAGTTTACCTGTTCGGACTCGTCCGACTTACCTCGCGACTTTGCGCCGGTAACATGGAAATTTTTTGCGACAGCGCGCGCGAACCGATCTCTCGTCATCGGTTCCTCAGTCGCGCCGCCTATCCATGCTACCTACTTCTGACTGCGAGGCTGATGCCTCTTCAGCTTTCCTGACTTTTTTGCGACAAGCCTCAGCAGCCCGGCACAATGGCACGGCGCAAGCCGAGGCCGTTTGCCTCGACGCCGCGGCGCGACTCCATCCACTGGACGACGCGTCACTCGCATCGCTCACTACCGCACTGCTCAAACAACACCGTGTCGGCGAGGCGATCGAACTCGCTGCCATTATTGCCCAACTCGATCCGCACCGCGCTCTTGCGCACTTTCGTCATGGCTATGCGTTGCAGATAGCAAACCGGCATGGCGAGGCCATTGCACCCTACCGACGCGCACTCGCCATCGATCCAGGATTGCCGTGCCTGCGCAGCAATCTCGCCGGCGCACTGGCGCGTGCGGGTGGCGACGCGAACGAGCAGATCGCGCTTCTGGAAAGCGCGGTCCGGGACGAGCCTGGTGAGGGCGACGGCTGGACCAATTTGACGAACGCGTACCGCACGAATATGGATCTGCCGCGAGCGCTCGAAGCCGGCGCCCGGGCCGTGCAATGTGCGCCGCACAGCTCGCTGGCGCACAACAACTATGCGCTGACGCTGCGTGAGGCGCAACGCTGGGACGACGCGGAGCAAGCCGCCCAAACCGCTTGCGCATTGGGACCCGACGACGCCACCCTGCGCTCCAATCTGTCCATGCTGCAACTGGTTCGGGCCGATTATGCGCACGGCTGGGCATCGCACGAAGCGCGCTGGGACGGCTCCGCGGAGTTGGGCGGGAACCGCCCGGTCATGCCCGCACCGCTTTGGCGCGGCGAATCGCTCGCCGGCAAAACCTTGCTCGTGTGGGGCGAGCAAGGCATGGGCGACGTTTTGCAGTTCTGCCGCTATATCCCGATGCTGGCCGAGCGTGTCCATCGCGAAGGCGGCCGGCTCAGTTGGAACTCGTTCCCGCAAATGGGCGCGCTGCTCGCACGCAGCCTGGGCGCTCACGCGGACGAGTTTTCAGCCGGCGGCGGCGTCGAGTCGCTTCCCGCATTCGACTACGAGATTCCGTTGCTCAGCTTGCCGCTGAGATTCGAGACGCGGGAAGAAACGATTCCGGCTGCAGTACCCTATTTGCACGCGGACCCGGCCGCCACGGCGTCGTGGCAAAAAAGGCTTGCGGGCGAAGCCAGGCTTAAAGTCGGCCTGACATGGACCGGCAGCCACGGCCATCAGCGCAATCCATTTCGCCGCGTGGGTTGGGAACGCTATGCGGCTCATTTCGGCGGCATGCAGGACGTGGCGTTCTATTCGTTGCAGCCGGGCGCAGACGCAGATGTCGCGGCGGCACGCGCAGCCGGCCTGCCAATGGCCGACTACACCGCCGAATTCGCGAGCTTCGACGATACCGCCGCGTTCGTGGGCGCGCTCGATCTCGTCATCACCGTTTGCACATCGGCGGCGCATTTGAGCGGCGCGCTCGGCCAGCGCACCTGGGTGCTGCTCGACGTCAACCCGCACTGGGTCTGGCTGCTCGACCGTCGTGACAGCCCGTGGTATCCGAGCGCCACGCTGTACCGGCAGCCGCGGTTTGGTCAATGGGAGCCGGCGCTGGAGGCCGTCGCGCGTGATCTGAAGGCGTTGGCGGCCGGGCACCGCGCGGCGTAAGGCGCGCCTTGGCAATTCCGTCAAACAGCGATGCTTGCGGCGATCTTTTCGTCACCACACGCATCAATCACGCGCCGGCGACGCTTGAGCCGCCCGCGCAATCTCCGCAGCAAGACATTCGGGACACAGGCAGCGTCCTGTCGGATCGAGCCTGTCCGCCGGCAACGCCGGCATTTTTCGGCACCAGCAGTCGAGCGGTTGCGAATGCATGCCGCAATCGAACACGCTGCCACAGCGCGGGCAGCGCGCGCTGCTTTGGGAGCGGGAAACGGACGGTTTCATGACGGGCCGGATGGTCTCGCTTCAGCCTGGATCAGGAAATGATGCCACGACTGGCGGGCCGCCGTGAGTCGTCCGTCCGGCTAATTTACGGGGGCCGCCGAACCGCGTTACGCTTCGCCGTTGACTGGTGGGCACGGGCTGTCATTGCGCGGTGCGCAAAGCCTGCGGCGCCCGCCGCCCGCACAGGTATCGAAAACCCTGTTGCAGCGCGCCAGTCCTGTACAATTCGCCCTGATTCAACTGTTCCGTGCCTGAGCCTGCCGCCATGTCCGAGCTTCCTGACCTTTCGCAGATCGCGCCCACCCTGAAGGCTGAAATCCTGGCCGAGGCGCTGCCCTACATCCGCCAGTATCACGGTAAGACCGTGGTCATCAAATACGGCGGCAACGCCATGACCGAAGAGCGCCTGAAGCAGGGCTTCGCGCGCGACGTGATCCTGCTGAAGCTGGTCGGCATCAATCCGGTCATCGTGCACGGCGGCGGTCCGCAAATCGATCAGGCGCTGAAGAAGATCGGCAAACAGGGCACCTTCATCCAGGGCATGCGCGTCACCGACGAAGAGACGATGGAAGTCGTCGAATGGGTGCTCGGCGGCGAAGTGCAGCAGGACATCGTCACGCTGATCAACCACTTCGGCGGCCACGCGGTCGGCCTGACGGGCAAAGACGGCGGCCTGATCCACGCCCGCAAGATGCTGATGCCGGATCGCGACAATCCCGGCCAGTACGTCGACATCGGTCAGGTCGGCGAAGTCGAGGCGATCAACCCGGCAGTCGTGAAAGCGTTGCAGGACGACGCGTTCATTCCGGTAATCTCGCCGATCGGTTTCGGCGAAGACGGCCTGTCGTACAACATCAACGCGGATCTGGTCGCGGGCAAGCTGGCGGTCGTGCTGAACGCCGAAAAGCTCGTGATGATGACCAACATCCCCGGCGTGATGGACAAGGAAGGCAATCTGCTGACCGATCTGTCGGCGCGCGAAATCGACGGCCTGTTCGCCGACGGCACCATCTCCGGCGGCATGCTGCCGAAAATCTCGTCGGCGCTGGACGCGGCCAAGAGCGGCGTGCGTTCGGTGCACATCATCGACGGCCGCATCGAGCACTCGGTCCTGCTGGAAATTCTCACCGAGCAGCCGTTCGGCACGATGATCCGCTCGCATTGATTCCTGCCTCAAACCCGGCACCCACGGCACGTCAGCATAGCGTGCCGCGTGTGCCGTGCAGTTGCCTGTCCCCTTCGTACCGCTCGTACCGCTCGTACCGCCCATACCGCTCTTCCAGCGAGCACAGTTCGTACAGCGCCAACTACGGCTGCCAACGCGCCGCCTCGGCGCACCAGCCCACGCTCCCCTCTTCACCCACCGCCCGCACCGTGAACCGTTCGCGTTCGCCACGCGAGGCGACTGTTCGCGCCTGAACGGCGTTCTCCATCATGCGCACCCCCACTTCCCGACGCCGTCGTCCGCATATCGCAGGTGGCCGTCCGGTCTGGCTGTTCGATCTCGACAACACGCTGCACCACGCGTCGCACGCGATCTTTCCGGCGATCAATCAGGGCATGACGCAGTACATCATCGACGCCTTGCAAGTGGACATCGACGAAGCAAACCGGCTGCGCACCGGCTACACGCAGCGTTACGGCGCGGCGTTGCTCGGCCTCACGCGCCACCATCCGCTCGATCCGAACGACTTCCTGAAGGTCGTCCACACCTTCCCGGATCTCGGCTCGATGATCCGCCATGAACGCGGTGTCGCGCGCCTCGTGGCCGCGCTGCCGGGCCGCAAGATCGTGCTGACCAACGCGCCCGAAGCCTATGCGCGCGCGGTGCTCGCCGAACTGCGCATCGAGCGCCTGTTCGAGCAGGTGATCGCCATCGAACACATGCGCGATCGCCGCCACTGGCGCGCCAAACCCGACCACGCAATGCTGCGCAAAGCCATGCGCGACGCTCACGTGTCGCTCAAGGACGTGATCCTCGTCGAAGACACGCGCTCGCATCTGAAAAACTACCGGCGTCTCGGCATCCGCACGGTGTGGATCACCGGCCATCTGCCGCGCAAGCCGCACGCCGACGGCGTGCCGACGCGCCTGCCGGGCACCGGCCGGCCGCACTATGTCGACCGGAGCATTCGTTCGTTAAAATCGCTACGACTGAGCACCCGCTCGGTTCGATTGAAGAGACAGCAGACGGGACGACAGCCATGCAGCCGATCGACAAGCCTGACGAAGTCTTAGCCGAACACGAACCGACCGCCACGCTCGCCGCCCCGCGCGCGCCGCGCCTGAAACCGGGCGAGCGCCGCGTGCACATCCTCCAGACGCTCGCCGCCATGCTGGAAGCGCCCAAGAGCGAAAAGATCACCACCGCGGCGCTGGCAGCACGGCTCGGCGTATCGGAAGCCGCGCTGTACCGGCATTTTGCCAGCAAGGCGCAAATGTTCGAAGGGCTCATCGAGTTCATCGAGCAAACCATCTTCGGGCTGATCAACCAGATTGCCGACAAGGAAAGCAATGGCGTGCTGCAGGCGCGCTCGATCGCGTTGATGCTGCTCAACTTTCCCGCGAAGAACCCAGGGATGACGCGCGTGCTGACCTGCGAGGCGCTGGTCGGCGAACATGAACGGCTGACCGAGCGCGTGAACCAGATGCTGGAACGCGTCGAGGTGTCGCTGAAACAATGTCTGCGCCTCGCGCAAATGGAGGCCAACACTGGCGCGAGTTCGGGCGACAACGCCAGCGAGCAGCACGCCGCCGCCCCGCTGGCCGCCGGCTACGATCCCGCGATCCGCGCGAGTCTGCTGCTGAGCTATATCATCGGCCGCTGGCACCGTTATGTGCGTAGCGGCTTCGCGCGGCCGCCCGCCGAACAGGCCGACGCGCAATTGCTGCTGATTCTTCAGTAGTCCGCGCAGCATGTGCCCGCGACGTTGCCGCGCGAAAATTTCCGCTATACTTTGCGCCTGACTGCGGCACCTCGAACCATCAAGGACCGCTGTCCGCAACACCCCGAACACCTGCTTGACAACCTGTTACGCGCCGATTTGCTGACTCGATTGCGGGCGCGCGAACTGCCGGGAATGATTCCCGCGGTTCACTATAAATGCGGCTAAAGAGGTCGTCAGCCGCGCACACAGTCATAGTCCCGTGCTTCGCCGACGCCATCTAGCCGCCCTGTTTTGTTAAATGGCGGAATGAATGGAATCGATCGGTATCGTCGCTCCCCAAAAAATGCATTTCACCGAGCCGCTGCAGTTGCAGAACGGCAGCTCGCTGGCCGGTTACGACCTGATGGTCGAGACCTACGGCACGCTCAACGCCGCGCGTAGCAATGCGGTGCTGGTGTGCCACGCGCTCAACGCCTCGCACCACGTGGCGGGCGTGTACGCCGACAATCCCAAGGACATCGGCTGGTGGGACAACATGGTCGGCCCGGGCAAGCCGCTCGACACCGACAGGTTTTTCGTGATCGGCGTGAACAACCTGGGATCGTGTTTTGGCTCGACCGGGCCGATGAGTATCGATCCGTCTACCGGCAATCCGTACGGCGCGACGTTTCCCGTCGTGACGGTGGAAGACTGGGTCAACGCCCAGGCGCGCGTCGCCGATCAGTTCGGCATTACGCGCTTCGCGGCGGTGATGGGCGGCAGCCTCGGCGGCATGCAGGCGCTCGCGTGGAGCATGATGTATCCGGAGCGCGTCGCGCATTGCATCGTGGTGGCGTCCACGCCGAAGCTGTCGGCGCAGAACATCGCCTTCAACGAGGTCGCGCGCTCCGCGATCCTCTCGGACCCGGACTTCCACGGCGGCAACTACTACGCGCACAACGTGAAGCCCAAGCGCGGCTTGCGCGTCGCGCGCATGATCGGCCACATCACGTATCTGTCGGACGACGACATGGCCGAGAAATTCGGCCGCTCGCTGCGTCGCGCGGAAGGCGCGCTGGATGCATACAACTTCAATTTCGACGTGGAGTTCGAGGTGGAGTCGTACCTGCGTTATCAGGGCGACAAGTTCGCCGACTACTTCGATGCGAACACGTACCTGCTGATCACCCGCGCGCTCGACTATTTCGATCCGGCCAAGGCCTTTGACGGCGACCTGACGAAGGCAGTCGCGCACACCACGGCAAAATATCTGATCGCCAGCTTCACGACCGACTGGCGGTTCGCGCCGGCCCGCTCGCGCGAACTGGTGAAAGCGCTGCTCGATCACAAGCGCACGGTGACCTACGCGGAAATCGACGCGCCGCACGGCCACGACGCCTTCCTGCTCGACGACGCGCGCTATCACAACCTGATGCGCGCCTACTACGAACGTATTGCGAACGAGGTGAACGCATGAACCAGCGAGCACTCGATTATCTGGCGCTGCGCCCGGACTTCCGCGCGATCGCCCGCTGGGTCGAACCACGCGCCACCGTGCTGGATCTGGGCTGCGGCGACGGCTCGCTGCTCTCGCTCCTAACCGAAGAACTGGACGTGCTGGGCTACGGCATCGAAATCAACGACGCGGGCGTGCTGGCGTCGACGCAAAACGGCGTCAACGTAATCCAGCAGAATCTGGAAGACGGCCTGCGCCTGTTCGAAGACGGCAGCTTCGATTTCGCGATTCTGTCGCAGACGCTGCAAACCATTCACCAGACGGCCGCGATCCTGCGCGAGACCGTGCGGGTCGGCAAGGAATGCATCGTGTCGTTCCCGAACTTCGGCTACTGGGCGCATCGGCTCTCGGTGCTGCGGGGCCGCATGCCGGTGTCGAAGTCGCTGCCTTATCAATGGCACAACACGCCGAACGTGCGCGTGCTGACCATCAAGGATTTCGAGGCGCTCGCGCCGGAAGTGGGCATCGAGATTCTCGACCGGGTCGTGCTCCACGAGGGCCAGGTCGTGCGTTGGGGCGTGAACTGGCGTGGTAGTCTTGCGGTCTATCGCGTCAAGAAAAGCTAACGCAAGTTATCCACATGTCGAACCCGCCGCACGAGGCGCCTGCACTTACCGCTCACGAAGAACACCCCGGCTGGCGCGCGTTCCTGAATACGCGCATGCTGATCTGCGTCTTTCTCGGCTTTACGTCGGGATTGCCGCTGTTCACGCTCGTCTATCTGGTGCAGGCGTGGTTACGCTCAGAAGGCGTCAATCTGAAAGAGATCGGCCTCTTTGCGCTGATCCAGTTCCCGTACACCTGGAAATTCATCTGGGCCCCGCTAATGGACCGCTACGTCCCGCGTTTTCCGGGCTGGCGTCCCGGCAGACGGCGCGGCTGGATGCTGGTCACGCAGATTCTGGTGGCCGGCGCGATCGGAACGTTGGGGTTCGTGTCGCCGAAAGACTCGATCTGGACGGTGGCGGCGTTGACGGCGCTGGTCGCGTTCTTCGGCGCGAGTCAGGACATCGTGATCGACGCCTACCGGCGCGAGTTGCTGAGCGACACGCAGCAGGGGCTCGGCAATGCGGTGCATGTGAACGCCTACAAGATCGCGGCGCTCGTGCCCGGTTCGCTCGCGTTGATCCTGTCCGACCATTTGCCGTGGAGCACCGTTTTTATCGTCACCGCCGCGTTCATGCTGCCCGGCATGGTGATGACATTGGTAGTGCGCGAGCCCGAGGTGCACGGCACGCCGCCCAAGAACCTGCGCGACGCGATCGTGCAGCCGTTCAAGGAATTCATTCAGCGCGACGGCTGGCGTGGCGCGCTGTTCGTGCTCGGCTTCATCTTTCTGTACAAGCTCGGCGACACGATGGCGACCACGCTGTCCACATCGTTCTTTCTCGACATCGGTTTTTCGCGCACGCAGATCGGCGTGATCGCGAAGACCACCGCATTCGGCGCGAGTCTGGCGGGCGGGATCGTCGGCGGAATCTGGCTGATGAAAATCGGCATAGGCCGGGGCTTGTGGATCTTCGGCATCCTGCAGATGGTGTCCACGCTCGGGTTCGCGTGGCTCGCGCATCTCGGGCCGGCTTCGCCCGGTCTCGCGGCGATTTACGACATCGCCGTCTGGCTGAGCCAGGGCACGACGAAGCTGCTTGCGCTGGTGGGCATCGATTGGGCCGTACAGCTCGAACCGCGCTCCGTTGCGCTAGCGCTCGTCTACGGCTTCGAAACCTTCGCCACCGGCCTGACGATGGCGGCTTTCACCGCCTATATCGCCAGCACCACCGATCCCCGCTACACGGCCACCCAGTTCGCGCTCTTCACGAGCCTCGCTTCCGTGCCGCGCACGCTGGCCTCAGCGGCAAGCGGTTATGTGGTCGCGCAGATCGGCTGGTTCGATTACTTCATCGTTTGCACCGCGCTGGCGTTGCCCGGCATGGTGCTTCTGCTGCGTATCGCGCCGTGGAGGACGCGGTCGTGAAGGCGCTTCTCCCGAAGGCCGTACTGCGCCCGATTACATCCCGGCGTCCTGCGCGCAACGCGAGACGCGCGGCTCTGCACGCGGTGTGGTCGCTCGGCTGTGTGAGCCTGACGTTGGCCGCGCCCTTGAGCGCCTACGCGACCGCCATGCCGGCCACTGCTACCAGCACGGCCGCACCCGCAGCGGCGCCCGCACCCGCCACGTCGGCCGCGCCAACAGCGAAGGCCGCAGCGGCCGCCGCGAGCACGGAAAGCGCGGCATCGGCGGTGCAAGGCACGACCAACGCCGGCAGCGCCGTGGGCGCCGGCAGTGCGCCCGCCATTGCCACACCGCCCTCGGCGGCGCCGTCGACGCCATCGCCGCCGGCTCCGGTCACGGCGAGGACGCCGGCGCCGTCCGCAGCCGCCAAAGCGGCCGCCGGCACATCAATGCCTGCCACGGCGTCCGCACCGTACAGCCTGACGAACACGCAGCTGCGCTACGGCGGCTATCTGGTGTTCCGCAACCTGATTCCTTCGCCGATGCTCGAGGCGCAAGCCGCCGAAGAGTTCAACCAGATCGCCTACGGCGCCGAGCACGCGAACCGGCTGTATGGCGACGCGGACGCGCACGTCACGCGCGTGCGCTCGATCGTCGACAAGCTGATCCCGTACTCGCTGAAATGGAACGAGCGGGCCAAGAACTGGAAGTGGGATGTGGCGGTGGTGCGCTCGCCCGATATCCGCATGTACTGTCTGCCGGGCGGCAAGATCGTCGTGTATGGCGGGCTGCTCGACCGCGCGCGTTTGAACGACAACGAACTCGGCATGCTGATCGGCCACGAGATCGCGCACGCGCTGCGCGAACATGCGCGCGAGCGGCTCGGCCAACTGCAGGCGAGCCAGCTCGACTCGTCGGGTACGATCCCGCAACTGTTCGGACTCGCCGACCTCGGCGCGGCGCCGCTCGGCATCGGCTCGCGCCTCCTGGAAATGAAATACGAGAATACCGACGAAACCGAAGCCGACGTGATCGGCAGCGATATCGCATCACGCGCCGGCTTCGATCCGCGCGCGGCGGTCACGCTCTGGGACAAGCTCGCGCAGGCCACGCGCAGCAATCGCGATCAGGGCTTCATCTACGTGCATCCGTACACGCCGGCGCGCCGCCAGGACATCATCAAACGTCTGCCCGACATGCTGCCGCTCTACGCGAAAGCGATCGGCAAAACGGTCGATGCGCTGCCGGACTACGGCGGCATGGGCCGGCCGCGCCGCACACCGGCCCGCAACTGAGCGGCGTGGGCTGAGCGCGGCGCGGCTCTTGTCCGTCGAAGCGCGCCCCTGCAGGAAGGCTACTTTGGCCTCGCCTTCTGCCAGAACGCGGGCCCTGCTTACTTCTTCACCTTGTGGTCGTAGTCGACCGTCAACGGCGCATGGTCGCTGAACTTGATATCGCGAAATACGTCAGTGCGTTTCGCCTTGCTCGCGATACCCTGCGTCGCGATCTGATAATCGATCCGCCACCCGACGTTCTTCGCATACGCCTGACCGCGATTGCTCCACCATGTGTACTGCTCCGGCCGCTGGTCGAGCGTGCGGAACACGTCGACGTAACCCACTTCGTCGAACAGTTTGGTGAGCCATGCGCGCTCTTCCGGCAGGCAACCCGAGTTCTTCTGATTGCTCTTCCAGTTCTTGATGTCGATTTCCTTGTGGACGATGTTCACGTCGCCGCACACGATCACTTCGCGCTCCTGAGCCAGTTCCGCGAGATGCGGCATGAACTCGTCCATGAAACGGTATTTGGCCTGCTGGCGTTCGTCGCCGCTCGAGCCCGACGGCACGTACACCGAAATCACCGACAGCTTGCCGAAACGCAGTTCGACATAGCGCCCTTCCGGATCGAACTCCTCGCTGCCGAAGCCGATTACCACTTCGTCCGGTTCGTGACGCGTGTACACGCCCGCGCCGCTATAACCCTTCTTCACGGCATGCTGGAAATAGCCGGTGAAGTTGTGTGGCGCCATGAATTCCGGCGTCATGTCGTCTTGCGAGCATTTGATTTCCTGCACGCACAGCACGTCGGCTTTCTGTTCGCCGAACCAGTCGAAAAAGCCCTTCTTCGCCGCTGAACGGATGCCGTTCAGGTTGGCGGTAATCACACGCAACATGTCGTTCCTTATATGGTCGATTCGTTTCTGAAGCAAAGGGGCACGCTCACGCGATCTTGATGCCCTTCAGCGATTCTTTGGCAGGCGGAAATTCGAGCTTCAGCGTCTCGAATGCGCGCAACAGCAACTCAGCCACCATCACATTGCGATGCGTCTTCGAGTCCGCCGGAATCACGTACCACGGCGCGTATTCGGTCGATGTCGCGGCGAGCGCCTCGCCATAGGCCACCTGATATTTGTCCCACTGCTTGCGCGCTTCGAGATCGGCGACGTCGAATTTCCAATGCTTGGTCGAATCGTCGATACGCGCCTGCAAACGCACACGCTGCTCTTCTTTCGAAATGTGCAGCATGCACTTGATGATGGTCGTGCCGCTATCTGCCAGCAATGCTTCGAACTGGCGGATGTGGCGGCAGCGTTGCGCGAAGGCTGGCGCGTCCAGGTTGCCGAGCACCGTGGGCACCAGCAGATCTTCGTAATGACTGCGGTTGAAGATCGTCAGTTCGCCCGCCGCAGGCGCTTGCGCATGCACGCGCCAGAGAAAGTCGTGCGCGAGTTCGACGGGCGTCGGCGCCTTGAACGGCACGATGCGCAAACCCAGCGGATCGACGTCGTGAAACACCGCGCGGATCGTGCCGTCCTTGCCGCTCGTGTCCATGCCCTGCAGCACCAGCAGGACGCGGCGCGTCTGCTGCGCATGCAGGCGTTCCTGCTGGGAGTCGAGCTTCTCGCCGATCTCCAGGAGGCGGGCTTTGTCGGCGTCTTTTGAACCGGCAGAAAAGGGTTTTGCAGCCGGATCGAAACCGTCGAGCGAGAATTTGTTTTTCTTCTTGCCGTCGTCGAAATACGGCACGCGGAAGTCGTCGAGTTCAGGTTGCCTGGCCATCCACACACTCCGTGATCTGCGTTTAAACGGTCCCGCAAATGAAACGGGCCGCTGCCCCACTTTCGTTTCCGGCAACAGCCCGCGGTAGCCAAAGCGCGAACGCTTCGGCCGTGCTTTTTTAACTCAGCTTCAACTCAGGACAGCTTCTTCTTGAGCAGTTCGTTTACCTGCGCCGGATTCGCCTTGCCCTTGGTCGCTTTCATTGCCTGACCGATCAGCGCGTTGAACGCCTTCTCCTTGCCGGCGCGGAATTCCTCGACCGACTTCTGATTCGCAGCGAGCACTTCGTCGATGATCGCTTCGAGCGCGCCGGTATCCGAAATCTGCTTCAGGCCCTTCGCTTCGATGATGCGATCGGCAGCGGCTTCGTCGGTGGCTTTCTCTTCCCAGATCACGAGGAAAATTTCCTTGGCGATCTTGTTGGAGATCGTGCCGTCGGCGATACGTTGCAGCAGCAAAGCGAGTTGCGCTGACGACACCGGACTTGCTGCAAAGTCGAGGCCTTCGCGATTCAACTGCGACGACACTTCGCCCCTCAGCCAGTTAGCCGCAGCCTTCGCATTGGACGGGCCGACTTTGCTTACCACCGCTTCGTAGTACGCCGCCATCGCCTTGCTCGAGGTCAGCACGTTGGCGTCGTAAGGCGTCAAACCGTATTGCGTGACGAAGCGTTGTTGAATCGCGACCGGCAGTTCCGGCATCTCGCTCTTCACGCGCTCGACCCACGCCGCGTCGATCATGAGCGGCATCAGATCGGGATCGGGGAAATAGCGGTAATCGTGCGCGTCTTCCTTACTGCGCATGGAACGCGTTTCGCGCTTGTCCGGATCGTACAGACGCGTTTCCTGCACCACCGTGCCGCCGTCTTCGATCAATTCGATCTGACGGCGCACTTCGTACTGGATTGCTTCTTCGAGGAAGCGGAACGAGTTCAGGTTCTTGATCTCGGCGCGCGTGCCGAATTCGGCCTGACCGACCGGACGCACCGACACGTTCGCATCGCAACGGAATGAGCCTTCCTGCATGTTGCCGTCGCAGATGCCGAGCCACGTGACGAGCGTATGCAGCGTCTTGGCGTAGGCGACCGCTTCCGCCGCGCTACGCATTTCCGGCTCGGTGACGATTTCGAGCAGCGGCGTGCCGGCGCGATTCAAGTCGATGCCGGTCATGCCCGCGAAGTCTTCGTGCAGCGATTTGCCCGCGTCTTCTTCGAGGTGGGCGCGCGTGAGGTTGACGACCTTCTCGTACGCTTCCTTACCCGCCTTTTCGTTGGCCGGCACCTGAATCGTCACCTGGCCGCCTTGCACGACGGGGATTTCGTACTGGCTGATCTGATAGCCCTTCGGCAGATCGGGGTAGAAATAATTCTTGCGCGCGAAGATGCTGCGCGGCGCCACCGTCGCGCCGATCGCGAGACCGAACTGGATAGCGCGCTCCACAGCGCCGCGGTTCATTACCGGCAACGTGCCCGGCAAGGCCAGATCGACGGGGCACGCTTGCGTGTTCGGCGCAGCGCCGAATTGCGTCGAGGCGCCAGAAAAAATCTTCGACTGGGTCGACAGTTGCGCGTGGGTCTCCAGACCGATCACGACTTCCCATTGCTTGGTCATGGTGCTCACACTCCTGCCGGTGCCTGGCGGTGCCACTCGGTCGCGCGCTGGAACGCGTCGGCCACCTGCAGCATCCGGGCTTCATTGAAATAGTTGCCGATGATCTGCAAACCAACCGGACGCTGCGCATTCGCGCCCGCGCCGAAGCCGCACGGCACGCTCATGCCCGGCAAACCGGCGAGGCTCACCGACAGCGTGTAGATGTCGGCCAGATACATCTGCACCGGATCGTCGCCCTTCGCGCCCAGATCCCATGCCACTGAAGGCGCGACCGGTCCCATGATCACGTCGCACTGCTTGAACGCTTCCTGGAAGTCCTGCGCGATGATGCGGCGGATCTTCTGCGCTTGCAGGTAGTACGCGTCGTAATAGCCGTGTGACAGCACATAAGCGCCGACCAGAATGCGGCGCTTCACTTCCGGACCGAAACCTTCGGCGCGCGACTTCTTGTACATGTCGAGGAGATCGCGATACTCCGCGGCGCGATGGCCGAAACGCACGCCGTCGAAACGCGACAGGTTCGACGAAGCTTCCGCCGGCGCGATCACGTAGTACACCGGGATCGACAACTCGGTTTTCGGCAGCGAGACCTCGACCAGCGTGGCGCCGAGCGCTTCGTATTGCTTGAGCGCGGCGTCGATCGAGGCGCGCACGTCGTCGGCGAGACCGGCGCCGAAATACTCTTTCGGCAGGCCGATGCGCAGGCCGGCGAGCGGCTTGCCCGCACCGTCTTCTTTCCACGGCTTGCCGAGGTAGCGCGTGTAGTCTTCGTCGTCACGCACGAGGCTGGTCGAATCGCGCTCGTCGAAACCCGCCATGGCGTTGAGCAGCGTGGCGCAATCGGCGGCGCTTTGCGCCATCGGACCGCCCTGATCCAGCGACGAGGCGAACGCGATCATGCCGTAACGCGACACGCGGCCATACGTCGGCTTGATGCCCGTGATGCCGGAGAACGACGCCGGCTGACGGATCGAGCCGCCGGTGTCCGTGCCGGTCGCGGCGGGCGCGAGGCGCGCAGCCACGGCCGCGGCCGAGCCGCCCGACGAACCACCCGGCACAGCCTTGACGTCCCAAGGATTCTGCACGGGACCAAAGTACGAATTCTCGTTGGACGAGCCCATCGCGAACTCGTCCATATTGGTCTTGCCCACGCACACCATGCCGGCGTTCTGCAGACGCGCGACCACGGTCGCGTCGAACGGGCTCTCGTAGTTCGACAGCATTTTCGAGCCGGCCGTGGAGCGCCAGCCCTTGGTGACGAACACGTCCTTGTGCGCGATCGGCAGGCCGACCAGCGGGCCGGCGTGGCCGGTATGAAGCAGCGCGTCCGCGGCTTTTGCCTGCGCGAGCGTCAGATCGGGGTCAACCTGGATGAATGCGTTCAGGCTGTTGGCCGCGTCGATCCGCTTCAGATAGAGCTGCGCCAGTTCGACTGCGGAGCATTCCTTGGCCGTCAATGCGGCGCGCAGTTCGGTCAAACTTTTTTCATGCATTGCGTTTTATCCTGAAGAGCGCGGCAGCGCAGTCACGCTGCCGTGGAGGCATTCGGCTGCCCGCCGGCAAGCCGAGCCGAGAAAGCCGGCGACGACGGTCGTGCGAGCACCGGGGCCACGAGTCGATATGCCGCAAGCCGGCATATCGGCAGCCGCCTGGCGCGCACGCCGCGCCAAGCTCGCAAAGCGGGTGTTACTCGATCACCTTGGGCACGAGGTACAGGCCTTCCTGCACGGCCGGCGCCGGGCGCTGGAAAGCTTCGCGGTCGACCGTTTCGGTCACCGCGTCGTCGCGCAAACGCAGCGCGACGTCTTCGATCTGCTCGATCGGGTGGGCAAGCGGGGCGATGCCGGTGGTATCGACCGCCTGCATCTGCTCGACGAGGCCGAAAAAATCGTTGAGCTGAACGAGCGTGTGCTCAGCGTCGGCGTCGGCCAGTTCGAGCCGCGCAAGATGCGCGATACGTTTTACATCGGTCAGGGTCAGAGCCATGCAGTCACCGGAAAATGTGGTGGACCGCCGCAGCACGCCAAAAAACAGCGCTGCGACAGCGGGTTACGACGCTGGAGGAAGCCCTCGAAAAAGGGGCCAGCGGCGGCAAAAAGTGCCGTCCGTTTCCTTCAAAACATCCAAAATTATAAGGTATCATTACGCGTTCGACCCAAACCCGGACCGTCTTACCAAGGCCTTTCTGAACTATTCCCCAAGATCGTTCGGATTTTTCTGACCTGGCTTTGCACCGGCCTCCGGTAGACTCCCTCGCAGCTTCAAGTTCCTGTGGCGCCGCTTCCGCCCGGTTGAAGCTGTTATTTTTTCCGCTGCCGCCCTGCGCATACGTTGCGAGGCCCGGCCCCAAGCGAGACAGGATTTTGAATGTTCGGTTTTTTGCGCAGCTACTTCTCCAACGATCTGGCCATTGACCTCGGCACGGCCAACACGCTCATCTACATGCGTGGCAAGGGTATCGTTCTTGATGAACCGTCGGTGGTCTCGATCCGCCAGGAAGGCGGTCCCAACGGTAAGAAAACCATCCAGGCAGTCGGCAAGGAAGCCAAGCAGATGCTCGGCAAGGTGCCGGGCAACATCGAAGCGATCCGCCCCATGAAAGACGGCGTGATCGCCGACTTCACCGTCACCGAGCAGATGATCAAGCAGTTCATCAAAACTGCTCACGAATCGCGCATGTTCTCGCCGTCGCCGCGCATCATCATCTGCGTGCCGTGCGGTTCGACCCAGGTCGAACGCCGCGCGATCAAGGAAGCCGCGCACGGTGCGGGCGCTTCGCAGGTCTACCTCATTGAAGAACCCATGGCTGCTGCAATCGGCGCCGGCCTGCCGGTGTCGGAAGCCACCGGTTCGATGGTCGTCGACATCGGCGGCGGCACGACCGAAGTCGGCGTGATCTCGCTCGGCGGCATCGTGTACAAGGGCTCCGTGCGCGTAGGCGGCGACAAGTTCGACGAAGCCATCGTCAACTACATCCGCCGCAACTACGGCATGCTGATCGGCGAGCAAACCGCCGAAGCCATCAAGAAGGAAATCGGCTCGGCCTTCCCGGGTTCCGAAGTCAAGGAAATGGAAGTGAAGGGCCGTAATCTGTCGGAAGGCATTCCGCGCAGCTTCACGATCTCCAGCAATGAAATTCTCGAAGCCCTCACCGATCCGCTGAACCAGATCGTGTCGTCGGTAAAGATCGCGCTCGAACAAACGCCGCCGGAACTGGGCGCCGACATCGCCGAGCGCGGCATGATGCTCACGGGCGGTGGCGCATTGCTGCGCGATCTGGACCGCCTGCTCGCCGAAGAAACCGGCCTGCCGGTGCTCGTCGCCGAAGACCCGCTGACCTGCGTTGTGCGCGGCTCGGGCATGGCGCTCGAACGCATGGACAAGCTGGGCAGCATCTTCTCGTACGAGTAAGCGAGCCCGTCTCCATGTCAGTAGCGCGGATCTGGCAAACGGCCCCTTGCGGGCCGGTTTGCCGTTGGCTGGACCTGCCAGCCTCCGCTCGCTGAACGCGCGTTCCTCGCGCGCCGCCGTCTCACCCAACCGCTCACGCCCCCGGCGCCGACCATGGAATACAGTCCGCCGCCCCTGTTCAAGCAAGGACCGTCCGCTCTCGCACGACTCGTGTTTTTCGTCGTGCTGGCGCTCGCCCTGCTGATCTCCGACGCTCGCTTCAAAACGCTCGAAATCGTGCGTGGCGTGCTCGGCGCGGGTCTTTATCCGTTGCAACGCGCGGCACTTGTGCCTCGCGACATGTTCGTGGGCGCCGCCGACCTGGCCGTGACCAGCGCCACGCTGCGCAGCGAAAACGACAAGCTGCGCACCAAAGACCTGCAGCTTTCGCAGCAAGCCAATACGGCAGCCGGGCTGGCCGCCGAAAACGCGCATTTGCGCGCGCTGCTGCAACTGTCGCAGCGTTCCACCACGGAATCGCTGCCCGCCGAGATCCAGTACGACACGCGCGATCCTTTCACGCAGAAGGTGGTGATCGGCCGCGGTGCACAGCAAGGCATTCAGAATGGTTCGCCGGTCGTCAACGAAGACGGCGTGATCGGTCAGGTGACGCGCGTCTTTCCGCTGCAAGCCGAAGTGACGCTGCTCACGGACAAGGACCAGGCGGTGCCCGTGCAGATCGTGCGCACCGGCTTGCGCAGTGTGATTTACGGCACGCCGAAGGGCGACACGCTCGATCTGCGCTTCGTGCCGATCAGCGCCGACATCCAGTCCGGCGACGAACTCGTCACGAGCGGACTCGACGGCGTCTATCCGCCGGGGTTGCCGGTCGCCAAGGTGGTGCGGGTCGACAAACAGGCCGATACGGCGTTCGCGCGCGTGATCTGCCTGCCGATCGCACCGGTGCGCGGCGCCCGTCAGTTGCTGGTGCTGCACTACGTGAACAATGTGCCGCCGCGTCCCGCCGAAGTACCCGACGCAGCCACGGCCGCGAAGGAGGCGAAAGCGAAGAAGGGCGCCAAGCCGGCAGACGGTAAAGCGGCGACGGACAAATCGCCGGCAAAGGTGGGGGAAAAATCCGCGGGTGAAAAACCCGCGGCCGAGAAGCCCGCAGCGGCCAAGCCCGCCGAAAAGGCGCCCGCCAAACCGGCAGCCGCGGACAAGAAGTCCGCCACCGAAAAGAAACCGGCCGCTGAGAAGAACGCGAGGCCGCAAGCCACGCCGGGGGCACAGCCATGAACCGTCCGCAATACATTCTGCAGCCGGTCAACCCGTACTTCATCTCGTTCAGTCTCGCGGCTGCGTTCCTGCTGAATCTGATGCCGTGGGGGCGCCTTATCGGCGTGCCGGACTTCGTCGCGCTCGTGCTGCTGTTCTGGAACGTGCACCAGCCGCGCAAAGTCGGCATGGGTATCGCGTTTTCGCTCGGTTTGCTGATGGACGTGCACAACGCCAGCCTGCTCGGCGAGCACGCACTGGCGTACACGCTGTTGTCGTACGGCGCGATCACCATCCACCGCCGCGTGCTGTGGATGTCGCTCGGCGTGCAGACCTTCGCGGTCATGCCGCTGCTGGTGGTCGCGCAACTGGTGCCGTTCGTGATCCGTCTGCTGACGGGCGCGGCGTTTCCGGGTTGGGGTTATCTGATCGACGGTTTCGTCGAAGCCGCGCTGTGGCCGGTCACCAGCGTGCTGCTGCTGATGCCGCAGCGCCGCCCGGCCGACCCGGACGATACCCGGCCAATTTGATCACGCATCGGGCCCGCCGGCCGTTCTGATGGAACCCGCTTTGCCGGCCCGCTCGACGCGCATCGCTGTTCATGCCTTCCGGTTCCGGCCGGAAAAGGCGCACACTCATGATGGCCGTCAACCGGCCTTTTGCAGAATCGCATGACCGAATTCAAGGACACTCAGCAACAGCTCTCGAAGTTCCGCCTGCGCGTCGCGGCGGCGGGTCTGTTCGTGTTCGTGTGCTTCGGGCTGATCGGTTTCCGCTTCCTGTTTCTGCAGGTCTGGCACTACAGCAAATATTCGCTGCAGGCCGATGAAAACCGCATTTCCGTCGCGCCGATCGTGCCGAACCGCGGCATCATCACCGATCGCAACGGCGTCGTGCTGGCGAAGAACTACTCCGCCTACACGCTCGAAATTACGCCCTCGAAGCTGAACGACTCGCTCGAAAACGTGATCGACAACCTGGCCACGGTCGTTTCGATCGACGCGCGCGACCGCCGCCGCTTCAAGAAGCTGCAGGAAGACTCGAAGAACTTCGAGAGCCTGCCGATCCGCACCCGCCTGACCGACGACGAAGTCGCGCGTTTCACCGCGCAGCGCTTCCGTTTTCCCGGCGTGGAAGTGCGCGCGCGCCTGTTCCGCCAATATCCGCTCGGGCCGACGGCGGCGCACGTGATCGGCTACATCGGGCGGATTTCGCAGCGCGATCAGGACCGTATCGACGACGCCAGCGACCAGAACGACAGCGATCCGGACCACTACGATCCGCGGCTCGACGCGAACAACTACAAGGGCACCGACTACATCGGCAAGATCGGCGTCGAGCAGAGCTACGAAACCGAACTGCATGGCCAGACCGGTTTCGAGGAAGTGGAAGTGACGGCCGGCGGCCGCCCCGTGCGCACCTTGTCGCGTACGCAGGCAACGCCTGGCAACAACCTCGTGCTGTCTTTGGATATCGGCTTGCAGCAGGTCGCCGAGCAGGCGTTCGCCGGCCGCCGCGGTGCGCTGGTCGCGATCGAACCATCCACGGGCGACGTGCTTGCGTTCGTGTCCGCGCCGAGTTTCGATCCGAATTCGTTCGTCGACGGTATCGATCAGCAGACGTGGGACGATCTCAACAATTCGCCCGACCACCCGCTGCTCAATCGGCCGCTGCACGGCACTTATCCGCCGGGCTCGACCTACAAGCCGTTCATGGCGCTCGCCGCGCTCACACTGCATAAGCGCACGCCGGGCTGGGGCTTCCAGGATCCGGGCTCGTATACCTTCGGCGGCCACACGTTCCGCAACGACGTGCGTTCGGGCCAAGGCTGGGTCGACATGAACCGCGCGATCGTGGTGTCGAACGACACGTATTTCTACATGCTCGCGCACGATCTCGGCGTCAACAATATCGCCAACTTCATGAAGCCGTGGGGCTTCGGCCAGATCACCGGTATCGACATCTCGGGCGAGGCGCGCGGCATCCTGCCGTCCACCGAATGGAAGCGCAAGGCATACCGCAAGCCCGAACAGCAGCGCTGGTATGAGGGCGAAACGATCAGTCTCGGCATCGGCCAGGGCTACAACTCGTTCACGATTCTCCAGCTCGCTCACGCTACGGCCACGCTCGCGAACAACGGCGTCGTGATGAAGCCGCACCTCGTGCGCGACATCGAAAATCCGATCACGAAAGACACTCGCGCGGTCGTGCGCGATCCGAGCGACAAGATCGCGGTGAAGCAATCGGATATCGACATCATCAAGCGCGCAATGGAAGGCGTCGTGACCAATGGGACGGCGTCGAAACTGTTCATCGGCGCCCCCTATCAGGCGGCCGGCAAAACCGGTACAGCGCAGGTCTACTCGCTGCAAGGCGCGAACTATAAGGGCCACGCAATCGCCGAGCATTTGCGCGACCACGCGCTCTTCATCGCGTTCGCGCCGGTCGAGCAGCCGAAGATCGCGCTCGCGCTGATCGTCGAAAACGGCGGCTGGGGTGCGGAATCGGCGGGTCCGATCGCGCGGAAGGTGCTCGACTACTACCTCGTCGGCAAGAACAAGCCGGGCGCTCAGGCGGCGGCCATCGAAGCGGCGGCGTCGGCGACCCAGGATGCGTCCGCGCCCGAAGTCGGCGATGCACCGTCGCCACAGGATGCGGCGCAGCCGGTCAAGGTCGCGGCGGGCTTCACTGCCCTGCCGATTCCCGGTGCGGCTTCGGCGGCAGCGGCGGCCTCCGCGGCGGCGGCTGCGAAAGCAGCGTCTGCTGCGGCCGCGGCTTCCGCGCCGGCGGCTGCATCGGCACCGTTGGCCGCCTCGACGTCCGCGACTTCTGCCGCAAAGAATTCAGCGTCGCGTAAATCCGGCGTCCCGCATAAACCCCGCCCGGCTAGCGAGCCGGTGCCGACCGCCGCGGCACCGTCGCGCGAAGACGGCACTCAGGGCACGTCGCCACGCCAGCCGGTTTCCGGCGGCATCGACGAGTAAGGAGAAAGGCATGCAATTCGACAAGCGCGCCTGGCTCGACCGCATCAAGCGGATGTTCGCGGGCTTCGACCGCCCGCTCGCACTGATCGTGTTTCTGCTGCTGTGCGTCGGCATCGTCACGCTGTACAGCGCGAGTCTGGACGTCCCCGGCCGCGTGGAAGACCAGTTACGCAACATCATGCTCACGTTCGTGCTGATGTGGGCGCTCGCCAATGTTCCACCCACCACGCTGATGCGCTTCGCGGTCCCGCTCTACACGTTCGGGATCGCGTTACTGGTCGCGGTGGCGCTATTCGGCCTCACGCGCAAGGGCGCGAAGCGCTGGATCAATGTCGGGGTGGTGATCCAGCCGTCGGAAATCCTGAAGATCGCCACGCCGCTCATGCTCGCGTGGTACTACCAGCGCCGCGAAGGCGTGATGCGCTGGTACGACTATCTGGTCGGCCTGCTGATTCTCGCGGTGCCGGTCGGCCTGATCGCCAAGCAGCCCGACCTCGGTACGGCCGTGCTGGTGTTTGCGGCCGGCTTCTTCGTGATTTACTTTGCGGGCCTGAGTTTCAAGCTGATCGTGCCGGTGCTGATTGCAGGCGTCATAGCGGTCGCTTCGATCGCCGCCTTTCAGGACAAGATCTGTCAGCCCGAAGTGCAATGGCCGCTGATGCACGATTATCAGAAACACCGTATCTGCACGCTGCTCGACCCGACCTCCGATCCGCTCGGCAAGGGCTTCCACACGATCCAGGCGGTCATCGCGATCGGCTCCGGTGGTCCGCTTGGCAAAGGCTGGCTGAAGGGCACGCAGGCGCATCTGGAGTTCATCCCCGAGAAGCACACTGACTTCATTTTCGCGGTGTTCTCCGAAGAGTTCGGGCTGGCGGGCGGCGTCGTGCTGCTCACGCTATACATGCTGTTGATCGCGCGCGGGCTGTATATCGCGGCCAATGGTGCGACGCTGTTCGGACGCTTGCTGGCCGGCTCGCTGACCATGGCGTTCTTCACCTACGCATTCGTCAATATCGGCATGGTGAGCGGCATCTTGCCGGTGGTCGGCGTGCCGTTGCCGTTCATGAGCTACGGCGGCACCGCACTGACCACGCTGGGTGTGGCCATCGGGCTCATCATGAGCGTCGCGCGGCAAAAGCGGTTGATGCAGAGTTAGCGCGGCGAGGCTGTCAGCGAACAAGGCCGCAGAACAAAGGCTGCAAATCGAAGAAGGGGCGCACCATCATCACGGAGCGCCCCTTCTTTATTTATTGCGGCTTCACTTCCTTCTGATCCCGCAACTGCGCGCTGAGTTGCTGATACTTGAGCCGCGCCGCCGGATCGCCCTGCGCCGCTGCGGCAGCGTAATAAGCGCGCGCCACGTTGAGATTCCTGTCTACACCGTCGCCGCCGCGCTCGTAAAACGAGCCCGCCACGTACTGCGCGGTCATGTCGCCGCCTTCCGCCGCCTTCTTGTACCAGAAGAACGCCTGCTTGTTGTCGCGCTCGGTGCCGCGTCCGTCGAGGAACTGATTGGCGAGCGCCAACTCCGCTTGCACGTGCCCTTGCTGCGCCGCCTTCAGGAACCAGCGGTGCGCTTCGACCGGATCGCGCCCGACGAACTCGCCATCGTCGTACATCTTGCCGTACACGTATTGCGCGTGCGACATGTTGGCGTCGGCGGCCTTACGCAGCCATTTCTTGCCTTCATCCACATTGGCCGGGCCGCCTTCGCCGTTGAGCAGCATCATGGCGTAGTTGAACTCGGCGAGCCGGCTGCCGCGCTCCGCGGCCTTGCGGAACTCGGCCAGCGCCGCGCCGAGATTGCCGGCGTTGTAGTCGGCGACCGCGGTTTGCGTCTGCGGATCGTTCGACTTCGCCACGCGGTCCTGCGCATACGCCGCCACATTCACCATCAACGCCGCCGTGACCGCCAGACGCACCACGACGCACTGCACCATCCCTTTCATGACCTCACCTCCTGCAACGCCTGGCGAGTCGCGCGCAACATCCACATGACGTCCGCGGCCAGAGCGATAAAACGAAATCCGGCGTCGCGATGCTGTTTGGCGCTCGCGACATCCATGGCAAAAATACCGGCGGCAATGCCCGCCTTGTCCGCCGCGCTGACGATGCGCGCCATCGCGGCCTGCACGTCGGCATGCTTCGAATCGCCCAGATGACCGAGGCTCGCGGCAAGGTCGGCCGGCCCGACGAACAGGCAATCGACACCCGGCGTCGCCGCGATTTTTTCCACCTCCTGCAAGCCGCGCGCCGACTCGATCTGCACGATGGTCGCGATCTGCGCGTTGGCCGTCTGCACGTAGTCGCGCCGCATGCCGTAGGCCGCAGCCCGCACCACGCCGGCGACACCACGCTCACCGTCGAGCGCTCCGGCGCTCGGATATTGCGTGAGACGCACGGCGCGCGCCGCCTCTTCCGCGGACTCGATATTCGGGAACATCAGCGTACGCGCACCGGCGTCCAGCACGCGCTTGACGAGCCACGCCTCGCTGGCGGGCACGCGCACCACCGGCTCGCTCGGCAGATGCGCGGCGGCGATCGCGCGCAATTGCGAGGCGACGTCGCCGCTATCGTTCGGCGCGTGCTCCATGTCGATCAGCAGCCAGTCGTAGCCGGCATGCGCGAGCGCTTCGGCCGCAGCGTCGCTGCCGAGCGAAAGCCACAGACCGAACAGCGGCTCGGTTTCCTTCAGGCGTGACTTGAGGGGATTGGTCAGGCTGCTCATCGCCGCGCTCCGTGGCGGCGATGAAATGCATCGCCTGAACCGCAGTGCGCAATGCCGGCGTGATGGGCGGGGAAAAGACAAAGAGATTGGCTCTGGCCGAGGCGGCCTGGATGCCTGCTGCGACGCAATGCGGTGACCGGCATGTCTCGCTCCGTGTGGTTATCGGAGCGATCATACCGTGACAATAACGCGAGGGTTGGACGGTCCCCAAGGGGACGTCTCGCGAGCCGCGCGGCGGCGTTCGGTTTAGTCGCGGACCACGTCGGCCCAGCAATTCGGCGTCTCGTACAGACGCAGCTTGTGCAAACGCAGATTCACGCCGTAGTGCGCGTCATAGACGTTCGCGAGAATTTCGAACGCGATCGCGGCAAGGTTTTCGACCGTGGGAATGCGATCGAGCACGACCGTCTTGTGGCCAGCCATCGTTTCCAGGAAACCACGCACCTGCGCGTCGCCTTCATAGACGAGAAACGCGTGGTCCCACTTGTCGACCAGATGCTCGACGGCGAGCGACTTCACGTCGGCGAAGTCCATCACCATGCCGCGATCGGGCGCGCCTTCGGTGTCGACCAGATCGCCTTGCAGCGTGATTTCGAGCACGTAGCGATGACCGTGCAGATTACGGCACTGGCTGCGGTGATCAGGAATGCGGTGACCCGCGTCGAATTCGAGTTTTCGTGTAATCGTCAGCACGGCAAATCAGGGAATGTTCAGATACTTGTGGGTCTGCATCGACAGGCGCCATTGTGGATGGCGTTTGCACCAGTCGATCGCGAGCTTGGTGTTGATGTCGCGCGACGGACCGTCCATGGGCTGGACGAGGAAATACTCGAAGTCGAGCTTCGCATACTCGGACAAGCGCTGGTTGTCCTGCGGGATCACGACCTTCAGTTCGTTGCCTTTCGTCACGACGAGCGGCGCGTCGGCCTTCGGGCTCACGCAGATCCAGTCGATCGTCTCGAGCACCGGCAGCGAGCCGTTGGTTTCGATCGCGATTTCAAAGCCGGCGGCATGCAGCGCGTCGACCAGCGGCTGATCGATCTGCAGCATCGGTTCGCCGCCCGTGCACACGACGAAACGCTCGCCCTCGCCTTGCGGCCATTGCGACGCGATCATCTGCACAAGATCTTCCGCCGTGCGGTACTTGCCGCCGTTCTCGCCGTCAGTGCCGACGAAATCGGTATCGCAGAATTGGCACACCGCTTCGGCACGATCTTCTTCGCGGCCCGACCACAGGTTGCAGCCGGCGAACCGGCAGAAGACAGCCGGACGCCCGGCATTCGCGCCCTCGCCCTGCAACGTGTAGAAGATTTCCTTGACCGCGTAAGTCATGCTGCTGTGTGCCCTATGTTCCTGAAAATGATTGCCTGAGGTGCGCTGCCGTGCCGAGCGTTATCGGACCGGCGCCTCGGTGACCTTCTCACCCGACAGATAGGCTTCGTAGCCACGCTTGCGCAAGCGGCACGCCGGGCATTCGCCACAACCGAAGCCCCACGCATGCAATTCGGCGCGTTCGCCGACGTAGCACGTATGCGTCTCGACGCGTACCAGCTCGACGAGTTCGTCGCCGCCGAGTTCGTGCGCGAGGCGCCACGTGTCGGCCTTGTCGAGCCACATCAACGGTGTTTCGAGCAGCGTGCGCGTGTCCATGCCGAGGTTCAGCGCGACCTGCAACGCCTTCATCGTGTCGTCGCGGCAATCGGGATAGCCCGAGAAATCCGTCTCGCACATGCCGCCCACCAGCACCTGCAAGCCACGCCGATACGCAATCGCCGCAGCGATGGTCATGAACATCAGATTGCGGCCCGGCACGAACGTGTTCGGCAAACCGTTCGCCGTGGCTTCGATCTCAATCTCGCGCGTCATGGCGGTGTCACTGATCGCGCCGAGCACCGACAGGTCGATCATATGATCGTCGCCGAGGCGCTCGGCCCACTGCGGAAATGCACGCGCGACAGCGTTGCGAAACCCCTCGCGGCATTCCAGTTCGACGCGGTGCCGCTGACCGTAATCGAAGCCCAGTGTCTCGACCGTTTCATAACGTTCGAGCGCCCAGGCGAGGCACGTGGCGGAATCCTGGCCGCCGGAAAACAGCACCAGAGCGCTACGTTTAGCGTCGTTGCGGATCACCGTGAAACTCCGTGAATGAAGAGTGCCACGTCGCGCTGCGCGAGGTGCGCCATGCAAGCAACGCGGCGCGACGCGTGCCGGCACTGCTGCCGGCCCAAAGCAGTATAGGCCGCGCCTTCCGCATGCAGAGTCGCTGGGCGCTTATACCGTTAATCGTCGGGCGAAGGGTTCGGTGCAGGTGGCGGCGTTGCCGCGCAGCACGCAGGCGCTGCACTCACTGTGCAAGTCCTTGAACTGGCGCGATTTTATCATGCAGCGCCGAACACCGCCGAGTGCGTGCTGCCATGCGGCGCGCGCAAGCCGAAGCAACGGACACGCGTGATGCCCTTCAAGCCCGTCACACATTAGGGGCGCAAAAAGGAAAAGCCCCAGGAATCTTGCGATTTCCTGGGGCTGAATCCTGGTGGCCTGGGACGGAATCGAACCATCGACACGCGGATTTTCAATCCGCTGCTCTACCAACTGAGCTACCGGGCCAACGAAGAACGAAATAATATCAAAGGGTCAGCAGCAGGGCAAGCCCCTTCTCGAAAAAATCTGTGAAAGTGCGATCTGCGCGCGGAGCACCGGCTCACTTGCGCTCGTCACCAAGCTCACTCGCCTTTGTTTTTGCCGAGATCGACACCGAGTTGCTTGAGCTTGCGATACAGGTGCGTGCGCTCCAAGCCGGTCTTCTCCGCCACGCGCGTCATGCTGCCGTTCTCACGCGCGAGGTGATATTCGAAGTACGCGCGCTCGAATGCGTCGCGTGCGTCGCGCAGCGGAATATCGAACGAAATCGAGGCCGTTTGCGCCGCCAGCGCGCCGCTGCCGAGGCCGTCGGTGGAAAGCATCGGCAGTGACGCCGCCGAAGCCACTGCCGAAGCACTCACCGGCAACACCGGCTTGGCCGCCGCGCCGCCCGGCGCACTCGCCGCGTTACCACGCGCGAGGCCCTGCTCGACAGCCTTCAGCAGCTTTTGCAAAGCAATCGGCTTCTCGAGGAAATTGAGTGCACCGATCTTGGTTGCCTCAACGGCCGTATCGATCGTGGCGTGGCCGGACATCATGATCACCGGCATGGTCAGTTGCCCTTGCGCAGCCCATTCCTTGAGCAAGGTCACGCCGTCAGTGTCGGGCATCCAGATGTCGAGCAGCACCAGGTCGGGTGCCTGGCGCAAACGGAATTCGCGCGCTTCCTGCGCGTTTTCCGCGGCCTCCACGACATGCCCTTCGTCGCTCAGGATCTCCGAGAGCAATTCCCGGATGCCCATTTCATCATCTACCACCAGGATGGTTGCCATTTACGCTGCCCTTGTCTGCACTGTTGCTTTTGTCTTTCCATGCGACGCACTGCCGTGCGCCGGACGCGGCCCTGTTCCAGGTGTCGCGGCATCGTCTGCCAGTTGAAGGAAGAGGATCGAAATCTGCGCGCCCTCGATCACGTCGCCCGCTTTCATACGATTGCGGATGTCGATGCGCGCGCCGTGTTCGTCGACGATCTTCTTGACCATCGCAAGACCCAGGCCCGTACCTTTGGCCTTGGTCGTCACGTAAGGTTCGAATGCACGTGTGAGGATACGCGCGGGGAAGCCCGGTCCGTTGTCCGTCACGGTCAGACGCACCGCGACGTGGACTTTGCCTTCCGCGTCGGGGTCTCCGTATTCTACTGTCCTCGTCTCGAGCAATACACGCGGATGCTCGAGGTCCGCCACCGCATCCTGCGCGTTTTGCAGCAGGTTGTGAATCACCTGACGCAATTGCGTCGCGTCGCCACGAATCGCCGGCAGGGTGGCGAGCTCGACCTGAATCGCGCCTTTGCCCTCTTCGATACCGTACAGCGTGAGCACTTCGCTGACCAGATCATTCAGTTGCAAATGCGCGAGCACCGCCGGCGGCGTGCGCGCGTAGTCGCGGAAATTGTCGACCATCTGCTTCATGGCGGCGACCTGGTTGACGATCGTGGTCGCGCCGCGCTTCAGCACATCCGCGTCGGATGGCGACAGCTTGTCGGCGAGCTTCATCTGCAAACGCTCGGCGGAAAGCTGGATCGGCGTGAGCGGATTCTTGATCTCGTGCGCGAGCCGCCGCGCGACCTCGCCCCATGCGATCGAACGCTGCGCGGAGATCACGTCCGAGATATCGTCGAATACCACGACATAGCCGGAGGTCTGCATGTCTTCCGCGTCGCGGTCCGTCGCCGAGACGAGCCGCGCGCCGCGCACGAGCAAGGTAAGCGGCTCGGTTTCGCCGGGCACCTGCACCGAAAACTGCTGCTGCCAGTGGCCGCGATCGTCGTGACCGTCGCCGCTCGCTGCTTCGCGATCGGCAAACGCCTTGCGAACCATGCCGCCGAATTCGCTCAGCACGCCGATCTGATCCAGCGCCGAACCCATCAATGCCTGGAACGGTTGACGGAAAATCCGCTCGGCGCCGCGATTCGCCGTGGTCAGCCTGAACTGCCGGTCGAACACGAACACGCCCGCGGTCAGGTTGGCGAGAATGCTTTCCAGATACGCCTTCGAATGTTCGAGCGCAATGCGGTTGTTCTCGACCGCCGCGCGCGCTTCGGACAACTGGCGCGTCATGGCGTTGAACGACTGCGTGAGAAAGCCCAGTTCGTCGCGCGATTTGATTTCCCGCTTCGGCGTGTAATCGCCTTCCGTGATTTCCTTGGTGCCCTGCGCCAGCAGGAACAGCGGCCGCGCAAGCTGATTGCCGAGCGCGAGCGCGAGCATCATCGCGATGAAGGTGGCGAGAAAGAGCGCGAGCGTGAGCGTGCCGATATACATCTTGCGCAGACCCGTGCGCCCAAGCGCCTTCTCCTGATACTCGCGATAGGCGCGCTGCACCGCGTCGGCGTTGCGCGCGAGCGTGGGCGACACCGGCTGCGTGAGTTGCAGGAAGCGTTCGGTGGGTTGCAGCAACGAGGCGTTCGAGTCGGGAATGCGCTGCACCACGCGCAGCCGTAGCACGCCTTTGCTGCCATGCGCATGAGGATCGCCGTCCACTTCGCCTTCGATCGCCGCGTAGCCGCGGCCGCGCGCCTGATCGATCATCAGCGGCGTGGGCAGATCGTTCGGCACGAGCGTCGCGTAGTTGCCGGATGCCTGCGCGACCACGTGCATATCGGGCGTCGCACCGGACATGCTGCGCGTGGGTTCGACGATCGTCGCATCCTGCACGCCGAACTGATCGCGCAGACGCAGCAGCGTGAGCGTGGTGCCGGCGGCGTCCGCGCTCGCCAACTGTTCCGACATCAACCGGCCCTTGGTCTGCAGATCGGACAGCGACGCGTCGAGCATGCCGCGCCCGAGATTCAGCCCGGACGTGAGCGCGGTTTCGACGTTCACATCGAACCACGACTCGATACTGCGCGACACGAACTGATACGACACGACGTAGATGATCCCGCCCGGCACCACGCCGACCAGCGCCATGAAGAACGCCAGTTTCGCCAATAGCCTTGTGCCGAACTTACCCTTTCGCAGCCGCGCAATGATGATGATGACGAGCGTCGCCACCACCAGCAAAAAGATCATCGCGACCGCGAGGTTGGCGGCGTAGAGCCACTGGTAATAGCGGTCGAAGAATTCGGTGTTCGCGCTGGCGGCGGCCAGCAGCACGAGCAGCAACACGGCCGTGACCGCGACCGTCGACACCAGCACGCGCACGACGATGCTGCTGACACTGGTGGCGGAGCGCACTTTATTTAGCACGTTCGGTCACCGTGAAGGTAAAACGCTTCCATTCGGACGCGAGGTTCCAGTCGCGGTTGTTCACCGCGTCGATCTGGAACGGCTTGGGCATCAGCGCGATGTCGAGTTGCATGCGCACCGATGCGTTATACGTCTCGCCGGCGCGCACTTCATTGCGCTCGATGACGTGCCACGAGGTGACGTGCTTGATGACCGCGAGCGCATCCTTGAGCGTGGTAAAGCCGAGCTGCAAACCGCCGGAGGAGACGCTCGACACGCGATATTCGCGCGTGAGCGGCTGGAACGACAGGCGAATGCTTTGCGACACGCTGACCGGCTGCTCGTCGAACCAGTACCAGCGCGGCCGGCTCAATTCGAAGTCGGTCGTGAAATAGAGCGGGATGCCTTTATTGACCGCGTCTTCGAGATTGCTGTTCAGGTCGAAGTCGAAACGGGCGTCGAGGTTCCAGCCGGTGTTGTCGGCTTGCAGCGACGCACGCTGCACCGCGATCGAGTCAGCGTGCGCCGCGCCCGGCGCCGCGAGCCATAAGGCCAGCGCGATCCAGAGCACGGCTGCGAGCCGAAGCGGGAAGAAGCGTTTGATGGTCACCGTTTCTGGAAGCGCGCGTAGAAAAATCCGTCGTGGTCTGAGTTCGCGCCGGCGCTGTCTTCAGCGGGTTGTCCGGCATGGGAACCGGCCGATGGGTCGGCGGGCGCGCGAGCGACTGAAGGCAACAGTTGCCCCGGCGCGTCCAATCGTACCGCATCCTGATACTTGTTTCCAAACCACTGCGCCTGCATCTCGCCTTCTTCCGGAAAGATCGAACACGTAACGTAGAGCAACTCGCCGCCTGGTTTCACGAGCGGCCAGAGCGCGTCGAGAATGCGGCGCTGCTCGGCGACGAGCGCGGGAATGTCGGACGCGCGGCGCAGCCAGCGAATGTCCGGATGACGCCGCACGATACCCGACGCCGAGCACGGCACGTCCGCGAGAATGCGGTCGAACGGCTGGTCGATATCGTCGTGCCACTTGGCGGGCGCGCCGGCGTCGCCGATCCGCACTTCCGCTTCGAGCTTCAGACGCTGCAGGTTTTCGCCGATGCGGCGCGCGCGCGACGCGTCGCTTTCGAGCGCGACGAGCTGAAGATTGGCGAGTTCGAGCAGATGTCCGGTCTTGCCGCCGGGAGCCGCGCAGGCGTCGAGCACGCGCATGCCGTCACGCACGCCGAGCAGTTGCGCGGCGAGTTGCGCGCCGGCATCCTGCACCGAGACCACACCGTCGTTAAACCCGGGAATGCGGTCGACCGGCATCGCCGTGGCGAGTTTGACCGCATAGTCTCCAGCCTTGCTCGCGACAATGTGATGGTTTTGCAGCACTTGCAGGTAGGCGTCGACCGTTGAACGACGCGCGTTCACGCGCAGCGTCAGCGGGCCTTGCGTGTTGCCGGCGGCCAGCACCGACTGCCATGCGTCGGGCCATGCGCGCTTCACCGCATCGATCCACCAGGCCGGGTAGTTCCAGCGCGCCACTTCATCGGCTTGCGCGGCGCTCAACAGCGCTTCGCGCTCGCGCAGAAAATTACGCAGTACGGCGTTGACAAGCCCCTTGGCAAAGGCGAACTCACGACGCGCGCCGATCGCGCTCACCGCCTGATCGACCACCGTGAACGGCGTATAGGCAGCGCTCGCTTCGTCGTCGACGAGCAAGGCCAGCGCGCACTCGAGCACATGGCCGACGTGCGGCGGCGGCGCCTTTTTCACCAGCTTCGCGATCAGCCACTCGACGGTCGCGAGACGCCGCATGGTGCGGTACGCGATGTCCTGCACCGCTCCGCGCGCGGCGGCGGTGCTGCCCTCAGGCGCGGACACGAAGACCGACTGCAGCGCGGCCGGCAACGCTGAGCCGAGACGCACGGCGCCGACGGCCTGGCCCGCGCAGTCGAGCGCGAAACCGAGCGATTCGGGCGCGAGATGCAGCATCGACAATCGGGATTCGCGCGGACGCGCCGGTGAGGAAGCAGTACGCGAAGAAGGCTTTGTGGTCATGAAGAAGGCTAAGGCGGGCCGCGCGGAACGCGCGACGCAATCAACACACATTGTAGCGTGGCGCGAAGCGCGGGCCGCCGCGGCCGGCCGATAGTGGATGGAGTGGGGGTTTGCACATGCACGGCGTGCTGGAATAGAGGGACCTGCGGCGCGGGGTCTGCGGTGAGGTGAGGTGAGGTGAGGTGCGGTGCGGTGCGGTGAGGTGAAGAGGCGTGCGGACCGTCTACGGCCGCGAAGGCGATTGATGGGCGCTTCATCGACCAGCGGCCACAGGCTGCCCCTGCTCCGCAAACCTGCCATTAGAACAAAAAAGGCGAGCCCGAAGACTCGCCTTTCTTCATTGCGCCCAAGCGCCGCGCGGCGTTATTCGAAGCGCCCCGTGCGCGCCATTTCCATCAACCGCGCGACGCGCTCCTCGGTAGCCGGGTGCGTGGAAAACAGATTCGCGATACCGCCGCCCGACAACGGATTCATGATCATCATTTGCGCGGTGGCCGGATGCTGCTCGGCGGTGGGAAACGGAATCCCGCTCGCGTAACGATGGATCTTGTCGAGCGCCGAAGCGAGCGCTTGCGGGTCGCCGGAAATCTGCGCGCCGCCACGGTCGGCTTCGAACTCACGCGCACGCGAAATCGCCATCTGAATCAGCGCGCCGGCGATCGGCGCGAGCAGCGCGACGGCAATGCCCGCGATCGGATTCGTGGGACGGCCGTTTTCGTCGCGGCTGCCGAAGAACATCGCGAAGTTCGCCAGCGCGGAAATGGCGCCGGCCATGGTGGCCGAGATGGTCGAAATCAGAATGTCGCGATGCTTCACGTGCGCGAGCTCGTGCGCCATGACGCCGCGCATTTCGCGCTCGGACAACACGCGCAGAATGCCCGTGGTGGCAGCAACCGCCGCGTGCTCCGGATTGCGGCCGGTGGCAAACGCGTTCGGCGCGTCTTCATTGATCAGGTAGACGCGCGGCATGGGCAGGCCTGCACGCGTCGAAAGCTCGCGCACCATGCGATAGAACTGCGGCGCACTGGTTTCGTCGACTTCCTGCGCGTTGTACATGCGCAGCACCATCTTGTCCGAGAACCAGTACGAAAAGAAATTCATCCCAAGGGCGATCACGAGCGCGATCGTCATGCCGCGCGACCCGCCGATCATCCCGCCGATCACGATGAAAAGGGCCGTGATCGCGGCCATCAACATCGCGGTTTTGACCCAATTGAACATGTCTGCAACTCCTTGCCCCTGACGCGGGGTTCATATCTGCACCGCGAGAATCGCGGCGCCTGATTGTAAGCGAATTGTTAGATATGGGCGCACAAGGAAAATTCAATCATCTTGATGCGGTGGCGAGTTTGATACCCAAACCAACAAAAGCGCTGCCGACGCCCCGATCCAGCCACTGCCTCACCAACGGCTGCCCGGAGAAACGCCGCGTCACGCTGCCCGCGACCCACGCGACAAAGCTGTTCCAGACCATGCTCATCACGACGAACACCGCGCCCAGCGTGAGGAAGGCGAGCGCTTTGTGGTCGCTGCCGGCCGTCACGAATTGCGGGAAGAACGATACGAAGAACAGCACCACCTTGGGGTTCAGCACGTTGGTCCAGAAGCCTTGCAGGAAAAGCTGCCGCAGCGACTTGGGCGCACCGGCCGCGCGCGCTTCGCCCGCTGCCTGGTCGGCGGCCGGTTTGGCGAATATGAGGCGCACGCCAAGATAAATCAGATAAATAGCGCCGACAAACTTGATGACGGTAAATGCGGTGGCCGACGCGGCCAGCACTGCGGTCAAGCCGAACGCGCAGGCCAGCGAGTGAACGCAGCAACCTGCCGAGATGCCGAGCGCCGACATGAGCCCCGCGCCGCGGCCTTGGGCGACGCTGCGCCCAACGATATACGCCGTGTCGGGACCGGGCGTCACGTTCAGGAGAAAGACCGCGACAACGAAAAACTCGAAATGGGTGATGCCAAACATGGGAATCCTTGAAATCCAGGCTATTGCATGGAGGATTCTAACGCGCGGCAGGATCGTCTAGCGGGGTCTTGAACATCGGCCGTACGGACGATGTTCAGGTCATGCGCAACGGTGTTAGTTTGCTTCGGGAAGTTGAAAGCGTTGTCCCACAGCCAGCGTCGAGCCGGCCAGGAATTCGCGCACCGGCAGGCGTTTGCCGCCGGGTTTTTGCAGTTGCGTGAGGCGCAACGCGCCTTCGCCACACGCTACAACCACGCTTTCGGCAGAGATGTCGGTGATCGTGCCGGGTGCGCCGTTGGTTTTCGCATCAATGGGAACCGCGGCCCAGATCTTGATCGACGTGCCGTCTTCCAGCGTGCCGACGCCGCCGGGGAACGGGTCGAACGCCCGCACCTGGCGCGCGAGCACGGCCGCCGGGCGGCGCCAGTCGAGCGCGGCTTCGTGCTTGCCGATCTTTTCCGCGTAGGTGACGCCGTCCGCCGGTTGCGGCGTCGAGGCCAGCTTGCCGGTCCGCTCCAGTTCGACCAGCGCCTCGACGATCAGCTTCGCGCCGTCTTGCGCGAGCCGGTCGTGCAATGTGGCCGTGGTGTCGTCGCCGGAAATTGCCGTGCGCGCTTCGGAGATCATCGCGCCGGTGTCGAGGCCAACGTCCATCTGCATCAGCGTGATGCCGGTTTCGGCGTCGCCCGCTTCGATCGAGCGATGAATCGGCGCCGCGCCGCGCCAGCGCGGCAACAAAGAGGCGTGAATGTTGATGCAGCCGAGCGGCGGGATATCGAGCACTTCCTGCGGCAGGATCAGCCCATACGCGGCCACCACCATGACATCGTGCGGCGTGGCGCGCAGTTGCTCGATCGCGGCGGCGGCTTCAGTAGGATATTTGCCGGCGCGACGCAGCGACGGCGGCTGGGCAACGGCGAGCCCATGCTCCTGCGCATAGCGCTTGACCGGACTCGCCTGCAACTTCATGCCGCGGCCGGCGGGCCGGTCCGGCTGAGTCAGCACGAGCGGCACCACGAACCCGGCGCTGTGGATCGCGGCCAGCGCGGCCGCGGCGAACTCCGGCGTACCGGCAAAGATGACGCGCAACGAATGACTCATGAACGGGGGCGGTAGGCGAGGTGAACGCGCATTACATGGCGTGGGCGAGCTTCTTCATCTTGCTCTTGATGCGCGTCTGCTTCAGCGACGACAGATACTCGACGAACACGCGGCCCATCAGATGATCCATTTCGTGCTGGATGCACACCGCGAGCAGGCCTTCGCAGTCCATTTCGAAAGTCTCGCCCTTCTCGTTGAGCGCCCGGACGCGCACTTTCTCCGCGCGCTCGACATTGTCGTAAATGCCCGGCACCGAGAGACAACCCTCTTCCGAGAGCTTCTTTTCGTCGCTCGACCAGATGATTTCCGGATTGATGAAGGCGAGCAGTTCGTTGTGGTCGTCCGATACGTCGATCACGATCACGCGTTCATGCACGTCCACCTGGGTTGCAGCGAGGCCGACGCCGGGCGCCGCGTACATGGTCTCGGCCATGTCCTTGACGAGGCGGCGGATGCGGTCGTTGACCGCTTCGACCGGCTTGGCAATCTTGTGCAGCCGCTTGTCCGGGTAATTGAGGATGTTCAGTAAAGCCATGATTTCGAGTGTGATTTTCAGGCGCCGCTGACCGGTGGAAGGCTCGCGTTGGCCATTCGGCCAGGTTGTGGGCTTATCGCGTTACGCAGAGGATAGATGGTGTCGAACCGGTTCGATTCAACGCGCCACATGCGCTAAACGACGAGCCCGCGCGGGTGGGCGCGGCGCTGCGGTTATTTCGGATGATGAAAATTTTAGCATGGCGCCCGCCTGCCCGCTGGCCCAGCAAGAGGATCGACACGCAATGCACACCTTGCCTGCAACCGACATTGAACTCGCCGCGTGGCTGCGGCTTTCGCTCGCGCCGGGCCTGAAACCCGCGGCGCTACGCCTGCTGCTAAGCGCTTTTGGCCTGCCTGAAGCGATTTTCGATCAAGCGCCCGAGGCGCTCGCCGCGATTGCCGGCGAGGCCGCGGCGCGCGCGGCGCTGGCCCCGACGGGCTGCGATTTCGACGCCCGGCTCGACGCGGTGATCGCGTGGCGTGAGCAACCCGGCAATCAGATCGTGACTCTCGACGACCCCGCTTACCCGCCGGCGCTGCTGACCATGCCCGATCCGCCGCCTCTTCTATATATAAAGGGTCGGCTGAATCTGCTGCACACGCGAGCAGTCGCTTTGGTGGGCAGCCGCAGCGCCACACCGCAAGGTGTCGAAGACGCCGAGCGTTTCGCACGGGAGCTTTCGGTAGCCGGCGTTACCGTCGTCTCGGGCCTCGCGCTCGGTATCGACGGCGCCGCGCATCGCGGTGGACTTGCAGGCGTCGGCGGCACCGTCGCCGTGATCGGCACGGGGGCGGATCTCGTGTACCCGGCGGCGCACCACGCACTGGCGCGGCAGATCGCCGTGCAGGGCGCGATCCTCTCCGAATGGCCGCTCGGCACGCCCGCGCGCGCCGCCAATTTTCCGCAGCGCAATCGGCTGATCGCGGGGCTCGTCAGCGGCGTGGTGATCGTCGAAGCGGCAATGCGCTCAGGTTCGCTGATCACCGCGCGACTCGCCAATGAGATGGGCCGCGATATTTTCGCGCTGCCAGGCTCGATTCACGCGCCGCTGTCGCGCGGGTGTCATCGGATCATCAAGCAGGGCGCGAAGCTTGTGGAAACGCCGGATGAGGTCCTGGAGGAACTGGGCTTCGCGCGGCGGGCCGCCCCGCGGCCGCCTTCCAGCGCGGCGCATGCCGTTCTTTCGAGCGACGCCAGCTCGACGAATACGCGAGCGCTCGGCGTCGCGACAATCAGCCGGCCGAGCTCGGCGCCGCGGCCGACGGCAGGAGTGTCCGCGGCCGACCCGGTAACCGCAAGCCACGCCGCATCGCCCCGCCCACCGTTCGATCCTGAAGCCGAACGCCTCCTCGCCGCACTCGGCCACTCACCCACCACGCTTGAAATTCTCGCTACCCGCACCGAGATGGAAGACGCGGCTCTGCAAAGCCACTTGCTGCAGCTCGAACTCGCTGGCCAGGTGACCGCGCTGCCCGGCGGCCGCTTCATGCGGGCGAGCCACGGCTGACCCCGCATTGATCAGCTTCAACGACCATTCGGGATCGGCCATGCTACATTCGCGCCAAAGCACCTGACAAAAGTACGTAAGGAACCACCATGCCCGCGCTGAACCTCGACACCGACCAAGACCGGATCGCCGAGCGCGTCAACGAACCCGACACGCTGTTCGTTGCCTGCCTGTGCGCGGAATGGTGCGGGACCTGCCGCGAGTATCGGGACGCTTTCGACAAACTGGCGGACCGGCACCCGGAAATCTGCTTCGCATGGATCGACATCGAAACCCATGCGGACCGCTTCGACGATCTGGATGTGGAGAATTTTCCGACCATACTGATCGAAGATTCGGTTACGACGCGGTTTTTTGGCACGGTTCTGCCGCAGGCGGCGATTGTGGAACGGATGTTGTCTGATCTGACGGCGGTGCCCGGCGTCAGCGGCGCGCCCAAGCTTCGGCCGGCGCTGGCTGCAGCCTGACTCGGGCGGCCGGCTTGCGGGCGCACCAGCTCGGGCGTTGCGAGTGGTGCACAGGGCATTTGCCGCAACTTGCCCAATGGCTGAGCGCGCAATTATGATGGCGCGCTTTATGGCACTTGACACGCCGCGTTCGCGCCGTGTGCTATAAAGCGGTCGTTAATGGGTCGCAAAGGTCGCAAACGAGGGTCGCGCTAGCAAAAGCGCACTCACGGCCATCAACCCTGATCTACCAACCTCACATCGAGTCATGTCCAAAGCACTGATCATCGCCGAAAAGCCTTCCGTCGCGAACGACATCGCGCGCGCTTTGGGCGGCTTTACCAAGCATGACGAATACTACGAAAGCGACGAGTACGTCCTTTCCTCGGCAGTCGGCCACCTGCTGGAAATTGCCGCGCCCGAAGACTATGAAGTCAAGCGCGGCAAGTGGAGTTTCGCCAACCTGCCCGTCATTCCGCCGCATTTCGATCTCAATCCGATCGCCAAGAGCGAGTCGCGCCTGAAGGTGCTGACCAAGCTGCTCAAGCGCAAGGATATCGACCGTCTGATCAACGCATGTGACGCGGGGCGCGAAGGCGAGCTGATTTTCCGCCTGATCGCGCAGCACGCGAAGGCCAAGCAGCCGGTACAGCGCCTGTGGCTGCAATCCATGACGGCGGGCTCGATCCGCGACGGCTTCGCCCGTCTGCGTAGCGACGAAGAGATGCAGCCGCTCGCCGATGCGGCGCGCTGCCGCTCGGAGGCGGACTGGCTGGTCGGCATCAACGGCACGCGGGCCATGACCGCGTTCAACAGCAAGGGCGGCGGCTTCTTCCTGACCACGGTCGGGCGGGTGCAAACGCCGACGCTGTCGATCGTGGTCGAGCGCGAAGAGAAAATTCGCCGCTTCGTCCCGCGCGACTATTGGGAAGTGAAGGCGGAATTCGTCTGCGCGGCCGGCTTCTACGAAGGCCGCTGGTTCGATCCGAAATTCAAGCGCGACGAGTTCGATCCGGAAAAACGCGATTCGCGTCTGTGGGCGCTGCCCGCGGCCGAAACGATCGTCGCCGCCTGCCGCGGCCAGATCGGCACGGTGACCGAGGAATCGAAGCCGTCCACGCAACTGTCGCCGGCGCTCTTCGACCTGACCAGCTTGCAGCGTGAAGCCAACGGCCGCTTCGGCTTCTCGGCGAAGAACACCTTGGGCCTCGCCCAGGCGCTGTACGAAAAGCACAAGGTGCTGACCTATCCCCGTACCGACGCGCGCGCGCTGCCGGAAGACTATATGGATACGGTCAAAGAGACGCTCGGCATGCTCAAGGAGAGCAACAACTATCTGCCGTTCGCCAAGCAGGTGCTCGACAAGGGCTGGGTGAAACCGAACAAGCGCATCTTCGACAATTCGAAGATCAGCGACCACTTCGCAATCATCCCGACGCTGCAAGCGCCTAAGAATCTGTCCGAGCCGGAACAGAAGCTCTACGACCTCGTCGTGAAGCGCTTCCTGTCGGTGTTCTTCCCGGCCGCCGAATACCGGGTGACGACGCGGATCACCGAAGTGGTCGGCCATCACTTCAAGACTGAAGGCAAGGTGCTGGTCGAGCCGGGCTGGTTGCAGGTCTATGGCCGCGAAATCAGCGGCGAAGACGCGAACCTCGTGCCGGTGCAGAAGGACGAAAAGGTCAAGACGGACAAGATCGCCGCCCAGCAACTGGTGACGAAACCGCCCGCACGCTACAACGAAGCCACCTTGCTGTCGGCCATGGAAGGCGCGGGCAAGCTCGTCGAAGACGACGAGCTACGCGAAGCCATGGCGGCCAAAGGTCTCGGCACACCGGCCACGCGTGCGGCGATCATTGAAGGTTTGCTGGGTGAAAAGTATCTGATTCGCGAAGGCCGCGATCTGATTCCGACCGCCAAGGCTTTCCAGCTCATGACGCTGTTGCGCGGCCTCGGCGTAAAGGAACTGACCGCGCCGGAACTGACTGGCGAGTGGGAATACAAGCTCTCGCAAATGGAGCGCGGCAACCTGCCGCGCGACGCGTTCATGCAGGAAATCGCCCGCATGACGCAGACCATCGTGAAGCGCGCGAAAGAGTACGATTCCGACACGATCCCCGGCGATTACGCGACGTTGGAAACGCCGTGTCCGAATTGCGGCGGCCAGGTGAAGGAAAACTACCGGCGCTTTGCCTGCTCGAAGTGCGAGTTTTCAATTTCGAAGATCCCGGGCGGACGTCAGTTCGAAATTCCGGAAGTCGAAGAGTTGCTGCGAAACAAGACGATCGGACCGCTGTCGGGTTTCCGCAGCAAGATGGGCCGGCCGTTCTCGGCGATCCTGAAACTCTCGTTCGACGATGAGATCAAGAACTTCAAGCTCGAATTCGACTTCGGCCAGGATGCCGGCGGTGAAGACGGCGAACCGCCCGACTTCTCCGATCAGCAGCCGGTCGGCGCGTGCCCGAAGTGCAAGGGCCGCGTGTTCGAGCACGGCATGAGCTACGTCTGCGAAAACTCGGTCGCCAATCCGAAGACTTGCGACTTCCGCTCCGGCAAGGTGATCCTGCAGCAGGAAATTGCCCGCGAACAGATGTCCAAGCTACTCGAAGAAGGCCGCACTGACCTGCTGACCAACTTCAAGTCGTCACGTACCGGCCGGAACTTCAAGGCATTCCTAGTCAAGCAGAACGACGGCAAGATCGGCTTCGAGTTCGAGAAGAAGGAGCCGTCGGCGAAAACTGCAGCGAAGACCGCGGCGGCCAAGTCGGCTGCCAAGGCAGCGGCGGATTCGGTGGATTCGGAGTCTGAGGACGGTGACGCACCGGTCGCGGTCAAGGCCACGCCGGCAGCCAAAAAGGTGGCGGCTAAGAAGGCACCCGCAACCAAGACCGCAGCAGCCAAAAAAGCGCCCGCGAGGAAAACGGCGGCACGCAAAACCGGCTCGTAAGTGGACCGGCGGCCGGAGCGAGATTCATCTCCGGCCGGCATCATTCGAGGCCACCATAAGAAAAGGCGCGATCACTTGCGTGATCGCGCCTTTTTTGTTGCTTCTCAGGAAAGCGCTCTGTGCGGGCGCCGCCGGCTTTATCGATTCACCACTGATTCACCACTTACAGCGGCGACAAGGCCGTGGGTCGAGTGCGGGTCGTTGTTTTTGCCAGCGACTTCGGCAGCGGCGATAACTCGCTGTCCAGCAGGCGCGAGAGCGGCTCAGCGCCGTCGAAGGCTTCCGGCGGCATCGGATCCGCGGAATCGGGCGCCGTCGTCATAGCGGTCCGGCCAAGGCCGTCCTCCTTGATCCACTGTTCACCAAGCAGGCTGTTCGGCGTCTGGCTGAAATGCTCGACCAGATGGTCAATGAACGTTCGCACCTTGGCCGGCAAGTGGCGGCGGCTCGGATACGCAATGTTGATCTCGACCTGCGGCAGCCGGTAGTCGCCGAGCAGCCGCACGAGCCTGCCGCGCGTCATGTCACGGCCGATCAGATAGCTCGGCAGGATGGCGATGCCCATGCCGAGCAGCGCAAACTGACGCAGCATTTCGGTGTTGTTCGCCACGATCACGTTCGACGGACGCACGCGGACCTCGCCTTCCGGGCCGGTAAACACGCGCTCGTCGCCCCAATATTCGGAAGGCAAGCTCAGGCACGGATGCTCGAGCAGATGCTCCGGACGCGTGGGCATGCCGTGCTTCTCCAGATACGCCGGCGTAGCGCACACGGTCATGCAACCCGTGGTGAGACGCCGCGTGACGATGCTCGCGCTGCGCATTTGCCGCGCGATCACCACGCCCACGTCGAAGCCTTCTTCGACCAGATCGACCTGGCGGTCGACCAGCGTGACATCGGGGATAACTTTCGGATAGCGCTCCGCGTACGTCTGAAGCACGGGCGCGAGATTGTGCAACCCGAACACCACCGGCGCGACGATTCGCAACGTGCCGACGGGTTCGTGATTGCGCGCGACCACCATCTGCTCGACGTCTTCCAGTTCGTCGAGAATCTGGCGCGCACGCTCGAGATAAACCTGGCCTGATTCGGTCAGAGACAAGCTGCGGGTGGTGCGATTGAGCAGTCGCGTACCGAGACGGCCTTCGAGGTCGGCAACGTGACGGGTGGCAACTGCGTTGGAAATATCCATCGCGCTCGCAGCGCGGGCAAAACTGCCGAGATCCGCCACTTTGACGAAAACTCGCATCGACTGCAAATGATCCATAGGACAACTCCTGCCGTGTTACTGCTTCCTGACAATTAGTGAAAACCAGTGAAGCGAACTTGGAATTCTCCTACGACTCGGGAAATCGTGTGTAAGTTGCCCGCGAAAGCGGAAATATTGTCAATATTTGTGCGACTGTGCGCCCTAACATGGGGCGCGATCATCGATTGTTCCATGAAAAGAAACAATCTGCTGCAATGCAGCTTGCACGGCCTTTTTTAACTTAACAGACGTAAAGCTTGTGCGCGCGGTGTGGAATCAGAAAGAACTCGCTCTTCGGTCGCCTCCAAAAGAAAAACCGCCCGAAGGCGGTTTTTCATGCGAAGTGAATACTCACATGATCAGGCGGCAAGTTTTCCTTCGAGCGCTCGTTTGGCTTGGGTCAGCGCGGGCGGCAGGCCCTGCTGCAGTGTGTCAAACAGTTCCGAGTGCAGCGCGAGTTCGTCGCGCCACGCTGCGTCGTCCACGGAAATCACCTGCTCGAACTGCTCGCGGCTGAAATTCAGCCCGCTCCAGTCGATATCCTCATAGTGCGGCGACACGCCGAAAGCATGTTCCTCACCCTGAGCCGAGCCTTCGACCCGGCCGACCATCCAGCTCAGCACCCGCATGTTCTCGCCAAAGCCCGGCCAGACGAACTTGCCGTCCGCGCCCTTGCGGAACCAGTTGACGCAGAAGATTTTCGGCAGTGTCGCGCCCAGTTGCTGCAGACGCTCGCCGGTCTTCAGCCAATGACCGAAGTAATCGCTCATGTTGTAGCCGCAGAACGGCAGCATCGCGAACGGATCGCGGCGCACCACGCCCTGCTGGCCGGCCGCCGCGGCGGTCGTTTCGGAACCCATAGTAGCCGCCATGTAGACGCCTTCCACCCAGTTGCGCGCTTCGGTGACGAGCGGCACGGTGGTAGAGCGGCGGCCGCCGAAGATGAACGCGTCGATCGCGACGCCCGCCGGATTTTCCCAGTCGGCGTCGATGGACGGGCATTGCGAGGCCGGCGCCGTGAAGCGCGCGTTCGGGTGCGCCGCCTTGCGGCCGCTTTCCTTCGCGCTCGCCGGCGTCCAGTCCTTGCCCTGCCAGTCGATCAGGTGCGCGGGCGCTTCGTCCGTCATGCCTTCCCACCAGACGTCGCCGTCGTCGGTCAGCGCAACGTTGGTGAAGATCACGTTTTCCTTCAACGTGGCCATTGCGTTGAAGTTGGTCTTCTCGCTCGTGCCCGGCGCCACGCCGAAGTAGCCGGCTTCCGGATTGATCGCGTACAGGCGGCCGTCCTTGCCCGGTTTGATCCAGGCGATATCGTCGCCGATCGTGGAGATTTTCCAGCCGTTCAGGCCTTCCGGCGGGATCAGCATCGCAAAGTTGGTCTTGCCGCACGCCGACGGAAACGCCGCCGCGACATGATGCTTGCGCCCTTCCGGCGAGGTCACGCCGAGAATCAGCATATGCTCGGCCAGCCAGCCTTCGGCGCGGCCCATGGTCGAGGCGATGCGCAGCGCGAAACACTTTTTGCCAAGCAGCGCATTGCCGCCGTAACCCGAGCCGTAACTCCAGATTTCCCGCGATTCAGGAAAGTGAACGATGTATTTGGTAGCGTTGCACGGCCACGGCACGTCTTTCTCGCCCGCCGCGAGCGGCGCGCCGACCGAGTGGACGCACGGCACGAATTCGCCGTCTTCGCCCAGCACGTCATACACCTCGCGGCCCATGCGCGTCATGATGCGCATGTTGGTGACCACGTACGGACTGTCGCTCAGTTCCACGCCGATATGCGCGATCGGCGAGCCGAGCGGCCCCATCGAAAACGGCACCACGTACATGGTGCGGCCGCGCATGGCGCCCTCGAACAGGCCGTCGAGCGTCGAGCGCATCTCGGCCGGGGCGATCCAGTTATTGGTGGGGCCCGCGTCTTCGCGGTGCTGCGAGCAGATGAAGGTGCGATCTTCGACGCGCGCCACGTCGGACGGGTCGGACCATGCGAGATAAGAATTGGGACGCCTGGCGGGGTTGAGTTTTTTGAGAGTGCCCGCTTCGACCATCTGCGCGCAAAGCCGGTCGTATTCTTCCTGCGAGCCGTCGCACCAGACGATCCGCTCCGGCTTGGTCATCGCAGCGACGCGCTGCACCCAGTTGACCAGTTTTCGGTTCTTGACCCACGCGGGCGCCTCGATAGTGGGCTGACCTTCGAATGAGGGATGATTCATCGACTTGTCTCCGTTTTGAAAGCAATAGAAAAACGGTACAAGCCCAGTGACGCTGCATGCGAGAGGCGTTCAATTCTTCACGCCGGGGTTGCTGCCACCCGACGCGCAATTGTGCAGGTCATTCCGGGCCACACAGCCTGTTGAACGGGGAGGCCAGCCGACGGGGCTTCTGCAACCGTCTGTAAAGCGGCTTGCCTCAACACGCAACAAACTGTTAAAAACGATGTCAATCGGCCTTTGCCGTGGCGCTGCCATTCTGTGCGGTAGCTACTACGGTAAGGCATTCAGCCAGACCGGCATGTGACCTAGGTCACATGGTGGGACAGTCAGCATAACACTCCGTTCCGCACCACCAAGGTGCGTCGCAAGACACATACCATGAAGATTGCCATCCTCGACGATTATCAGGACGCCGTTCGCAAGCTCGACTGCTTTCAATTGCTGGCCGACCACGAGGTAAAGGTTTTTAACAACACCGTCCGCGGTCTGGGCCAGTTGGCAAGCCGTCTCTCCGAAGTCGACGCACTTGTCCTGATTCGCGAACGCACCCGCATCAACTCGCAACTGCTCGATAAACTGCCGCGTTTGCGCATGATCAGCCAGACGGGCAAGGTTTCGAGCCACATCGACCTGGCGGCTTGTACCGAACGTGGCATTGCCGTGCTCGAAGGCACCGGTTCGCCGTACGCGCCCGCCGAATTGACGTGGGCTCTCATCATGGCGGCCCAGAGGCGGATTCCGCAATACGTAGCAAACCTTAAGCAAGGAGCCTGGCAGCAGTCTGGTCTGAAGACGTCGGCGCTGCCGCCGAACTTTGGTTTGGGGCAGGTGTTGCGCGGTCAGACACTGGGAATCTGGGGTTACGGCAAGATCGGCCAGCTGCTTGCCGGATACGGCAAGGCATTCGGCATGAATGTGCTGATCTGGGGCCGCGAGCATTCGCGCGAAGCCGCTCGCGCCGACGGTTACAGCGTGGCGGAGAGTCGCGAGGCGCTATTCGAGCAGAGCGACGTGCTGTCGCTACATTTGCGCCTGCACGACGACACGCGCGGCATCGTCAAACAGGAAGACCTGATGCGGATGAAACCGACCGCGCTGCTCGTGAACACGAGCCGGGCCGAGCTGCTCGACGAAAACGCGCTGGTGAACGCGTTGTCGCACAATCGTCCGGGGATGGTCGCTATCGACGTCTACGAAAGCGAGCCGATTCTGCAGGGCTACAGCCTGCTGCGCATGGAAAACGTGATCTGCACGCCGCACATCGGCTACGTGGAGCGGGAAAGCTACGAGCAGTATTTCACCGCCGCATTCAACAACATTCTGGCTTTCGACGCTGGCGATACGAGCAGCGTGGCGAATCCGGAAGCGTTACAGGGCGGCCGCCGGCGTTAAGAACGGCAGGTTCCGCGATGGGCGGCTCGGTGCCCACTGAGCCGCAGGAGAGTTCGTCCAGCGGGGTTCGCGCAGTATCGGCCCTCGCCACCGCTAGTGCTCTCACCGCGCCGTTTCGTGCGCGGCGGCTTCCATCAGATCGGGCATGCGTTCGAGAAAGGTCTCGCCATCGGCGCGGCCAAGGTTATACGCGTGCACCATCTGCGAGGGGCTCGTGTAATCCCAACTGGAAATCGGCACCTTGCGCGACGGCTGCACATAGAGCCGTCGCTGTACGCCGTGCGGCACGACGAACATCTGCGGCCGCGGATAGAGACGGGTGACCATCACGAGCACGTTGCCGGGTGCCTCGGAGTCGAGCGCGCCGACTGGCACGTTATCGACCATGCCGCCGTCCAGCACCGGCCGGCCGTTGCGCCGTAGCACCGGCGTGAACGGCGGCGTACTCGACGATTGCAGGATCAGATCCGCCAGATCTTCGACGCTCGCGCAATCTTGCGCGCGCACGAACTCCGGATGAAAGCCGAGCGTTTGCCCGAGCGTTGGATGCAGCGTCTTGCGCACGTACTTTTCGATGTTGTACGCGATCAGACCGGCGGCCACCGCGCTGCGCGCACCGAGCCAGCGCGGCAGATGCGACACGCCGATGCGGATTTCCGGCGCATCGGCGAGCGTCGAAAACTTCTCGCCGTAGATGTCGAGCAGCGCCTGACGGTAGATACGGTAATGCGGAAACACCGACTCGCCACGCAGCAGGTTGCCCCAGTAGGCGTTGCGGGTGTTGTGACGCAACGCGTCTTCGTAATAGCGCATCACCCAGTCGGAATCGCGCGTGTAGAGCATGCACGCGGTGGCGGCGCCGGCCGAAATGCCGGTGATGACGCGCGGCCGGATCCGCAATTCCGGCTGCACCACGTCCCAGAAACCCGCCTGCCACCAACAGCGATTGCCACCGCCGGCGAATACGACCTGATCGAACATCCTGATTTTTCCTCTTATGCGGCGCTCTGCCCGTTTTAGTCGAGTAGTGCGTAGGTCGTGGTGGCGTGGACGGCCATATTGCCGGCTTCGTCGAACAATTCGACCTCACCAAACACGAGGTTGCGGCCCATGCGTAGCACTCGCGCGGTGATCAGCACGTCGCCCTTGCGCACCGTGCGCATGAAATTGATATTGAGCGAGACCGTACTCATCGGCTTGAAACCGCCGAGTGCGGCCGAAATGGCGACGATCATCGCCGTGTCCGCCGCGGCCATGAAGACCTGGCCGCAGATCACGCCACCCGCGTGACGCAGGCCGCCCGAAAACGGCAGGCGCAGCGTGGCGCTTTCTTCATCGACCTTGACTGGCGTCAGCGTAAGCGCGCGGACCCACGGCGCGAGGATGCGGTCGAGTAATTCGATAATCTCTTTGTCATCCATGGCAAGCCCCCGGTCGAAAGCCGCGCGATGCTGCGTGCGGCAAAGTGTCCGCGACATGATACCGGGACGATATAGACAACGCTTTTTTCACGACAGCGAGTCCATTGAGGAATGCCTCGGGGCCGTCGATGCAAATTTTTTTAAGAAATCTGCTAAAGGGGCTTGGCAAGCCCGAAAAATTTCTGCATAATTTCGCTTCTGTTGGGGGCGTTAGCTCAGTTGGTAGAGCAGCGGACTCTTAATCCGTAGGTCGAGTGTTCGAGTCACTCACGCCCCACCAAGTATTTTGAAGCCCGGTTAGCGAAAGCTGACCGGGCTTCTTGCTTTGGCCGGTGCATTTCCGGTAAGTCTTTGCAAAGCAGCTTCTTTCCACGCCGGAGCACTACGATGAGATTTCTCAGAGTACTCTGCGCGTCATTTGGGCCTCCCCTCCCTCCACTACCTCACTCCAACAGCGGCTGCAACCAACGCTGACCGGCCCCTCACAGTCGTACAAAGGTTTCTAGCCAACGGGTCAACTCGATCTCGAAGCGGACGTCCGAGGCCAATTTATCGCTGGATGAGTGCCCGAATTGAGGCGCATGCTCCTCGGCCTACTCGCTTACGCTGCGTCATTGCGGCCATTTTGGCCCAGCGCCCCCCCTCTTTTGTCGCTTAGGCACCAAGTCACCCTTCAGAAGCCGTGTGTGTTCGGGCTGGATGGTGTATTGTTCACAGCCAAAATATCATTGAAAAGAAAGGGGGCAGTTGTGGCTTTCGATTTGGCGCTTCCAGCAGGATGTCCCAAAGCGGACGTGGACGAATTTGAAGGCACCGCGTATCGAGTAGTTCGGACTGACCCACCTACTCGCGAGGATCTGCTTACATACCTCGAATTGGATCTCCTTCCGACCGCTGACACCTGCAAACGGGGCTCTATTTCGCTGTTTTCGACTCTCGACCAAGCGCAACACCGCCTTGAGGTCTCCCCTCATCTCGGCAACTTCGTCGCATCTGTCTCCCTGACGACTGCGCACGGTAGGGTAGGGAAGCCGAGCAGTTCCGGCCATATTGACTGGTGGGCCTACGCGGGGATGCGTAACCCAGCAGACTTGAAGGTAGTCGGATAATGAATATCGATCTACAACCCGACAACCGAATTCCTGACGGATTCTTTGACTTCCCTTTGCCCATCGAACGGGTACTGTACGAGGCCGAACAGCCCATTGTCTATCTGACCAAAACGAAGCAAGGTCAGGAGATGTTGGCCTACCTTGCTGATGAGACGGATGGTTATCAGTTCATTGTCGTTGCCCCTGCTACACCAACCTCAGTACGCCGATTGGAAAGCGGAAGCATTGGCATCCGTGAAGCGCTCACTGACACGTGGATGTGGATGGTTCGAGCTAACTTCGCGCAAGGCGTTTCTGAAGCTTGGAGCGTCACGGAAGCCGCCATTCCTGCCTTACACCTTCCTAAGCCGGGCACGCCTCTTCTGCCAGAGCATCGTATCGCCTTCAGTGCACGAGCTGTAGGTGATGGCATTTCTCTGGGCAGCGTCCCATGCAGCGTAATCGCATTTGTAGCAAATGCCGCCAAGTCTTCGCTAAAGGCTATTCTTGATCATACCTTGGCCGCGAATGTAGAAGGACGTCCTACTGACGCGCAACGAGCGCTGTACGACTTACCGGTGCGGCAGCTGAAATTCGCTAGCTTTGAGGTTGGTCTTGCCGCGCCTAAGCAAGACCTCTTCCCGAATGACGCGGTTCTGCAAGCAGTGAACGACCTTAAGACCGGACTGGAATGGGCAGAAGACACTCAAAGTAACGAGGCCTTAGAAGCCGGGGACGATACCAAGACAGAGGCGATCTTGCGCGCTACGTTGGCTCTGACACCACCAGGTCACGGTGCTATTACTTCGGTAGAAGTAGGAGGCTACTGGCTCAAAGGTCGTCGTTATACGCTTACTCGGAAGTCGCGATCTAAGGTTGCCAATCGACTGCGTCAACTCAAAGAAGAGGAAATCGTTCTGCTGTCTGGCCGGATTGGCGAGATTGACGACGACAAGTTAAGTTTCATTCTGCGTGATGTAGAGGGTGAGAATGTCGAGCGACGTGGCAGCTTCCCTGAAGAACTGCTTGACGACATGCGTACACACTATTTCGAAGAGAACCGCATTCAGATCTCCGGTGTGATGCGGGCGGGCAAGCTCAGAGTTACAGCTGTTGTACAAAGCAACGAGGAATAACGCACACAGCTGCAGTAGTTGCACTCTCCGAATGTCGACAGCCAGTCCACTGACTTACATCCGAATTGCTGCAAAGCGAGCGAGCGCAAACCTCTCGCTCGCACGCCGGCAACCAGCAACTATAACCCTCGGATCGCTGGCTTTCACTACAAGTTCAGGGCATGCTCGAAGCTTTCCCACGTCCGTTACCCCATACCATCCAACAGCATGAACGATCAGCGCACGCAAGGAATTAAGGAGGTCACCCCCGCTAACTGGCTTGAGGTTGACCCCGCGTGGACAGGTATTCATATGCCGTCGGCAAGCGATGGTCCCGGCGCGGCATGGGCCAGGTATGTGATGCAAACAAAATTGAACGGGATGGTTCCCGACCATGTCACGACGCTGTTTTCAGTGGCGCAAGGCATGATCGTGTATGGACTGTTCTTTTACCCCTTGATGACCCAAGGCTGCGACCAGATCCTCCGTGTAATTGAAACGGCGGTGCGGGCAAAGTGCACTCAACTAGATGCCCCTCCAAGTTCAACCAAGACATATGTGAACGCCTTAACTTGGCTCGTGAAACAGGGTGTTATCTCGCCGGACGCTGAAACACGATGGCAAGCCGCGAGAATGCTTCGGAATGACGTGTCTCATCCGAGCTTTCAGCACATCTACAGCGTCGGAATGATGCGGGAGCAATTGGAGCTAGGAGCGATGCTGATCAATGACCTATTCCCGGAGCCTTGCCAGCATATCAGCGAGTCACGCTGACGCTCGTTCCCACCAGCCGGCAGCGCCGCTAGCCGGACCGCTGATATCCTTCGTTCCAGTTGCATGTGTTTGGCTATCGGGACCTTAGCCACCTGTTGAATGACCATCCTGACAAGTTCCTCGTCACAAAGGGACATCCGGACCACACCATCACTCACGCCCCCTCCAAGCATTACGAAGCCCGGTTAGCGAAAGCTGACCGGGCTTTTTGCTTTGGCCGGTGCATTTCCGGCCGCTACCGCCCACCCCGACAGCAGCCACTCTTGAGAGAGTTCCGCGACGAGCAGCAGCAACTCGAACAGCAAAGCATCGACGGGCCCGGGGAGGAGCCCAGCTTCCCCGCCCCCTCCCCAAAAGACCGCACCGCAGCACTGCTCAACTTTGAAGCGCCTATTTGCCCCCTTCCTTCTGCGTAACATCGACATGGAAGTAATCGGCCAAAAAGCTTAGAGCCGCCTGCTTCTCTTTCGCTGGGAGGGACTGCATGATCGCGATCGTATTCAACTTCCCCGTGCCCGTATCCCAATAATTCTTCTTCACAACCTGATGCCGACCACAAAGCGCCTGCCAGTCAGCAGGATTATTCGGATCGGGATTCGGATTCACAGAGTGCGGGACCATGTGATCAGCCGTAAGCTTGACCGTACCCCCTCCCACAAAATCGACCTCCCCCTCCTTCAACCCGCAAGCAATCCCCCCCTCGGTCCACTCGCAAGCGTTTTTCGACCGCTCCAGTACCGCCTGCCATGTTGTTGTCGAGGGCTTCACACGGGCACCTGCCCCCGCGCGCTTTTCGTTCGACAGCATCAAATATTCACCGACATCGAGAAAGCTTCGGTCCCGCTTCGACAGAATCGTATATCCGCTGTTCACACGAAGCTCAGAAAGACGCTGATGCCAATTCTCTGGCTCTACCCCGGTGTCAGGGTTTTTAGCAACATTTTTAAGATCTTCGTTTGTTACGATTTTCCCAACGTTATCTAAAAAGAAAGCCTCCAGGCGATTAATAATACTTTTTTGCGAGTAATGCGCGATGTTTTGCACATATTCATATCCGTTTTTTGTTTTCACCTTTAAAACCCCGTTTGTGGTAAAATATCCGGTTAAGCCATTAACCGCCGAAGCGAAAATGCAAAGAATCCAAGAGCTGCACGAACGCATTTCAATGCTTTATCAGCAACTCACCTTAAGTGGCGAGAACATTCTGCACATTGAGAGGCCGCAGCCGTTGGAAATGCTAGATATCGACTGCTTACTTGTCAAGGGAGAGAACCTTCATTCCCTTGCGCGACTCTTAAGCAGCCGAGATAGCGTATTCGATTTCTGTTACATCGATCCACCCTACAATACCGGGAATGCTTTTATTTATGAGGATCGACGCTTCGGGAATTTCACCAGCGTTTGGGGGAAGCATTCAAAATGGATGAGCTTCATGCTTCCACGTCTAACACTGGCGCATGAACTTCTGAACGAACAAGGCGTAATTGCAATTAGCATCGATGATTACGAGTACGCATATCTGAAGATACTCATGGATGCGATTTTTGGTCCAGACCACTATATAGCCACGCTAATTGTCAACAGAAGCAAAAATGGGAAAGGAAGCAAGCCGCACGTAGCCGTTAATCACGAGTACGTCGTCCTCTATGGACGCTCGCCATCATCGATTCTGCATGGACTACCAGAAGCAGATTCCAGCTCTTACGGCAAATCGGATGAACATGGAATCTTCAAAATCGACGGTTTATTCAGAAAAAAGGGCGAGGGAAGCTTACGAGAAGATCGACCCTCGATGTTTTATCCGCTTTATTTTGATGAAGGTGGTGTCGTATATACGGAACGCGTTCACGAGCGGCTCAAAGAGACATACCCGATTGATTCAAAAGGCATTGAGCGACGCTGGTTATGGGGAAAGGAAAAAGCGACACAAGAGTCGTGGAAGCTATATGCAAGTCCGAAAGGCGTTGTGTATGTAAAAAACTACCTCACAGATGGTAAGCGCATTAAGATTCGCAGCATTTGGGATGATGCCCGATACTTAACCGAACGAGCAACCAATGAGGTCAAGCACATTTTCGGAGATAAGGTCTTTGAGACCCCGAAGCCGCTCGGCCTGCTTGAGGACCTGCTGTCCTGCGCGGCTGGTCCGAATTCTTTGATTTTGGATTTTTTCGCAGGGACAGGAACCACCGCTCATGCGGCGTTTTCGTTAAACCAAAAGGATGGAGGACATCGGAAGGTTGTATTGATGGAGCAAAAAGCCAAGATACCGATGGATCACATCGCGCGGAGCCATGGCTTTAGCGAAATTTCCGATCTCACTGAGTTTCGCCTGGCAAACATCAAGCAAAATGCTTCGAGCTACAAGTACGCGACAGTCGATATCATCTAAACGCATCCAAAGGAAGGACAACATTCAGGCAGACGCGAAGATTTTCGATCGCGATGTCGCTGATGCGGCGCGTAGAAGACCGATGGTTTTGACCTCCTAGAGCAGTGCAATCTCGATGACAAATGATAGCGACACCTACAGCGCTGACCAGGTCGCCAGGATACAACAGGCGTACCAAGCGATTTTCCCTGTCATTACACCTTCTTTGGCGGACTATTGGGGTCTACACCGCCAGCGGCCATGGTCGTACGTGACCTCGAACTTTCATGCATCTTCGTATGAGCAACTGTGCGCACTCGATCAAGCGGTCAAAGAAATCGACAACCAGACGCTCGATATCGCCAGCAAAGGTGAAGCTCTGCGTGCGGCCTCTCAAATGCACGGCGTGGGATACAGCATCGGACTCTGCCCGTGGACTGATCATCTGCTAGCTGAAACTTACTCCGAACAGCAGGATTGCGCCACGATCCTTTTGGGCCATGATTGGTATCCGATCGTCGTTCATGATCCACGTCCGTCTGGCTCCCCACTGGGATCGCAAGACGCGCTGCATCACGTTGAAAGATACTGGCCCGCCGCCCCACAAGCGGTATTTGATTGCGAGACAGTGGGCTTCTTCTTCAATCTCTATCCAGACTACCGCCCACCGGGTGACCCGAAATGCGGCAATCTTAAGAAATACGGCTACAGCTACGCACAATGTTTGGTTGGTTTAGACGCGACGATCGCCGCGATGGCCAGCCGCTTTAAACACATTCAGCTGATTTCCTGGGGATCAAACGTCTGGGACGTGCTGCAAACGCGCGTACGCGAACGGAGCAACGTGATGGGACTGTCGGATTTCATACAGTCCGCACCGGGCGAGATACTGAGCATTGATCTTGGCGGCCAGACTCTTCCCTACCTACCTATTTTTCATCCGGCATTTTGGGGTAACTTCGGCCGACCGTTTCACCTGCGCCATGTCAAAGCGGGTTTTGCAAACCTTGGCTTAGGTATGCCCGGTCCGCATGATGCCCAAACTCCGCAAGTCCGCCGTGCTCGGCAGATCTAGCAAGCAACAATGACGCGAGAATTGCACCCTCCGGCCCGATTCTCGCAAGACAGTGAGAGCGACGAGCACACCAACTGCACGTCGCGATTTTCGCCTCCCCTCCCTCCCCTACACTGCGGCAACGCTCGCTACGTTATAAAACATAAAAATAGCTAATCAGAAGCCATGCCACACATGGAATCTCCATTTTTATGATTTATATACATAGGATACCGTATGAATTCACATCAATATCATCTCGTCGATGCCTACGCCAGAAAGATGATCGACCTCAGAGACTACGAGTCAGAAATCAAGCGAGCATTTCGGTACGTTCCGTTCATCCACTACGGCTTTAAGACCCATACCGACTGTTTCGAGTTCATCACCCAAGATCCCCTCACACCGACAGATGCAAGGCTTATGGGCAAAGCAATCGCCGCGTCTGCGACAACCCTCGCATCTATGGCCGTAAAGGTATATGCCGCTGCACCCGACAGCAAAAGACAAACATCAACCCAACTATTCAAAAAACGATAAGCATTACGTATTAAATACAATTTCACGGATACATTATTTTTGTGAGGCTTTCACGAGGCCTTTCCCTCTATTCCACGCGGGAACCATCACATCAATGAGGTATCTATGACCCGTTCGTCCAGCTCGAAACACTTCCCCGCCTCCCATTCCCATCCGACCAGCGCGAATCTTGCGACGCTCGACACTGCCTCGGTGATCGAGAACATCAAGCAGACCGCACTCCCCAAGGAAGTCACGTTCGGCCTGTATTTCAGTTACCAGCGCTGACCCTCGCTTTCCTCTCTTTTCTGGCCATTTCGGCCCCTATCCCCGATTACGTCCCCTGATGCCCCCTTGCGGTCATCAGGGCGTTTCTACGCCTTTTTCCGGGCTATTTCCCATGACTACGCAAACCAAACACGCCCATCTTCTTCTGCGTTCCGGCGAAACCCGCAAGGTCGGACAGCGATCAACCGGCGTGATCCGCTACGACATCGTGTCGGACAGCGAGCGCACCAAGGTTTTCATCCGCATCACCGGCAATGACGGTGGCGGCTACTTCTCCCGAGAACTGATCGACTTCGACAAGGCCATCGACAACGTTACGCCATACCAGAACGGAAGCCCGTTTCCCTCCAAAGTATTTGCTTCCGCATTCGTCGGCAAGTCGAGTAACAACGCGGGTTTCCTTGCCGCCGTCCTGCGCGGCGAACAACTCCTGGACGCCGCCCCCGGCAGCGACTTTCAACACGTTGTCGCGGGCAAATGGGCCGATTGGAAAGCTGACGCACTCAAGCTTGAAGGTGCGCCAATCGAGGAACCCAAGTCATCCGACGCTGTACCAGCCGAAGACGCCGATAAAGTCCTTGTAAAGCGGGGCAAATCCAAGAAAGGCCATACTGAGGAGACTACCGAATGAGCATGTCGAACCCGGTTCAGTCCATCGACGGGTTGGCAAGCGACGTGAAGCGTCTGCTGATTCCACGCGTTTTAGCCGCCGACGTTTATTCGCCAGCGTTCCGTGACGCGCTCGACGCCACCGAGCAACACGACCAGAGCATCGAGCATGACGTTTCCGAGACGCTGATCAGATTCTGCACTGAGTACGACGTTCAGCCCGAGAACGTTATTTCATGTCTTTCTATGATCCGTCTCGGGTGGTGCATGCTCCACATCGGTAGCCCCGTGTTCATGATGGGTTACTCGATGACACGAGGCAGTTTCATCGCCAGCGCGGATACCGAGATCCCTGATGGATGGCGAGATATTTCCGAATCCAAGGCGACTCTCCTGCTCCTGCTCCTCGCATCGGAAGAAAGGCTACTGCCAACTCAAGCAGAGGCGTGGGGAGTGATCCGGTTTCGCGATCCGATGCTGTTCGAGTTCGACGGACCAGACCAGACGAGCGTCAATCGCTATCGCAGCTATCTGGCCGGAAACCGGTCGGGACTTGATGAGTACGACAGCAAGCTCGTCCGCTCGTTCTGTACCATCCGCGATTTCATGCGCCTTTAGTACCTCCCCTCCCTCCCCTCACATCCCGCAACCAGTATCCTTTTCGAAAGGAGATCCACCCATGTCCGTATCCGATGGACTCACATCGGCCGAACTCGCTGCTATCGAATCCCTGAACGCAAACCAGCGTGAATTCTTTGAAGAGCGAGCGGCCATCATTGAAGAAGGTGATGGTATTCCGCGCATCGAAGCTGAACGACGAGCGCTGTTCCTGACGTACCAGTGGTTCGGCCTGCCGTCACCACAGTAGTTGCCTATCCTCCCTGTCCTTTGCGTCAGTGGAGGGAGGGTAGGCAGAAACTTCTGATGCTCCGTCGTCGCACTCATCGGCGTCAGCTGGCCCCGCCGACTCCCTCCGCGCGGACCGGCAATCGACCGGACGCAACCCACAAACCCCATCAAATCACAAGAGAAAAACAGCGAGAAATCGAGCATTCATCTGCGTTGTTGTATTTATGCAACGAGAGAGAATACAAAAAGCCCCACGGATTAAGGAATCGAGCGACACCCCAAACAGGGAGGATCCGGTGGAAGTTCACCGAAAAAAACTTCTCGGTAATCCTTAATAAATATTCGAAACCAGATAAATTCATTCGAAATTCCGTCGATTTCCTCTGTTGACGCCTTTTTTCAGGTCCGTAGAATTCGCTTCATCGGTTCAGCGCGACACCTCGAACTGAATATCCCGCACCGGCGGGCGATTGCATAGAATGAGATCACCGTCTATCGCATCGGCTCTTTAACAATCTGGCAATGCGTCACATCTACAGGAGTGGCCAGAAGATTTCTTGGCTTTTTATCCAAATCGCTTTTACACATGAAATGGATACTACTTGGCTACAGGATGAATTTGGTATCTATAGATATGGCCGCAACTTTTATTTACCCATCTTAGTAAGCACTGAGGCTATGTCAAAAAAATTTGCATTTAACAAGCGGAATCTCGCTGCATTGACGCACACAGGCTCCGGGAAGTCTACGGAGTACTCCGATGCCCAAGTAACAGGTCTGAAGGTCGAGGCTTACCCATCCGGGAGAAAGGTCTGGTTCTTCCGGTACACATTCGACGGCAGAAAATCCGCAATTCGTATCGGCGAGTATCCAGCCATCGACCTCGAAGAAGCTCGTTCGACGGCATTGCAACACCGCGCCGAAGTAGACAGGGGATTCAATCCGGCGGAGGAGCGCAGGCTGAAGCGAGAGGAACTCACCTTCAAGCAGTATGCGGAGGATATCTATATCCCCCACGCGATTGCTCACAAGCGGTCAGCGAAGGACGACATCTCAAAGCTCAGGATGCACATGTACTCATCTTTCGGAGATAGAAAGCTCTCGTCGTTGACGGCTCACGAAATCTCAACCTATCACGGAAAAATTAAGCAGTCCCATTCGATTGCCTACGCGAACCGACATCTCGCTCTTGTGAAGCGAATGCTCGGGCTCGCCGTGACATGGGGCCATCTCTCCGTGAATACTGCCACCGGGATCAAGTTATTTAAGGAGGGAAATAGCCGACAGACGTATCTCTCCAAGGATGAGGCGCGAAGGGTCGTCGCTGCGATGAACAACGACAAGAACCCTGTCGCGTGTGCCGCATTAAAGATCATGCTGCTCACCGGAGTTCGACGGCAAGAAGCGCTATCCGCACAATGGTCTAACGTCGATCTGAACGCAGGTGTATGGCTTCTGCCTCACACCAAGTCAGGTAGACCACGCCATGTTCAACTGAGCGATGCTGCAATACTCGTACTTCAAGAGCTTCATGCACAGACCGGTGATTCGATCTTCGTCTTCCCGGGGAGAGATCGCGCCAAACCCTTGCAGGATCCGCGCAAGACGTTGTGGCGCGTCCTGAAGGCCGCCGGTGTCGATAAGCCGTTCCGGATACACGATACCCGGCATACATTTGCGTCACTGTGCGTACAAAGCGGCGTTTCCCTTTACACCGTACAGCATCTGCTCGGACATTCGCAAATCAGCACGACACAAGGCTACTCGCATCTCGACAACCCGACTCTGCGAGATGGCGTTGAGACAGTAAGCCGATTAATTACCTAACCAGTTCCACGTGAGCCCTTCGACCGGGGCTCGTTTTTTCGTACTACTTATTTTTTTTAATTTTTGATATGAACAAGCACATGACAACAAACGAACCAAAACTATCGCTATCGGTAGCAGATCGCGTCAAACGTTCAGGAAATGTCGATACGTCGACGCATACATTCGAGGAGATCGTTACCTTCTTGTCTGAAGACGGCCACATCGAGCTTGACGAGAAAAAAATGGCACCAACGTACAACTTTTCGTGTTACCAAGGTAAACAGCGAAAGCAAGAATTCGTCGTCAACGTCAGCGCCGCAACTCTGGATCTGGACGAGTTGCCGGCTGACAAGCTTCCTCAGATTCGAGAAGCGATCGGCCATTTCAAGTCGCTCTGCCACACTACCTTCTCCCACACAGCAGTTAAGCCCAAGCTTAGGATCATCGTGCCGTTCCGTACCCCGGTCGATGCCACTCGCTACCGAGACTATGTCAGGAGGCTCGCCAAGATGCTAGACGTTGAATACGACCGCGCCTCCGAGAACCCCAACACGCTGTACTTCGTGCCATCGCGACCACGCGGGACGACGGAAGATCACTTCATCGAATCGCACCCGCAAGCGGACTTTCTGGATTTTGAGACCCTGCCGCCAGCCGGGCCGCGCTCCGCGAAGACCACATCGGCCGGCCAGGACACTGACGAAAGGAACTACTACGACCTTGCGGCGGAAGCCCAAGGCTGCCTGTACGGGGATGGGCTAGTGTTCGTCAACGGCGAGTTCTATGCGTATAACGACGGTGTCTGGTCTGAAGTTCCAATCATGGCCATGAAGAAGGTTTTTTCGCGGAAGGAATCACCATTGCACGACGCCTTAGCTTCACCTGCCGCAATGAACAATCTCATTGAGGGCCTGAAAGCACATGCTCATCTTAATGCGTTTCCCGACGCTTCCCCTATGACCGTATGCGTGTCCAACGGTGTTGTCGATCTCGATACGGGTGAGTTACGCGAGCATGACGCGCGCGACTGGCATCGAAATCACCTTGAAATCGAGTACCAAGAAAATGCCGAATGTCCTCGTTGGCGTAAATTTTTGGCAGAGGTTTTCGCCCCCGATCAGGATCAGGCTGAAAAGATTGCGTTTTTGCAGGAGTTTGCGGGCTACTTGCTCGTACCATCGAGCGAGCATCAGACCATGCTATTGTGCGTCGGCGAAGGCGCGAACGGTAAGAGCGTTACTGTCGAAATTATGCAAGCATTGCTCGGGACGAGTAACTACTGCACCGTCCCACTCCATCAGCTAGGGCAAGCGTTCAGAAACGCTGTCCTGCAGGGCAAACTCGCAAACTTTTGCGGCGAAATTTCCAATAACCGCCGCGTCGACGAGCGAGCAATAAAGCAAATCGTCGGCGGAGACCCGATCTATGCGGAGAAAAAGGGGAAGGATGGTTTTTCGTTCAAACCGTATTCCCGAATCGTGGCTACAGGCAACACACTGCCCGAAGTCGACGACACATCGGACGGTTTCTCGCGCCGCCTCGCGATTCTGGCGTTTAACCGACGCTTCGCCGAGCACGAAAGGGAACATGACCTTCTAGCGAAGCTGCTGGAGGAGCTACCCGGTATTTTTGTGTGGGCGCTCGAAGGGCTCCGTCGCGTCCGCGACTCCGGCAAGTTCACACGCGTTCCGTCAAGCGCAGAGGCCGTGGCCGCCTACAAGCTCCGAATCAATCCGGTAGCTCAATTCATGACGACGGTGGCCGAGAAAAGTACTGGACGGGAACGTACGAAAAGCTCCGACCTGTACAAGGAATTTCAGCATTTTTGCCATGAAAATGGCTTCCTCCCGGTGATGACGAATTCGCGATTCGGGAGTGAGCTCGCACGGATGGACATCAAGTCGAAGAAGAGTAACGGTAACCTGTACTACCCTGTAAAACTGCGTGCGGTCGATGCACCGACCCGGCCGAGCAAACCTGTTTCGCTTGTGGAAGAACTCGGGCTTGATGCAGAAGAGGCCGCATAGCGCCTCGTGGCTTGGGGGCTTCCCGCCACCCACCTGACCGAGCGACTGGCTCGATCCGGTCTGCATCTGGTCCACCAGTACATCATTGGTCGTAACTGAAGCTGTAGACAGGGCTGCTTTCTACTATAGATCCTTCGGATAACCGGCAGGCCAGCCGGTCGTCGTCCGGTCTTTTGCCGGTCTGGATCCGCAAAATTCGACGAGCTTCGCCGTGATGAACGGGAGTTCGGTCATCAATCAGCCCTGTATATCCTGCGCCAACACGCGGCACCATTTTGCATAAGGAAATCCACGGCACTCCGATGCACAGGTCGCTAGCTCCTAGATTTCCTTGCTTTAATGCATCCCTTATTTTTTCCTTACGTTCTCTTAATCCGTAGGTCGAGTGTTCGAGTCACTCACGCCCCACCAAGATTCAAAGCAAAAAGCCCGGTCCTTGCGACCGGGCTTTTTGCTTTTCAGCCTCCCCAAAGGCACTGCAAAGGCTGAACTTCGCGCGCCCGCCTTCCGATACCATGTCGGCTGCCCTCGCCGCCCTCCATGCGGCGCAAAGCTTTGCACTTCCCCGCACCGACAAAAACATGCACACGATCGACCGCCCCGCTCGCCGCTCCTTCTGGCAGCGGGCCTTGTCATGGGATCTCAACGATCCTCGCCTGAGCGCCGCCGCACGCGTGTGGGTCCCGGTCCTCTTCGGCTTGTGGTCGCTTTTCCTCGGCCAGGACCGCAATTGGGACGGGTTCAACTATCACCAGTACAACGGCTTCGCGTTCCTGAACGACAAGCTGCATACCGATTTCGCGCCGGCCGGCATGCAGACCTACTTCAATCCGATGCTCGACGTCTTCTACTACGCGTTGAACCGGACGTTTCCCGCGCCGCTGGCGGGCTTCATCATGGGCACGCTGCACGGCCTCAATTTCGTGCTGTTGCTGTCGATCATCCGGCGAACCCTGCCGCAACTGCCCCCCGAAGACGCGAACCGCACGCCTCTACTGCTTGCCGCAGCCGGCATCCTGACAGCGAATTTTCTGTCCGGCTTCGGCAATTCCATGGGCGACGACACGACCACGCTGTTCGTGCTCGCCGCGCTGCTGCTCGTCTTGCATCTGTGGGACCGGTTGGCAACGTGGTCGGCGGCCACCGCTGCGGGACTCGTAAGCGCGGGCCTCGTCGCCGGCCTTGGCATGGGCCTCAAGCTGACCAATGCGCCGTTTGCCCTCGCCCTTTGCGCAGGGTTGCTGCTGTTACCAGCAACACCGTTCGCGCGCGTGCGCGCCGCTTTCCTGTTCGGCGTGGGCGCTCTCGCCGGCTTGCTGGCTGCGGGCGGCTACTGGATGGCAGTAATGTGGCACACGTTCGGCAACCCGTTCTTTCCGCAGTTCAGCTCGATCTTCCCCAATCCGCTCAGCCCGCCGAGCGGCGTCGCGGATCAATCGTGGCTGCCGAAAAACGCGCGCGAATACATTCTCTGGCCTTTCGTCTTTGCATTCGATTCGAAGCGCGTCGGACAAGCGCGCCTGCATCAGATCATCTGGCCCGTCGTGTACGTGCTGTTCTGGACGCTGGCCGCCACCCGGCTCGCGGAGCTATTGCGCCGCAGGCCTCGAACCCGACGACTGAGTTCGCGAGCGGCATATGTCACGACTTTCGTGGCGCTGGGCTACTTCCTGTGGATGATTCTGTTCAGCATCTACCGCTATGTCGTTCCGATCGAAACACTGACGCCGCTCGTCGCGTATCTGCTGCTCTACCGGCTATTGCCCTACCTGACGGCGCGACGGGTCGCCGCATGGTTGCTCTGCGTGACGACGATGGTTGTCGTGGCCGGCGGCGTCGAGACTTGGGGACACGAGCGCTGGGCAAGGTCGGCCTTCCGTGCCGACGTGCCCGCTTTGACTAGCCCTCAGAACACGACGGCGGTTATTGTCGGCGGGAATCCGCCATGGGGCTGGATCGTGCAGTTCTTTCCCGTGTCGGTCTCGTTCACGCAGATCGACGGCAGCTTTCCCTACTCGCCGCAATTCGATCAGCACATAGCGGAGCTTGTGCGTTCTCGCGGCGGTCCCGCGTATGCGATCATCGAAGGCCGATATAACTGGCGCGTCGACAACGTGGCGAAGATGGATCGGATCGCCAACGCCATCGGACTGACGGAGGGCGTGAAAGGCTGCAACACGATACAAGCCGCGATCGATCGCCTGCACCTTCACGCGAGCCTGCAATGGACGCCAAACGCCGCCGACAATCGCATGTGCCGGCTCGACATCCGCCACGATGACGTGCGCGACGTGGCCGCGGAGAATGCTCAACTGATCGAACAGGCGCGTCCTGTTCTGGAGCGGCATGGCTTCACCATCGACGCCAATTCCTGCGCCACTTACCGCGCCTATGTCGGCCAAGGCGTCTTTCCGTACCAATGGTGCGGCATCACGCATCGCTAAAACCGCAAGGCCCGGGGCGCAACATCACGGGCCGGCCATAGCAATTTCCTTCAATACACCCGGCACCCTCGCCCGATACCTTTGAGCGCCGCAGATCCTGCGCACTTCCGTATCGAGGCTTCCGATGACCGCACTGCTCTCCATGGCCGCATTCGCGCTGGCCTGTTCTATTTCACCGGGCCCGGTGAATGTCGTCGCGCTCAGCGCCGGCGCGCAACATGGCCTGGCCGCGAGCATGCGGCATGTCACCGGCGCGACCGTCGGCTTCACTGTGCTGCTTCTGCTGATTGGCCTCGGGCTGCATGAACTGCTCGCCCGTTTCCCCGACCTGATCGCCATAGTCAAATGGGCCGGCGTGGGCTTCCTGCTCTACATGGCCTACAAACTCGCCGTCGACGACGGCCGACTCGGCGCGGACAAGCCGGCGCGCGGACCGTCCTTCGCCTACGGCGCGGCCATGCAGTGGCTCAATCCAAAAGCCTGGCTCGCGTCGCTGGCCGGCATGGGTGCGTATGCAGCCGACGGCGACGGCAGGCTCATCGCGCAATTTACCGTGCTGTACTTCGTGATCTGCTATCTGTCGATCGCCAGTTGGGCCTACGCCGGCACGTTCCTGCGCAAATACCTGCAGCAACCGCAGCGGGTGAGGTTCTTCAATCGCGTATTGGCGGCGTTGCTCGCGGCGAGCGCGCTGTATCTGCTCGCAGCTTGACGCACGGCCGCCCCCACGGCTTCAACTGCGATACTGCCCCGGCGTCGCCGCGACCAGCCGCTTGAAGATTCTCTGCAAATGCGCCTGATCGGCAAAACCGGCGTCGAGCGCAACTTCCGCGATCACCCGGCCGCGCCGGAGTTGGGCACGGCTGTATTGGATACGCCGGTTGATCAGGTAAGCATGCGGCGTCATGCCGTAGCGCTGCTTGAAAGCGCGGATCAGATGCGACGCGGACAGACCGACCGCGTCGCAAATGTCTTCGAGTTTTAGCGAGCGTGTGCAGTTTTCAGCAATGAACTCCGCCGCACGCGTGAGTTGACGGGTCGCGTCGTGATCCGGCAAAACCGCGGGATTCAGCTTGTTTTGTGCTTCGGAGAAGAAGGCGATAGCCGCGCTTTCCTTGCGCAACAAGTCGGCATTACTGTCGACCAGAATCGCATGCAGCCGGTTCAAACCGCCAAACAGTGCAGCGTCTGTAGACATGGTCTGCGAGAACGCGTGAAACGCGTGGTTCTCGCTGAAACCCAATTCGTGTTGCAGCGACGTGAGCCATGCGACGTCGACATGCATCATGCGATACGACCAGCGCTCGCCGGCAACCGGATTACAGGCGTGCACGTCGTCCGGATTCATCATGACGACCGCGCCCGTGCCGATCCATTCACGCGTGTGACGATTCAGATAGACGCTGCGTCCGCCGGTCACGGCGCCGATGGAGAAGGTTTCGTGCGAATGTTTGGCGTAGCAGACCTCGCGGCCGTCTTCGATGGAGCGCACCTCGATGAACGGCAACGCATCATTGCGCCAGAACCGTGGCGCGCAAGCGCTTTTCGCGTGAACAGCCGCCTGCGTGATTCCGCTCATGTGTGCGCTCTCCGATTATTGCGTAGGCCTCGCCGCAGCAAGGCTTACGTATCGTAGCCGCCAAACGCACCATCAACAAGCCGACTCACTAACAACATGAACCACGTGGCGCGACAGCTTATTTCGCCGTCACGTCGATATTACCGAGATACTTCGCGGCCAGCGTCTTCACGGTACCGTCGGCCTGCAGCTTCGCGATCGCCGCATTCAGACGCTCACGCAATGCGGTATCGCCCTTGCGAATGCCGTATGCAATGCCGCTGCCGAGAATCTTGTCGTCGCGCACCGGCTCGCCGACAAAGGCGTAACCGTTGCCGTTCGGCTTCGACAGAAAGCCTGTCTGTCCGGCCGGCGCCAGCACGAGCGTCGCGTCGAGACGGCCCGCCACGAGATCCGTATAGACCTGGTTCTGGTCCTGATACGGCACGACGGTCACGCCCGCCGATTCCCAGTGCGTCTTGGCGAAGGTTTCCTGAATCGACGACTGCAACACGCCCACGCGTTTGCCCTTCAGCGAGGCCGTGGTCGGCAGTAGACCGCTGTCACGCTTCGCGATCAACTGCGTGGGCACGCGGTACACGACGGTGGTGAAATCGATCGCCTGACGGCGTTGTTCGGTCGCGTTCATCGCCGAGTTGATCGCGTCGAACTTGCGACCCTGCAGCGCGGGAATCAGCCCGTCGAACGAGGTCTCGACCCATTTGCACGTCATATGCGCAGCGGTGCAAACGGCATTGCCGACGTCGATATCCAGACCCTGCAACTCACCGTTCGGCCCCTTCGATTCGAACGGCGGATACTGCGCTTCGAGGCCGAAACGCAGCGTCGAGGTCTCGGCGGCGTTCGCGGCGGACGACGCGGCGAGTGACGCAAAAGCACAGGCCAGTGCCAATAGAGGCTTGAGCAATTTCATAGCAGGTCCCTTTCCCTTCGATTTATTGTCACGCCGCACTGCGGCGCGCTGATGCGTGACGGCGCGACGATCATACTGCGGTCAAAAATCCCGCCGTCGCGTGAAGCCGCCACTTGCATCCGTGACTCACACAATCAGATCTCGCACAGACGGCGCGCGCCTTCGATCAATGTCGCATCATCCTTCGAGAAACTCAGGCGGATCAAGCCGGAGTCCGTACCATCGGTATAAAAAGCCGACAGCGGAATCGTCGCAACACGTGCGTCGCGAATCAGGCGCAGCACGAAATCGCTATCGCTTTCCTCGGAGAAGCCGCGAAAACGCGCGAGCATGAAGAAGCTGCCTTCGCTCGGCAACAATTCGAAGCGCGAATCGCGCAGGGCGTCCGTGAGCAGATCGCGCTTCTTCTGATAAAACGCGGACAGGCCGAGGTAGCTTTCGCGATTGGCCAGTGCGTCGACGAACGCGTACTGCATAGGCGTATCGGCAGAAAACACCATGAATTGATGGACTTTGCGAATCTCGTCCATCAGCGCGGCGGGCGCGAGGCAATAGCCGACACGCCAGCCGGTCACGTGATACGACTTGCCAAACGATGAAACGATCACGCTACGCTCCGCGAGTTCGGAATGGCAAGCCATGCTTTGATGCTTCGCGCCGTCGAACACCACGTGTTCGTAGACTTCGTCGGCGAGAATCACGATATCGGTATTGCGCGTAATGGCCTTGAGGCGCTCGACGTCGGCTTCGCTGAACACGGTCGCGGTCGGATTGTGCGGCGTGTTGATGATGATCATGCGGGTCTTCGGCGTGATCGCTGCGGCGACCTCGTCCCAGTCCACGCGGAAATCACTCAACGACAGTTTGATCGGCACGGGCGTCGCGCCCTGCAGGCGGACGATCGGGCCGTAGCTGTCGAACGAAGGCTCGAAGTAGATCACCTCATCGCCCGGATGCACCAACGCGCTGATCGTCGAATACAGCCCTTCGCTCGCGCTGGCGATCACGGTCACTTCGCTGGACGGGTCGTAGCGCACGCCGTACAGCGTGGCGACCTTGTCGGCGAGCGCTTCGCGCAAGGCGGCAATGCCGGCCATCGGCGCGTACTGGTTATGCCCGGCGCGCATGGCCTGAGCAACGCCGTCAATCAGTTTGGGGTCCGGCGCGAAGTTCGGCGCGCCTTGCGACAAATTCAGCGCATCGTGTTGCGCGGCCAGTTGACCGATCACGGTAAAAATCGTCGTGCCCACATCAGGCAACTTCGAGCGGGCTTGTGTGGCGCTCTGCATAAGGCTTTCTCCCTTTCTCCATCCGGCAGCGGATTCACGGACGGCCAGCTGCGCGGCGGTCCCTTCTGGTGTGGTGATTAGGCATCAGCCAAAGAACCGTCACAATCGAAACTTTGTCATGCGCCGCATGCGTTTACGTCATGGCTGACGCGAACCCGCGCCGCCACGGGCGAAGCCAGACAGATCGGTGCTTTCGGGGAAGAAATGAGGCTGCGTGAAGAACGCTTGAAACTGCAGAGGTATGACGTAATGTGATGCGCCCGGCCACGAGCGGAGCGCTCGCGGCCGGCGTTGCCTTAGGCGTCGTCCATCAGGCGTCGTCCATCAGGCGGACTTTGACTTTTTTGCCCTTCACCTTGCCGGCGCTGAGCTTGCGCAACGCATCGCGCGCGATACTGCGCTCCACCGCCACGTAGGTGGACATTTCCGTCACGTTGATCTTGCCGATCTGCGAGCCGGCGAAACCCGCCTCGCCGGTCAGCGCGCCGAGCACGTCGCCGGGGCGGATCTTTTCCTTGCGCCCGCCGAGAATCTGCAACGTTTCCATGGGCGGCAACAGTCGCTCGTTGCTCGCCGCTGTCAGTTCGGACAGCTTGTGCCACTCGACCTCGCGCTTTTGCGCCTGTTCGAGACTGCCGACGCGGCCCATCTCGTTCATGCTCGCGAGACTCAGCGCCCAGCCTTCCTGATCGGCGCGGCCCGTGCGGCCGATGCGGTGCACGTGCACTTCCGGATCCGGCGTCACGTCGACGTTGATCACCGCTTCGAGCTGCGCGATGTCGAGACCGCGCGCGGCGACATCCGTCGCTACCAGCACCGAGCAACTGCGATTGGCGAACTGGATCAGCACCTGATCGCGTTCACGCTGGTCGAGTTCGCCATGCAGCGCGAGCGCATGAAATCCCTGCGCGCGCAGCACGTCGAGCAGATCGCGGCATTGCTGCTTGGTATTGCAGAACGCCAGCGTGCTCACCGGGCGATAGTGGTTCAGCAGCAGACCGACCGCGTGCAGACGCCCGTCTTCGGTCACTTCATAGAAGCGCTGACGGATCTTGGTGTTGTCATGCCGCTCGGCGAGTTTGACTTCCTTCGGATTACGCAGGAATTGCTGGCTCAGTTTGACAATGCCTTCGGGATACGTCGCCGAGAACAGCAGCGTTTGCCGTTCTTTCGGGCACTGCTTCACGACGGTCGCGATATCGTCGAAGAAACCCATGTCGAGCATGCGGTCCGCTTCGTCGAGCACCAGCGTGTTGAGCGACTGCAGCGGCAGGCTCCCGCGCTCCAGGTGATCCATGATGCGGCCCGGCGTGCCGACCACGATGTGCGCGCCGTGTTCGAGACTCGCCGTTTGCGGACGCATGGGCGTGCCGCCGCACAACGTCAGCACCTTGATGTTTTCTTCGGCGCGCGCAAGGCGCCGGATTTCCTGCGTGACCTGATCGGCGAGTTCGCGCGTCGGGCACAGCACCATGGCCTGCACGGCGAAGTTGCGCGCGTCGAGGCGCGCCAGCAGCGCCAGCGAAAACGCCGCGGTTTTGCCGCTGCCGGTTTTCGCCTGGGCGATCAGATCGTGGCCGGCGAGCGCGATAGGCAGGCTCGCGGCCTGAATCGGCGTCATCTCGACGTAACCGAGCTGGGTCAGGTTGGCGAGCGTCGCGGGCGGCAGCGGTAGCTGGCTAAACGGCGCGCCGGCGGTGGTGGGACTGTTCATAGGTGTGATGGCTCGCAATCGGCTGGAGTCGGCAAGAGGCTGCTGAAGGCAAAAACTATTCGGCCATGGGGCCGGGGGCGGGACGGCCTTCGATCTGCTCGTACAACACCGAGCCGTCGTCCCCGTCGAAACGCTCGACGTAATTGCGCGCGCCGCACATCGGGCAACGGAACAGGAGGCCCTGCCCTTCGTTCTTGATGACGACGTCCGATTGCTCCCACTGGGCTTCGCAGGATTGATTTCTACAGGTAAACACGTTGCTTCTCCAACTGGATTCGATTGTTGATCCGGCAGGCCGCACGAGCGGCCCGGCCGTGAATGGGTCGCGGCCGTCGGGGTGACGACGGCCGAAAGCTATCAACCCAGGTGCGTATGCCGCGCACGCGGCGCGCTCACATCCATTTCGTTGAGCCCGTGCACGATGCCGCAATCTTCCACGGCCTGTTCGCCGTGGCATTGCTCGCGCAAGGTGGTCAATTGCACTTTGAGCTGCTTCAGTTCGTCGATGCGGGTATCGACGTGCGCAATGTGCTCGTCGATCAAGGCATTGATGCCGCCGCAGCCGGTGGCCGGCGCGTCCGTCAGACGCAGCAACGCACGGATTTCGTCGTGCGTCATGTCGAGCGCGCGGCAATTACGGATGAAACGCAGCCGTTCGACGTGCTTTGCCGTGTAACTGCGGTAATTGGCCTCGGTGCGCTCCGCTTCCGGCAACAGGCTCTCTTTCTCGTAGAAACGGATGGTTTCGGTCGTGCAATGGGCGATTTTCGCCAATTCGCCGATTTTCATGGACCCTCCGGATGGCGGCCTTGACCTTGTAGTGGCTTCAAGGTGTTTACTAGACCACAAATCGAACCAGGAAGCCACCATGCCTCAAGCCAACCATGCCGAAACCGACCGCCTTGAACGGGCGAAAGCCTGTACCGACGGGCACGACGGCCATGCTCATGCGCATGAACCGGCTCATGGTCACGGCGCGAAGTGCGACCATGGCCACGGCGACCACGCTCATGACCATGGCAACGGCCATGACCATGACCACGACCACGGCCACCATCGCCACGCTCACAGTCCCGCCGACACACCTTGTTGCGCGACGGCGGGAGCCGCGTCGGCACCGGTCCGGCTGCCGCAACCGGAAGCCGTCGGCAGCGACCTGCGCACCGCCATCCGCATCATGCAGATGGATTGCCCGACCGAGGAAGCGCTGATCCGCAAGAAATTCAGCCGCATGCCGCACGTGCGCAGCATGGACTTCAACCTGATGCAGCGGGTCTTGACGGTGGTCCACGCGCCCGAGGCGCTCGACTCGATCCTCGCCGCGCTCCGTTCGCTCGATTTCACGCCGGAACTGGCGGACGCCGATCCGCACGCGCCGCCCACCGCAGCTCCGCACACGCCGCCCAAGCCGTGGTGGCCGCTGGTGCTCGCCAGTGTGGCCGCGGCCGGCTCAGAGGCCGCAGGCTGGCTCGGCACGCCGGTCTGGGTGTCTGCGGCTCTGGCGATCGTCGCCATCCTCTCCTGCGGCCTCACGACGTACAGGAAGGGCTGGCTTGCAATCCGCAACGGCAACCTGAACATCAACGCGCTGATGAGCATCGCGGTGACCGGCGCGCTGATCCTGCGGCAATGGCCGGAAGCCGCCATGGTGATGGTGCTCTTCACCATCGCCGAACTGATCGAGGCGAAGTCGCTCGACCGCGCCCGCAATGCGATCCAGGGCCTGATGCAACTCACGCCCGACCAGGCCAGCGTGCAACAGCCCGACGGCAGTTGGCGGTCCATCGACCTCAAGGCGATTGCGCCCGGCGCCGTGGTCCGCGTAAAGCCGGGCGAGCGGATCGCGCTCGACGGCGAGATCGTGGCGGGCCGCTCGAGTGTGAATCAGGCGCCGATCACCGGCGAAAGCCTGCCGGTCGACAAGGAGACGGGCGACGCGGTGTTCGCCGGCACGATCAACCAGACCGGCTCGTTCGACTATCGCGTCAGCGTCGCCGCCGGCAATACGACGCTCGCCCGCATCATCCATGCAGTCGAAGAAGCGCAGGCCACCAAGGCGCCGACGCAGCGCTTCGTCGATCAGTTCGCCCGCGTGTATACGCCGATCGTGTTCGCCGTCGCGCTCGCCGTGGCCATCGTGCCGCCGCTTCTCTTCGGCGGATCGTGGCAAGCGTGGATCTACAAGGCGCTGGTGATGCTGGTGATCGCGTGCCCGTGCGCGCTCGTGATCTCGACGCCGGTGACGATCGTCAGCGGTCTCGCCGCGGCCGCCCGCAAAGGCATTCTGATCAAGGGCGGCGCATTTCTCGAACGGGGCCGCAAGCTGACCCGGCTCGCGCTCGACAAAACCGGCACGCTCACCCACGGCAAGCCCGTGCAAACCGAGTTCGAGATACTTGCCGAGGTCGACGCCGTCCGTTGCCGCGCGCTTGCGGCGAGCCTCGCGGGACGCTCGGATCATCCGGTATCCATGGCGCTTGCGGCGGCCGCGAAGGCCGACGGCGTCAGCCATCTGACGGTCGACGCCTTCGAGGCGCTCGCGGGACGCGGCGTGCGCGGCGAGATCGACGGCTTGCCCTACTGGCTCGGCAATCATCGGTTGATCGAAGAACTCGGACGCTGTTCGGCGCCGCTCGAATCACGGCTCGACGGGCTTGAACGCCAGGGCAAGACCGTGGTGATGCTGGCGGACGCCGAACGCGTGCTGGCCCTGTTCGCGGTCGCCGATACGGTGAAGGAGACGAGCCGCGCCGCCATCGCCGAATTGCAGCGCCTCGGCGTGAGCACGGCGATGCTGACCGGCGACAACCCGCACACCGCCGCCGCGATCGCGCAGCAGGTCGGTATCGACGAAGCGCTCGGCAATCAGTTGCCGGAAGACAAGCTCAACGCGGTCGCGCAGTGGTCGAGCGATCACGCGACGGTCGGCATGGTCGGCGACGGCATCAACGACGCGCCCGCGCTGGCACGCGCCGACATCGGCTTCGCGATGGGCGCGATGGGCACCGACACGGCAATCGAAACCGCCGACGTCGCTTTGATGGACGACGACCTGCGCAAAATTCCGGCATTCATTCGCCTGTCGAAGGCGACGCATTCGGTGTTGGTGCAGAACATCACGCTTGCATTGGGCATCAAGAGCGTGTTCCTCGTCTTGACCGTGATCGGCCTCGGCACGATGTGGATGGCCGTTTTCGCCGATGTCGGCGCGAGCCTGCTGGTGGTCGCGAACGGGTTGCGGCTGTTGCGCAAGTGACGGCATAGCCAGTTTTGCAGTTGCGGTGCAGCGCACGGCGCTTGCAGCCGGCCAGGTCAGTGCGCGACCGCGTTCACCGCGCCGGCCGTCTCCCCGTGAGCGCCGATCGCCGCCTTCAACGTATCCGAAGGCCGCATGCCGAAGAGCTTCCGGTAATCGGTCGCAAACTGGCTCAGGTGCCAGAAGCCCCAAGCCGCCGCGACGTCCTGCACCGAGCGCGATTCGCGCGATGCGCTCGACAGATCACGCCGCGCGCCATTCAGGCGAATCGCGCGCAGATACGTGGCGGGCGCCATGCCGAGCACGTCCTGAAAGCAGTATTGCAGCGTGCGCCGGCTGACATGCAACTGCTCGCACAACTCCGGCACGCTCACCGCGCGGTCGCGATTGAACAGCACATAGTCGCGCGCTTCCGACACGATCGACTGCCGACGCGGCCGCGTCGGCATCACAACCTGCTCCGAAGCTGACTCCAAAGCGGGCAACGCACCGACGTCGAACAGCGAAGCCAGCACCGCGGCCTGCAGATTGTTGCGAGCAACCGACGATAGCGGCGTGCCGCGCACGGCGCCATCGTCGAGCAACTGACGCAGCGTGGCGCACAACTGTTCCTTGCGCGCCATGCCGATCGGCACGACTTGCGTATTCGGCACGGGGTCGGCCAGACCGATGCGCTCGACTTGCTCCGCGTAACGGCGCAGCACCTCGCCTTTGACCACCACACCAAAAATCTCGTAACCCGCAGAGGTGAGCAGCTCAAATTCGATTCCGCCCGGACGGAACGCGAGCGCGTCGCCGGCGATCACTTGCGCGTCGATGCGGCCGGAACCGGCAGGGCAAGTCGGAATGCCAAACCAGTAGGCGTCCTTTTGCACTTCGCAGGTTTGCCGCAGCGTGTGGCTGGTCGTTTCGACGAACACCTGCATGTGGTCGAGACACAGCTCCGTCAGGCCGCCGATAAAACACCCCGCCGTCAACTGATCGTAGGTCTGGCTCCAGCCATGAAGATTGCGCGCCTGCTCGTCGGCATCATGGGCGACGCGGGTCTGCACGCAGAAGCTCGGCTGCGGCGTGAGCACCGAAGCGGCCAGGCTATCGCGGAAAGTGTCGATCGTCATACCGGATCTGCGCAAACGGAACATGAGGGTGACAGGGAAAGGCAATTCCCATGCCGAACGACTCCGACGCCTCGCCACTCGAATCGTACCGCCAGCCCACAGGCCCACTGTTCAATGGATGAACAGCACTGCGTGCATTGCTCAAAATTGTGACGCCCCCTTGATAGCGACTGAACAATCTCGTGCGCCATGCCGTGCGCTAGTGCCTGCCGCGTGTGCATGGGTCACCAGCACGGTGCATTGGCACGCTTCTGGCTCTACCCTGAGGCGGCCAAGCGAAATATCGCGCCGAATATAGCCCATTCAAACATGTGAGGAGCACACAGATGAACCATGCAGAGATGCAATTCCTGACCACCGAATTCCCGTTCAAAAAGCAGTACGCGAACTTTATCGGCGGCGAGTGGGTGAAACCCGTGGGCGGCGAGTACTTCGACAATGTGTCGCCGATCACCGGCGAGGCGTTCACGTCGATTCCGCGTTCGCGTGAAGCCGACGTCGAACTCGCACTCGATGCCGCGCATCGTGCGAAAACGGCGTGGGGCAAGACCTCCGCCGCGGATCGCGCGAATATCCTGATCCGCATTGCCGACCGGATGGAAGCGAACCTGCAGCGTCTCGCCGTAGCCGAGACGATCGACAACGGCAAGCCGTTGCGCGAAACCATGGCCGCCGACATTCCGCTCGCCATCGATCACTTTCGCTATTTCGCCGGCGCCGTGCGCGCGCAGGAAGGCTCGCTCTCCGAGATCGACCACGACACGGTCGCTTATCACTTCCATGAACCGCTCGGCGTGGTCGGCCAGATCATTCCGTGGAATTTCCCGATCCTGATGGCGGTGTGGAAACTCGCGCCCGCGCTTGCCGCCGGCAACTGCGTGGTGCTCAAGCCTGCCGAGCAAACGCCCGCTTCGATTCTCGTGCTGGTCGAAATAATTCAGGACCTGCTGCCCGCGGGTGTGCTGAACGTGGTGAACGGCTTCGGTCTTGAAGCCGGCAAGCCGCTCGCCTCCAGCAAGCGCATCGCCAAGATCGCGTTTACCGGTGAGACCACGACCGGGCGGCTGATCATGCAGTACGCGAGCCAGAACATCATTCCCGTCACACTCGAACTCGGCGGCAAAAGCCCGAATATTTTCTTCGCGGACGTGATGAGCGAGGACGACAGCTATTTCGACAAAGCGCTCGAAGGCTTCACGATGTTCGCGCTGAATCAGGGCGAAGTGTGTACCTGTCCGTCGCGCGTGTTGATCGATGAAAAGATCTACGACCGCTTCATGGAGCGTGCGCTCAAGCGTGTCGCCGCGATTACGCAAGGGCATCCGCTCGATACCAAGACGATGATCGGCGCGCAGGCTTCGCAGGAACAGCTGGAAAAAATCCTCTCGTATGTGGACCTCGGCAAACAGGAAGGCGCCGAATGTCTAATTGGCGGCGAACGCAATACGCTTGGCGGTGAGTTGAGCAAAGGCTATTACGTAAAGCCGACCGTCTTCCGCGGCAACAACAAAATGCGCATCTTCCAGGAAGAGATCTTCGGGCCGGTCGTGTCGGTCACGACGTTCAAGACGGAAGAAGAAGCGCTCGAGATTGCCAACGATACGCTCTACGGTCTCGGCGCCGGCGTGTGGACGCGCGACGGCACGCGCGCCTATCGCTTCGGCCGCCAGATCCAGGCGGGCCGCGTGTGGACGAACTGCTACCACGCTTATCCGGCGCATGCGGCGTTCGGCGGCTACAAGCAGTCGGGTATTGGCCGCGAGAATCACAAGATGATGCTCGACCATTATCAACAGACCAAGAATCTGCTGGTCAGCTATAGCGACAAGCCGCTCGGTTTCTTCTAAGCACCGCGCTCCTGTTCGGGCGAGCCGCACTGTGCGGCTCGCTCTCTTTTTTGCAAGGGCATGTGATGGCTGATAAGAAGGAAGTCGCCCGCGTAATCGCAACGCCGGCTGCCGTCGAGTTGATCGACAAGTTGCGCGCCGAGCACGGGGCCGTGCTGTTCCATCAATCCGGCGGATGCTGCGACGGCAGCGCGCCGATGATGTTTCCGCAAAGCGAGTTTATGGTCGGCTCGTCCGACGTGAAACTCGGCACGATTGCGAACGTGCCGTTCTACATGAGCGAATCGCAATTCGAATACTGGCAGCACACACAGTTGATCATCGACGTGGTGCCGGGCAACGGCGGAATGTTTTCGCTGGAGCGGCCGAGCGGCTTACGTTTCCTGACGCGCTCCCGTCTTTTCGAAGACGACGAGAACGCGTGGCTCGAAACGCATCCGGTGCAGCGGGCCGATGCTTGATCCTGTGTGCGATCTGTTATGCGGTGCCAGGGTTTGAATCGTCGCTGATCGAGGGTGCTGCTGGTGCCTCTGCCAGCAGCGCATCGCTGTCGTCTTTCAGGCCGACGCCGGTGAGACCCAGACGCCTTGCGTGCGTCAGCAGATAGTGCAGTTTGTGTGCGGCCAACGGATAGTCGAGTCCTTCAGGGCGCACGTTCGAAATACAGTTGCGCTGCGCGTCGCTGCAGCCGACTTTCGGCGCGTACGTGAGATAGATGCCGAGGCTATTGGGCGAACTCAAACCCGGTCGCTCACCGATCAGCATCACCACCAGCTTGGCATTCAGCAATTCGCCGATCTCATCACCCAGCGCAACGCGCGCCTGACGCGCGACCACGACTGGGCCAATCTTCCAATCCGCGAGACGTGGAACGACCGCTTGCAGCAGCGGAAGAGCTTGCTTCGACGCGGCGAACGCCGAAAGACCGTCGCCGATGACAAAGACCACCTCGGGCGAATCGTCGGCGACAGCCGCCAGCGCTACGCGACTCGCTTCCGATAAACGTCGGCCGAGATCAGGACGCCGTAAATAATGCTCGCGATCGGGCGCGGCGCTATGCACGTCGAGCGTGTTGAAGTTTTGCGCGCGCAGTTGCTCGTGCAACACGTCCGTATCGAGCGGATGATGCACGGCATCACGCGCTTGCGCGTGTGACAGGTTGAACGCCAATAGCGGTGCAGTCGGCAGGCTATTGCCCGCGCGGCCCAGCGCGATACGTGCATTGGTAAACCGCCGCAGCGCGTTCCATGGATTCTTTTCGAGGAAGTCGCTCATGCAATGCCCATCCAGTCGGGCGCGCCTTCCAGCAGCGGTTGTTGTGCCGAAGCACTGAGCAAGGCACCGCGCGAGTCGGTGATCTGCATCGACTCCAGCCATTCTTCGAACTCCGGCGCGCGGCGCAAGCCGAGTACCTCACGCACGTAAAGTGCGTCGTGGAAAGACGTGCTTTGATAATTGAGCATGACGTCGTCAGCGCCTGGAATGCCCATGATGAAGTTGATGCCCGCTACGCCGAGCAGCGTCAGCAGATTGTCCATGTCGTCCTGATCGGCTTCGGCATGGTTCGTGTAGCAGATGTCGCAACCCATCGGCACGCCGAGCAGTTTGCCGCAGAAATGATCTTCGAGACCGGCGCGCGTGATCTGTTTACCGTCGTAGAGATACTCCGGTCCGATAAATCCGACCACAGTGTTCACAAGGAACGGATTGAACTTGCGCGCGACTGCGTAGGCGCGCACTTCGCAAGTTTGCTGATCCACGCCGAAATGCGCATCCGCCGACAACGCGCTGCCCTGGCCCGTTTCGAAGTACATCAGATTGTTGCCGACCGTGCCGCGCTTGAGCGAAAGGCCCGCTTCATACGCTTCCTGCAGCAGCGCGAGAGAAATGCCGAAGCCCGCGTTCGCTTTCTCCGTGCCGGCAATCGACTGAAACACCAGATCGACGGGCGCGCCTTTTTCGATCGCGGCAATCGTATTGGTGACGTGGGTCAGCACGCAAGATTGCGTCGGCACCTGATAGCGCTGGCGGAAGTCGTCGATCATCAGCAGCAGCTTGGTGATCGCGGCGAGATTGTCGCTGGCCGGATTGATGCCGATCATCGCGTCGCCGCAGCCGTACATCAGGCCGTCGAGCATCGAGGCGGCAATGCCTTTGACGTCGTCGGTCGGATGATTCGGTTGCAAGCGCACCGACATGTGGCCCGGCAAGCCGACCGTGTTACGAAAGCGTGTAATCACCGGACGTTTACGCGCTACCGCAATCAGATCCTGATTGCGCATCAGTTTGGACACCGCTGCGACCATCTCCGGCGTGAGACCCGCGGCGATACGTGTGAGCGCGTCGGCATTGGTCGTGCTGCTCAGTAGCCAGTTGCGAAAATCGCCCACCGTGAGATGCGCGATTTCGGCGAATGCCTGCGGCGAGTGATCGTCGATCACGAGGCGCGTGACTTCGTCGCTTTCGTAGGGGATCAACGCTTCGTTGAGGAAGGTGCGCAGCGGCAATTGCGCGAGCGCCATCTTGGCGGCGACGCGTTCTTCCTCGCTCGCCGCCGCCACGCCCGCGAGCTGGTCGCCGGAACGCTGCGGACTGGCTTTCGCCAACAGTGTCTTCAGATCGGCAAAGCGGTAGGTGCGGCTGCCGATCGTCTCGGTGTAGCTCATCTTTACGACTCCATCGCCGCTGCTCGAGCAGCGGCTCGATCCGTCATTCCTCGAGCAACGCGTCCGCCGGCGCGGCTTCGCGTTGATGCCGCGTCAACAGGAAGTAGACGTAGCCCAGCGCGAGAAAGATTGCGAACACGACCGCCACCAGAAAATTGAAGTAGACCATGGTTGCCAGACAAATCACCGCGGCCACCAGCGCGAACGCCGGAAAAACCGGAAACAGCGGCGCGCGGAACGGGCGCTCCATGTTCGGCTCGGTGCGACGCAGCTTGAACAGCGACAACATGCTGATGATATACATCACGATAGCGCCAAATACCGACATCGTCACGATGTTCGCTGTCAGCGTCTGGCCGCCGAACTGGATCAGCTCGTCGCTGTAGATCGCCGCGATGCCCACCACGCCGCCCGCAAGGATCGCACGATGCGGCGTCTTGAAGCGCGGATGCACCTTCGAGAGCCACTCCGGCAGATAGCCCGCCCGTGCCAGCGCGAAGATCTGCCGCGAATAGCCGAGGATGATGCCGTGAAACGACGCGACCAGCCCGAACAGGCCGAGCCACACCAGCATATGCATCCAGCCGCTATGTTCGCCGACGATAAACTTCATCGCCTGCGGCAGCGGATCGTTGATGTTCGACAGCTTGGTCCAGTCGCCAGCCGCGCCGGCAAACACCATCACGCCGACGGCAAGCACCACCAGCGTCAGAATGCCGGCGACGTAGGCAATCGGAATCGAGCGCTTCGGATTCTTGGCTTCTTCGGCCGCCATGGCCACGCCTTCGATCGCAAGGAAGAACCAGATCGCGAACGGAATCGCCGCGAACATGCCGTGAAACGAACCCATGCTGAAGGTGTCGGCACCCGACCAGCCGCCCTTCGCGAAGTTCGACCACTGAAAACCGGGTGACACGACGCCCATGAAAACGAGCAGTTCGAAGATCGCGAGCAGCGTCACGCACAGCTCGAACGCCGCGGCAATCTGCACGCCGACGATATTCAGCGCCATGAAGACGAGATAAGCGCCCATCGCCGCATGTTTCGGCTCGAGACCCGGAAACTGCACGTGCAGATAGGCGCCGATCGCAAGCGCGATGGCCGGTGGCGCGAACACGAATTCGACGAGCGTCGCCGCGCCGGCCAGATAACCGCCGGTCGGACCAAAAGCGTGACGGGCGTACGCGAACGGGCCGCCCGCGTGCGGAATCGAGGTGGTGAGTTCGGTGAAACTGAAAATGAACGTCGTATACATCGCGGCAATGAAAATCGCCGTGATGACGAAGCCGAGCGTGCCGGCGCTTGCCCAGCCATAGCTCCAGCCGAAATACTCGCCGGAAATGACGAGACCGACCGCGATGCCCCACAGCTGCCACGTGCCGAGCGTCTGCTTCAACTCGTGATGCGTGACTTTGCCGACATGCTGATTGTTGGACTCTGATTTCATCGGGTGCTCCCTGACGGTGCCGCCGGCTCGATCCCGCAAGGCTTTGCGGTGCATGGGCGGACAGGTTTCAGCCGATGGTAGTGAGCCATTATTCGAGGTGTTATCGAAATTCGGCAAAGTTTTGCGGCGTGGCGGTGTCAGCGGGCGCTTAACTGCAGCGTATGTTTACCGCTGAGTTCAGGTGAACTTCGCAGGATTTGGTAAACGCGGACGTGATACTTTGGCGCACATCCGTTCGACAGCTCTCACGTTGATCCAGCCATGAATGAATCAGGTAATCGAGCTCGCTATGAATCCCGGCTCGGCCGCGTGCTCGACCATATTTACGATCATCTGGACCAACCGCTCGATATCGATCGTCTGGCGGAAATCGCCTGCCTCTCGCCGTATCACTGGCACCGGATTTATCAGGCGATGTATGGCGAGACGGTCGCCACCACCGTGCGACGTTTACGGCTGCATCGCGCGGCCGGCTATCTGGCGAACGGCTCGATGCCGATTCCGGAGATTGCCGAACGCTCCGGCTACAGCAGTCTGCAATCTTTTTCCCGCACCTTTCGCGCTGTGTTCGGCATGCCGCCGGCACAGTATCGCAAGCAAGGCACACATAGCCGGTTTCGACCGGTGCTATCAGGAGACGATCAAATGACATTGCGTGAAGTGGTGATTCGTCACGTGGAGCCGATGGAGGTTTTGTCGGTGGATCACGTGGGCCCGTATATGCAGATCGGCAAAGCGTTCGATGCGCTGTTCGGTTGGCTGGCGAAACATAATCTGCTCGCGGCGCAGATGCGCATGATCGGTGTTTACTACGACGATCCGGGTGTCGTTGCGGAGAGTGAGTTGCGGTCTAAGGCTGGGGTGTTGTTGCCGCATCCGGTTCTGGCGTCCGTGACGGTGAGTCCGCCGGTTTCCGTGGCGCATGTGAAGGGCGGTGAGTACGCGGTGTTGCGACATCAAGGACCGTATAGCGATATGCGTGCGGCTTATGAGTGGCTGTATGGAACGTGGCTCGTGCAATCCGGGCGAGAAGCCGCCGACGCGCCGGTGTTCGAGGAGTATCTGAATAGCCCGAAGGATACGGCGCCTGCTGATCTCGTTACGGAGATCTGTTTACCGCTGGCTTGAGGGTTTACCTGCCGGCAATGCTCGCTTGTGCAGCGTGCCGCGCGGGTGCCTCTCTGGTTTTTATAGTCTTTGTATATGTATACGTAGTAATAGTTAACAAGCCTCGCGTTCTTCTGTGGATAACCTGAAACTTCGTTTACGGATCAAGGCGATGCGGAATCGATAACCCTGCGGAGCGTGCGCGAACAGGAACACGGAGCCAGGGAAAACTTTTGTGCGAGTTGGTGACATCGCGTTTTTATCAAGGTTTCGCCCACAATGTGTCAGGTGGGTTGTACAAAAGTTGTCCAGAGGAGGGTGTGGATAAGTTGAGGGCACGCGACGTTGCGAAACCTTGGTGCTGGGCTCGCGCTCGGCGTGTTGAGTTTCGACATGGTATCGACGATGCGACCGTCAGATAAACGCCATTCATGTTTCGCGAAAAATCACTTCGTAGTGCCAGTGCGTTGACAAGCTTCGGCCGGCTCGCTTATCGTCGCCACGCGGGACGGCTGGTCAAGCCCGCCTGGATACAGGCCACATCGGTTCCGGGCACTACGGGGCTACCCCGTGGATCGACACTACTCCGCAGTTCGTCGCATGAGCGTCAGTTGCGCGTTGCGCAAGAGCGCTCACGCAGCACAAGACGCGTTGACTGGCCGCCCCGCCTTCCCTCGCTATGTCCTTATCTTCGCTGCAACACGTTACCTACGCGATGGCCGATGCCATGCTGGCGGGCTCGGCTGAGCCTGTGGGAATGGTCGAGCGGATGACACTCGCATTAGGCGAGGCCACCAGCTGGATGAAAGGATTGGCGCGCCATGTGGAGAAGAGATTTGCTGCGAGGTGGGATAACGTCGGGCGCAAGGAATTGTCGACGGTCGTGGCAGGGATGCCCGCCTTCGTATCAGCGTGGCGCAGCGAGCAGCCGCCGACAGTGGTTCGCGTGCTGACGCGGCCGCCTATTCAGCGACCGCCCCTGCCGTGGTTACATGACGTAGCCTTGCCTCAGTTGCCGACGCTCGGCGATCTGGCCGCTTGGCTAGGCATTGAGCAGGACGAATCGCACTGGTTTGCCGATCGTTGGCGCATGCCGGCGCAAAGTGCTGCGACGCCGCTTCATCACTATTCGTATAAGGCGAACGAGAAGCGCGACGGTCGCTGCCGGATCATCGAGATTCCCAAGCCACGGTTGCGGGCTCTACAACGCAAAGTTTTGTCGGGTTTTCTCGACCGGATTCCGCCTCACGAATCGGTGCATGGTTTTCGACGTGACCGGAATATCGTGACCTTTGCCGCGCCGCATGCGGCGAAAGCGGTAGTGACGCGCTTCGATCTGACGGATTTTTTTGCGTCGGTTCATACGGGGCGCGTTTACTCCGTTTTTTGCGCCTCGGGTTACCCGACGGCCGTTGCAAGGACATTGACTGATTGCCGGCCTTTTCTCGCGACTCTGCGACATGAATCGTGTTATTTGGTTGCGCCGTTTTCGAACCGGTGCATCGTAATCCATCTGGCAAAACAGGAGAGCCTGTCAAAGATCATTTAACAGAATTTACCGATATGCCATGCGCATATTCTGATTATAGAAATAAATACCGTTTTACAGTGGTTGATATTGGCTAGCTGGCTGACTAGTCTGAAGTTTTGTAAAATCGCGCTGAGCGCGATGGCTCAATCAGCTAACAAGAAGAGGCGGCGGTATGGGAGCGCAGACCATAATCGGGGCAATAACTGGTGGACTCGTCCAGAGTGACCGCCTCCTGAAACTGGATAGCCAGCTCGGCGATAATATTCTGCTGCCACAGCGGATTGTCGGTTATTCACGGATTGGCCGCCATTTCGAATTTACTGCTGATGTCGTTTCCGCATCTGGAAACATCGCGCTCAAAACCTTAATTGCGCAGCCCGTCACGTTGTGGATCCAGCAGGCTGACAAGTCCTATCTGCCACACCATGGCTACGTGCACACGGCGCGACGTCTCGGATCGGAAAGCGGACTGACAAGTTACCAGATCGGATTCGCATCATGGATGCATTTTCTGCGCTTCCGCAAAGACGCGCGGATCTGGCAGGACAAATCCGCGGACCAGATCCTCACCGATGTCTTCACCATGCATCCCCAGGCGCAAGCGGCATTTCGTTTTGCTCTGAGCAAGCCGCTATCTTCGCGTTCGGTCTGTATGCAATACGAGGACGACTGGAATTTCACCCACCGGATGCTGGAAAGTGAGGGCCTGTTCGGATACTTCGAACAGGCTAGCGACGGCAAGTCGCATACGCTCGTCGTCACCGACAACCTCGACTCATTTCAACCGCTTTCTCCACAAACGATTCAGTTCTATCGGGCGGGCACCAACAGCGAAGCCGATGCTCTCGTGCAGTGGTCTGGCACACGAACGCTGCAAAGCACGACGCTCACGACACGCACTTTCGATTACAAGGTGCCGAGCTCGCCGGACAATCCGAAAGGCACCAGTGTGCCAACCCTCACAACCCAAGGGAATCTGCCGCAGCAAGCAGAGGTCTACGAGTACACCGGCGCCTATACCTACGGCGAACAGGACCGCGGCGATCACCTGTCGAAGGTCAGAATGGAAGAGTGGGAGTCGCGGGCAAAGCGTTTCTTCGCTGCAGGCGGCGTGCGAAGCGCCGATGCCGGTCGTTGGTTCCAACTAGACAATCACCCCGAGCACGGAACGGATAGCGCCCAGAACCGGCAGTTCGCCATCATCGAGAGCGCTTGGTTCGTTGAGAACAATCTGCCGGCATCCACTCAGGCCGCCGATTTCCCGCATAGTTTGAAGAGCGAACTGGCGGCAGCGAAGTCGAACCATGCGCTCCATGACGGATTGGTGGTCGCCCACAGCGACGGCAGCGAGGGTTTCTTCCTCGTCGAAATCGAAGCGCAGCGCAAGGTCGTGCCATATCGCAGCCCGTTTGAACATCACAAACCGTCGATGCACCTACAGTCGGCAATCGTGGTTGGACCGGACGGCGAAGAAGTCTATACAGACTCGTTGAACCGCATCAAGGTGCATTTCCATTGGGACCGGCTCAATGAAGGCGACGAAAGGGCGTCGTGCTGGGTGCGGGTCGCGATGTCCGATACAGGTGGCGGATACGGCGGTGTTCATATCCCGAGAGTCGGCGAAGAGGTTTTGATCGATTGGGCAGGCGGTGATTGCGATAAGCCGCTGGTAACGGGCCGCATCTATAACGGTGCGACGCAACCGCACTGGCATTCCAATGGTCTGCTTTCGGGCTACAAGTCCAAGGAGTATCAAGGCAGCGGCTACAACCAGATGGTGATGGATGATGCGACGGGCCAGAACCGCATGCAACTCTATAGCAGCAGCACGAATGCGCATCTGCATCTGGGATATCTCATCGACCAAAGCGGCAACACGAGAGGCAGCTATCTCGGCAGCGGGTTCGATCTGAAGTCTGACGCATACGGCGCGCTTCGAGCCGATCGAGGGTTGTACGTTTCCACCCATCCCACCACGAGTCAGCCGCTCGACGCACGTGCAGCGAGCGATCAACTGGCCAACTCTGAAAGCGTGATGGATGCGCTCTCTCAGGCTAGCGAGAGCGCCCAAGCAGAAAGTCTGAAGAGCGGCCACGAGGCGCTGAAGACCTTCACCGATGCGACCCAAAATAGCGCCACGGGGGCATCCACGAGCGGCGGGAACACTGCAGGTGGCGGCACAGGCAGCGCGAACACATTCAAGCGGCCCATTGTGCTGATGGCGGCGCCGGCGGGCATCGCATTGTCGACGCAGAAGTCAGCCCATATTACCGTCGACGAGCACATCAATCTGGTCAGTGAGCAAAGCACTCACGTCGCGACGGGCAAGTCGCTCGTCGCGAGCGTGACGGAGAAGCTCAGCCTGTTTGCGCAAAACGCGCGCATGAAGTTCTTTGCGGCGAAAGGGAAAGTCGAAGTTCAGGCACACGCCGACAATATCGAGATGACCGCGCAGAAGACGTTAAAGCTAATCTCTGCGACCGACGCGATTCAGGCCGCTGCAAAACAGGAGATTCTCGTGACATCGAGTGGCGCCTATATCCGCATCAAGGACGGCAACATCGAAATCCACGCGCCGGGGAAAATCGATATCAAGGGTGCGCAACACTCGTTTAGCGGTCCGACGCGGATGGATGTCAACAGCCCAACTTTCAGGGATATGCCCACGCAACGATTGATGGTCAACACCGTCGCATCGCCCTCCGCAACAACTGTCATTCCTGAAGGCATGCCGTACAAGCTCTTTGCGGACGGCGCGCTAGTAAAGCAAGGGGTCATTGACAGCACCGGCCAGCTTCCCATTGATCATCACGTCACCACACAGCAATACAAACTTGAACTGGCGAATGGTGTGATTCATGAAATCCCGGTGCCCGCTGACTATCGGGGCGATGCGATCAATGGAGCGCTGGCGAACCAGGGGTTCCAGTTTCACGAAAGCATGCCGGGGAGCGAATACACCTCGGCAGACCGTGCCGCTCACCGGCAGGTATACAACGATCTGCTCAACCCTTATTCGGACGCATAGGTCATGGCAACACCGAATTCGACCATCACCACACCGATCGCATTGAACAGCACGAAGAGCGCGACGACAACTCTGCCGTGGTTTGTGCAGCGAACCGAATACAATCCGGCGGCCTGTACGTTTAGACCGTTGGTGAATGGGGAAGAAGCATTCGGCGCGGTATATGACGCCATCGCCCTTGCAAAACATTCCGTCGATATCATCTGCTGGGGCTTTCAGCCGTCGATGCTTTTCAAGCGCAACGGTAGTGGTGTACCGATCGGTCAGCTCCTCGTGCAGAAAGGAGAGGAAGGAATCAAGGTGAGACTGCTCTGCTGGCAGGATGACATCCACCTGGCGGAGTGGAGCGAAAACAACATGCCTGGTAACAATGCGGCGACCGCAGTGAAGCCCTATCTCGGAAAATCGATCTATGCTCACATGTCGATGCTGTCACCCGACTACCAAAATAACACCGAACTGGAATTCGATACCGAGTGGTATAGGCGTGCCAACCTGACCAATGTAACTTCGCGTCTACCCATGCCCGGGGCATTAGCCGATGCGGCGGTGCGACGGATTGATCGGAAAGAGGCATTCAAGAATTTCGAATTCGCCACACGAGATTTCAACCCAGCCAATCGAATTGAAATAGCTTGGCGTACTTTTTGGCATGGTGAAGACTCGGCGCGAGATACACGAACCGCTGCGCAAAACAGTGCTTCGATGGGCGCGCTCGAACCCACTCACCACCAGAAAATGGTACTGGTCGATTATGAATATCCCGACCTCGCGCTTGGTTTCGTCATGGGTCATAACATGCTGGATCAGTATTGGGACACTGACGCGCACAGTTTCGCACGGATGCATCCTCGCTTTGGGCGCAGTGGCCCTTCTCCATGGCAGGATATCTCGAGCCGGGTCACCGGCCCTGTGCTGCAATATTTAAATGACAACTTCTGTCAGGCATGGGACGACGCGACGGGCCAAAGTCTGGGCAAATCGCGCAAGCGCGCTGCCACGCAGTTGAGCGCCTATCGAAATACGGCAGGCGACACGGCTTTGATGGCGCAGGTGTTACGTACGCAATCACAGGCGGGAAGTCGTGACATCGAAAAGATGTACCTGCAGGCAGTGAACAATGTCACAAAACACATTTTTATCGAAAACCAGTATTTCAGATGGCCGCCGCTTGCAGAGAAGATCAAGCAGGCGGTCAAACAACAAGCCAGCTGGGGGCGCGATCTCGCCAAGAACCCCATCTATCTTTTCGTCGTCACCAATTCCACCGACGCGGCAGTCGGTACTGGTACAGTCAACACTTACCGTATGCTCCACGCACTCGGCCGTGAGGATACGATCCCGGAAGTGACCCGTCTGGAACGAGCAGATAGTCTGGAGAGCGAGCAAAAAGACGTGGAAGCGCAACTGGAACGGGAACAGCAAGCAGAAAAGAAAGTAGAAATCTCTGGATTTGATTTTTCATCCGCTGCTGGAGCGATGCAATACCTCCAGCAGAACAGAATGAATCAACAGGACCTTTGGCAAAAGCTGACTGACATTAAACAACAGCGCCGTGACGCGGCCGATCGCAGCAAGCAAATTGTCCCCACGGAGATCACGGGACTCAAGGTTCATGTGTGCACCTTAGTTGCACCTGATTCGTTGCCGGGCACTTGGCTCCCGGTTTACGTGCACGCGAAGCTAATGACCGTCGACGATGCTTTCATGACACTCGGCTCCGCGAACATCAACACGCGTAGCATGGAGGCCGATAGCGAGTTGAACATCTGCCACGACAACGGAAAGGTTTCCGCAGATTTGCGTCGGCGATTGTGGAGTCTTCACACTGCTGGCCGCGGCGCGGACGATAACCCCGAAACAGCTTTCGGTGCGTGGCGCGACATCATTACAAACAATACGGAATTGCAAAGTGCAGGCAAAAAGGCACCGTATGCGTCTCTCGTTGGTTTTATGCGAACCTCCAATGTTCGCAGTTACTCGGACTGACCATGTTCAGAAAATGTTTGATTGCTGCACTGTTTTTCAGCCTGTTTGGTTGTACGCATAAGGACGATCCCTTGACCTCTTTGCCCGATATGAGCGCCGTGCGCGCCAATCTTGCGTTTACCTGCACGCACGAGGCTGACCATTTGCCGGTCCTAGATCCTCAGGCAGACGTTCTGTTCCAATACGCCCGCTTTCTGCAGAGCGCTGATGGTCCAAAGAACTTTAACGATATCGTCCGTTACTACCGGATTGCGGCAGCCCATGGTCATTACAAAGCCAACCACAACGCGCAACTCTTGATTTCGCAGGGCCTGGCCGATTCGCCTGATGCCCCAAACGAAACCATATCTCTTGCTACGCAACTGGTTGAACAGGGCATACCGGGCGGCTACTACGATATTGGCCATTACCTCGAAATCGGCTACGGCTTGAAACAAGATTCCGAGGCATCGCTACGCTACTTCCGTAAAGCGGCAGACTTGGGAAACCCCGAAGCGCAAGGGTACGTCGGCGAACTTTTGTCGCCGCACGACAAGGCCCCGGATATAGCTCGACAGATGCGTCAATGTGCAGTCGATCAGGGCTACGGCGCAACTGCGGGTCCGCTGGGTGTCAACCTTAAGAATGATGACCTCCAGTCTGATGCCGTGAAGGTTTTCCAGAAAGGTGTGGAGAGCGGCGATGCGCAGTCAGCATCGTTTTTGGGGAACGGATTCAAAGGACCGCCGCCATCAGACCGCCTGTATTTTCTCGGCTTGCCAAACGATCCAGAGCGCACACGCCGCTACGAGCTGATCGGCAAATTCATCAACGGCAATGATGGCAAGAACCCCAAGATCCCAGACATCGACAAGATCGTCCCGCTGCCGCCAGCCAAACTGCCGCAGTGGGATGGCACATTCCAGTGGGAGAAAGAGCGGGCGGCGGCCGTATCGCCGCAGAAGCCGTCAGATGAACTCATCGACAAGCTGAGCAAGGAGAAGAGTCTCGATCCGGCTACGGGACTGCCGCTGGCCGGAGCCTCGAGTAGGACATCGCAGAATGGGCGGCCGGTAACTGTCGCGACAAAGGTGCCACTTGGTACTGTCGCGCGCACAGGTGAGCAATGTCCGGAAGGCGGCGTATGGTGCGCGAAACTCGAAGCGGGTCAGACTGGCGACGCACAGAGGCGCTTCCTGAAGGGAGACACGCTACCCTCGGTTGTCGTGCATGAGCCGCGAAAGGTTGTATTGCTAGACCGCTGGATCGGAGCCCGACAGCATACCGCGCAGGTTGAATGGCAATTGATCGCCTACAGCGACCAGGCCTGACCGGCAAAGAACAGACCGAGCACGAAGCGATTTCTGATTCTAACCAGTGACAACGCTACTTCGAACGGGACTGTCATCGCTTGATCAACCGCATTCGAATTGCCGGGGCGTCAAATTGGGCCCGGCGACGATGTCTCATGCTCAGGCTGCCATTCGACCTGGAAAATCCCGTGCGACAGGCCGCGCCTAGCGATGACTGGACTGGACGATTGACGGGTAGCACTGGGCGACGATCTCTGCATCTGTCAGTGCAATCCGCCACCGAGACTGGTCGACTCTCAGGGTTCGACTTCTATCGAAGTCTGACTTTGAAGATTTGCAGATCGTTTTCTACCTTCAGTTTCCATGACGCTCGGCAAAAGCCCTTGGTCCCAAGATATGCATGCGGCATCGCCTTGCGTAGAATGCCCCGTTTTCCTAATCGGCTATCAACACCGGCTTGTGATGTTCCCTCTCCAGTTTTCTAGGTAGGCTGACCATCACGAGATAGACGCGGACAAGCAGGCCGGCAAACCAGAGCGACACTGGCATGCCCAACACCGCCAAAGCGAACAACACACCGTTCGCCCCGAAATTTGACGACAGTAGCCGACCCAGTATCAGATAGAACGGCGCGATACCGAGAACGATATAGGAATAGATTTTTGGAAAAGGCGAGCGCTCTTTATTGAGCCGCTCGAACAGTGCCATTCCCGCTTGCGTTCGATAACGAAAGTCGGATGCGTTTTCTTCGAAGGCCCGTTTTACGAAGGAGGTGTTTGTGATCGTATGCAACACCGTTTGCCTTGACATGCCAGCCCAGTACAGCGTTAGTCCAATTCCACCAAGCAGCCCCGGCCAACGCAGAAGGGGCGCCATCGGTGCAAACACGAAATAGTAGAAATAGGCGAATATGCCAAAGAAGAAGTACATAGCGAATGTCGCAATCGATAGTATCAAGCCGCATACCCACAGCAGATTCGAACGGCGGTACATCGTCGAGGCAGTAAGCGGTACAAAGAGGCAAACCAGCGTAACCAGTAGTCCGATTTTCCATGGCCATCCGGATACTGCAAGATCATCTGCATATGCCGCGTACGACACGCCGGCGCCCAGTATGGGAAATATGAAGTTCGCCGGCGTGGCTTTCTTCGTCATCTCCCAAACTGCGTCTTTTGGTTCGGTCTCGGGTTTCGTCATCGATTGCGATCGTGGCATCTCGGTTCGCTTTCCAGTGGATGCCGTCTCACGGCACATACATCATGGGGTACTGATCATAGTCTTTGGACATCGACTTTTCCAGATATTCGGCCGCGTGCTTCATCGATCCCCGATCGATCGAAACCATGACATTGCGTATTTCGGCTTCGCCGAAACGTCCGTTCGACATCCCCGAAATACGCAATGACGTCACATGCTCGGTGTGTGTCCGGGCGCTAACATGTCCGTTCCAAGTAGCGATGACATGACTTTGGGAAATAGGGCGATAGGTGACGGCATCTCGGGATCGTTGCCGGGATGCGAGGTAAGGTTTTCGGTCAGATCGTCGGACCACTCTCTGTCCTTGGCGAGCAGAAGCACAAGCAGTTTCCGCTGCCCGTCCCGGGTCGCGTTGACCGGCGTATTCGAGTCGGTCACTTCTTTGATGCGCGCGAGTGCTTCGGCGCCGCCGATGGCATCGCCTGCAATACCTCGGGACACACCTTGAAGCGCGATTGTTGAAGGCTGGTAGGCTCCGATGCTATAGCACCACGTCGTACCGGTTGCCGGCAAGGTTCTCGACGGTGCTGTCATCACTTCGCGTCGGTGGCGTTTGATTGTGCGCGGCCCAGGGCTAGGTACTCTGTAGTGCAGCGCACGAGTAGCATGACCTGTCGCGACGAAATACGATCCGCAAACAAGTCCAGGCATTGGCCGCTGTCTTCCTTGACGCACTCATCCTCTTTGAAATGGACATGCGCGATCGCGTGATGATCAGGTATACGCAATCGACAGCAGGACCATCATCGACCGCGGATCGGCGCGAACCGATATTGTCCCCCAACTAAATCCAAACGCATCGACACCGAGTGAAGTGACAGCAGGTGCGGTCTGCCCTTTTGACGCGATTAGTGTGGACAGAGTTTTTTTCTCCCGAATGAGGTCGTCTTCAGTGGCCGACCAGTCTTGCCTCAGGATGCTTCCATCATTCCAAAGGCAGTCAATCGCGACAAACCTGCCCTCGTGAAATCGTGCCGACACCGCAAACGAGTACCCCCAGATCATAATCTTGTTGACGCTTAACGTTTCCCAGTCGCTCTGGGAGTCCAGCGTTGTCCAACCTGCTGCAATCAAGTCCGCTCGAGTCGTGCGGCATGGCGCGAGTTTCGCCCCTGTGTCAACAGTCAATTCTCCTGTCCAAAAATCAAAGGCGCCGGACATCATTGTTGGGCCCTCCCTAGTTTGGACACGCTGGGACTCGAGACGACCGCGAGGACATAAACCTTGCAGAAGGAATGGCGCATTTTCTAAAGGTTGCAGAAAGCCGGGGCGATCGGGAGGCCGCGATTTGATCGGGCCACCGTGTGTAAGTAAATCAACCTGCGAAGTCTGTCACGATATCCGAGTGGACGATGCTTTGAAAAACGTGACCCTAGAACTATGCGATTGCTGCGCAGGCGACGGTCAAAATTTCTTAATAGAATCGGACCGGAGGATAAGCTTCCAGCCCTCACTAGGTGGCTTCTTCGCCGCAACACTTTAAAACACAGCGTCCGCACTGATCTCGACAGATTTGCCGGAGACTTTTTCCAATGATAGCGGTAATTGGATCATTGTGACAAAGACTCGAACCGTGAGGCCAATGAGCCAAAGTGATGCAGGAAACGTGATAGCCGCGATGAAAAATAAGACCCCTTGCGAGCCGAAATAGGTGGACAGCAGCCGATTGAGCACCAGAAAGAAAGGTGCCACTCCCATGACGATCCACGTGTGCCAGGCAGGGAACGGATTCTTTTCCTCGTACAACTTATTGAGAATTTCAAAGAACCGGTCGTCGCACTGAATCGACGCGCCTGAGGCGCTAAACGCTTTTTCGACGAACGTTGATTTCTGAATGAAGGTCCTCAGCGCACGATACGCAAATCCAAGCCAATAGAGCGTAAGGATACCGCCTACCAACAAGCCGATCGTTCTGGCTGGTGTGGAGATGGGCGCGAAAATGAAATAGAAGTAGTAGAACGTAATACCGACCAACGTATAGGCCGATAGTAGATTGCACAATCGCACCCAACCGTAAACGACAAATCGTCTTGTGTTTCGAAAGACCAATAGAGCAACGAGTGGCGAGAAAATGCAAAGCACCGCCAGTGCGACGTTGATCTGTCCTGGCAAACTCGAAACCTCAAAGTCGTAGCGATACGCCGCGAACGCCAGAACGATCGAGAATCCGTGCAGCAGCACGGTGGCGCCGAGGCCGCGAAAGATCGTGGAACGCAGTTGGCTTCTGGTGTCTCTATCCTCTGCAACATGCGTCACGGCATTCCTCCAAACATTGGCGAGTACGGATTATAGTCAGTCGGCATGTTCTTTTCGTACAACGCCGCCGCCTCGCGGAGCTTGGATGCGACCCAATCCGTAAAATGCACCTTCTTGTCGATCAGGTTGACGACGTAGCCAACGCCAACGGCGACACCGATCGCAATGGCTACAGTCGCGACAACTGGGAAGGTGGCGAGACCCGCAGCAATGCTGGCGGTCGCCAGACCACCCACTATCAATGAAGTCAACGCAGCGGTCAGGCCGGCGACGGCGAGATCAATTCCTATCTTTGCGAACAGATCGAACCAGTCCTTCTTGCGATGCCCCGCATTGTCGACCTGCTTGTAATCGTTGTACCACTCAGCAAAATCGAGTCCGATGGTGAGCACAATCGTGATGACACCAGCCTTGGTCGTCACCGCGCCTTTAGCGCTCTTCCATGCCGACTGCGCCATCGACTCGGCCGAGCCCGCCCCGCCTGTTATCGCGAATATCTTTGAGTTCTTGACCGAGTATTTCGCCGCGGTGATTTCCTCACGGGATTTAAGACTGCCTTTGAAGACGATGTACCACTTGGGTCCGGCTCGTCTGTGGACAATCCTCAATAGCCTGAAGTTGGACTTCCATAGCTCGGACACCCACGGGAAATTGTCGCCGAAGTATCCAGCCGTGCCAATGAATTGGCCTATGATCCAGTTGCGCGTCGCAACTTTCTGAGTATCAATGGCCGTTTCGTCAGCGCCGCCTGTTTCGAGCAACTTGACCAGGTCTGAAGGAATGGTGGTGACGTCCACTTCAAAGACATGCCCGATCTGTTCAGGTGCCGGATGAGTGGCAGGCGGCAACTTCACCGGCAGAAGCCGTTTGCAGCTGAATGGATCATCGAGGAACGCCGTCGTGCTCGGGTAAGGCGTCAAACCTGTCTGCCAGCTCGGCTCCATAAAATGACTGGCCAACCCAGGCTGAGTGACGAACGGCTTCCCGCCGGGAGCAAACAGCGCGAGCTGTGGAGACGCGCTGATCCCTGTCTGCGCTCCGTAGGTCAAGATAATTGGTTCGGGTTTTGTTTTTGGGTCTTCCCCGTGGTTATCCGTGTTGAGAAGCAACATTGAGTAGCGTTGCAGCTCAATCGTGCCGACCTTCAACAGAAGAAAACCCTTGAAGTCACGACCTATCCAAACGTGGAGACGCTCGCCGTCCTGGAACGTCGCGCTCTTTACGCGCTGTTTTTTTCGCGTGTCGTAGAACCAGTCATCGGTCGCTTCGACGGTGTAGCTTTTCCCTTTGAGAAGGTGCACGTCGAATATCACGTCGCGGTGCTTGCGAAGCAGAACGGTGATATCGCTTTCGGCCCAGCACTCGACCGGTTCACCCGGCAAATCGATGCACACGGTATGTTGGATCAGGGGACGATTGCCCATGGCTATTCTCCGCTTCGCTTGACCTGGTCGGCCACGAACCTGCCGAAATCGATTCCGTTCAACTCGCCTTTTCCTTCTCCATCCAGGACAACGTTGTGCACCACCCCGTCCTCGGACGCGAGCTTGATCGGCTCGCCTTCCGGCACGTTGCCCTCCGCGTCCATGTAACGGATCCGCATGTCTGCTTTCTTTCCCTCGGAGTTGTAGGTTCGATCTAGACTCGTCGGGCCACTGAAAGCATGCTGAGCTCCCTTGATATCGATTTTTCCGGGGGCATGAATCTCGATGTTGCCGCCGGAAATGCGCACGTACGCGCCCCCCGCCGTGAGCAGAATTTCCTGCTTCGCAGCCGCATCGATCCTCTCCGTCGCGGAGAGCAACTTCAGCGTCTTCTGGGCGGTGATTTCAAGGTTATCGCCTTGCGCCTGGATTTCGACTTTTCCTTTCGCCGCGAAAAGCTTCATACCGGCATTCTGTGCGAAAAGGCTGATCTTTTCGGCAACACTCACGAGCAGCGACTTGCCTGTCGCAATGTGCGTGCTCTGGCCGCTGATGATGTTGACATGCTCAGTCGCAGCGACGTGTGCTGACCGTTGTGTCGACATCCCGATGCCCGATGGCGTTGCGAACAGCATGATCGGCTCCTTGAAGCCGTTGGCGTTGCCAGTGCCTCCGCCTGCGGTATTGCCGCCGCTACCTGTTGCGCCCGCTACGCTGCTCTGTGTCGCATCGGTAAAGGTTTTAAGCGAGTCGTGACCGTCTTTCAGGCTTTCTGCCTGATGGGTTTCGCTCGCCTGCGACAGCGCTTCGATCACGCTTTCGGAATTGACAAGTTGGCTATTTGCTTCGCGTACGTCGAGA